>JAEXNT010000027.1 GCA_023439545.1 Bacillota bacterium
GTGGAAAATGAACTGTTGGACCAGTACGGAAATCATGCAACCGATGATGAGGGACATGAATTCCAGTACACAGAACAGGACATTCATGAGCAGTTGAGGAAAAAGCTACGTCCATATGAAAAGGCTGTAAAGCCAGCTGTATCAGGTCTTTAACTGATGCCTTGAGATCAAACCCGAAAAGGCAGGCATGGCACATACGGATGAGTCAGGCGTAGAAGTGAAGCGACTCTTGACTCATCCGTAAGCCGTCCGGTATATCCCGAATGAATAGAGAGCAGATCCCGCCCAAAACTGCTCAAATTTTTCCGCCCACTATTTTTTATATAATTTCCAAGCTGCTCAATTTTCTCCGCCTTTTTTGCACTTTTTTTATTGACAACAACAATCCAGGATAGGTATACTCCGGAAGCCTGCTTTTGTTTTAGGTGAGTCCTGGATCACCACCTCTGATTTGTTTCCGGTCTCCTTATATGTCTTGACCCGTTGAATGGTACGACTTACCCTCAGCACACCTTCCTTGAAATCTATGTCGTCCCATGTAAGCGCCAGCAGCTCCCCGAGGCGAAGCCCGGTGAACAAGTCCAGAATGAATGCCGCTTCCAGCCGGTTACCCTTGACCGCTTCCATGAACCTGACCTGCTCCGCTGGTGTAAACACCTGTATTTCCTTTTTCTTCTGCTGCGGGAGTGTAACCGCATCGGCAACATTTCGCATAATCAAGCCATTCTTCATGGCTTGTTCAAATGAATTATGCAAGGTTACATGTATGTACTTTAATGTTCTTGGCGACAGTCCGGTCTTACTCTTGTCATTAATCAATTTCTGGATATGCTCCGGCCGGATGTCTTTTATAAACATATCTCCAAGTGCAGGCAATATATGAACTCTCGACAGGCTTTCATACCTGGTGAATGATGCAGCCTTTAAACTGGGCTTTTTATACTCCCACAACCAAGTATTGTACCAGTTCTTCAAAGTAGTTTTAGCAGGTTCCACAAAGGTGCCTGTATTCAATTCAGTAACAGCTTTCGCAAGTTTAGCCGCGACGTCCTTGCGATCCTTACCGTAAAATGACAATCTCTTTGGCTTTCCATCATCCTGGACTCCTACGGTTACCCTCGCTTCCCAGCTCCCATCCGGACGCTGCCGTATGGTTCCTTCTCCATGTCCCCTTCTCTTTGGCATTTCTTCAACCCCTTCCAATACCAATATCTTGCTTTACCTTGTCTTCAAAATCAATTATTTTTCGGCTTTCATGATCGTACACTGCAGTAAGTACGCCTAAAACGCAAAATCCGCTTGTATCCTGCCCAATATCATTACTTGGCTGCACTATCTCAATCCTGGTCTCCCGATCCCTTAAGACGATACCCAGCTCCCCCGCTCGTATCACTTCCCGCTTCGTTGCCAGTAGTAAGCTCCCCTTTTTTATCAAGGTATCGTTGAAGTTGAATTCCCTGTCTGGCTGTATTCCATAAAGGACTATATCACCTTTACCAAATTTCATTGTCTGCCTTTCAAGAAGTTCCTGGGCTACCAGTTGCTTTTCAACACGTCTTTTAATTATCCTGAGTATATCCGGATGCTCAGCCAGACCTTTAGTAATTTCTAGAACCGGATCGGTGGCCCTGCCCTTTTTTATGGTGAAATAAAGCCGATATTTCTTCCCATCAGGGAATTGTTCTATGTCGTAAACATTAACCTTCATCTGCATAAGCTCCCTTCAAAATTAGAATGAGAACCTTTCCTAGTGCGTTTTTCGTACTGGCTTATGCTTATGTCTCTTCTCTTGTGGGAAGCCCGGGAATTATGTATAATGAAGGTGGGCTTGCCGCAAGGCTTGTCCTGTGTAGACCGGGTATCCTTCTAACTTTGGTAGGGAAGAAAGGATTCCCGGTTTCTCTTTGTATTTATTTTCCTTCCAGTCTTTTGCGTATAATTTTCAGACCTTCTTTTATTGCAGATTCTATTACGTTTGTTTTTGTAGTTTTTATTCCTGTCTTTTTTTCATAGAGTTGAGCGAGTTCATCCACCTCGGCTTCCAACCGCTCATCAATTCGCATATTTAGCCTATTTTTGGGGCTCAAATAGAACACCTCCTTTGTGTCATTGTACCACTTTGTACGTACATTGTCAAAACAATATATAATTGAGCAATAGAAAATAAATGCACTTATAGTTTACAGATTCTTAAAAATACAGAACTATAGTAAATAATCACATCCGTATTTTTCTAGAAGTGTGTTCCAGAACCTTGAAGGTGTATAATCGTGAGTATAATATTTATTGTATTTCTTTGAATACACAGAATATTGCCGAGACCTTAACAAAATGCAGTTTTTCTTTGCTCTACTAACGCCAACAAAACACATCCTACTTTGCTCTTCCATATGTTCGCTATCGTTCAGTGCCTTATAATCCGGCATCATTCCCTCATCCATTCCTGTGAGAATTACTAAGTCAAACTCTAGACCTTTTGCTGCAAACCAGGTTAATAAAACCACTTGATTAATTGGTTTTCCAATCTTTGAAAACATATCAACTGAATAATGCTCAAATTCTTCACTGTTTATTATCTCAATGAAATTATTCAGATTTTCCATTTCATCAATGTCAATTAACTCGGGGATGTGTAACTCATGCATTAGGTAATCTATCCAATCTGTTAATTTATTAATAGATTTTGCTTTATCTAAAATATTTCTAAAAGCAATAATAGAAGAAGTACCACCTATAAAGTAACTATTTGAATAATCATATCTGCAACACCATTCATTAAATATTTCTATTAGAGAATTGGTAAATGAACCCGAGCACCATGCTGCGCAATTCTCCAGCCAATGTATAAGTGGAGTTCTATCAAACCCTTTCTTACTTATATAACACTCAATTCCATATTTCTCTAATAATTTTGAGCATACTGCAATCTCACTATGGTTTTTTATTAAAATCGCAATCTCCTCTCGCGGAATATTCTCACTATCACATTTAGGAATAATGTGTTCTGCTATGTAATTAAATTGATCTACCCAACCATTTGTTAACTCAATAAAGTCAAATTTTGCTTCTATAAATTCGTCAGTTGCTGAATGGTATTCTCTTTTTTGCCCTAAAACATCTATACTTGCATCGACAATACCTTGCGGACTTCTGTAATTATTTTCAAGTACGATACACTCAAATCTAGTTGTTTCAATTAGCTCATTAATATATCTCGGATTGGCTCCAGTAAAACCGTAAATAGATTGATCTGGATCCCCCACAATAAACAGTTTAATTTCAGTGAAATGTAATAAAGATAATACAATTTCATGTAATGGTTTACCTAAATCTTGATATTCATCAATCAGTATCCACGGATATTTAGCAGATAAAGCTTCTCTTACATACTCATGCTCTTGAATCAGGTATACAGAGTAATTAATAATATCTTCGAAGTCAATAAAGCCACTTGTATGTAAAAGTTTCTCATACTCGATTGCAGTTTTTAATGCAACATCATATGAAGGAGGTTTAATGGAACTTAACTTACCGACTTTGTTTCTGCGTTCTGTATTCATATCAGTATCAGTTATATTCTCTGCCCCTTCAACAATTTCTTTAGCAGTTTCAAATGCTTTTTTTCTATCACTTGCAGTTGCTATTCTTAGTGGAAATGGTAATTTAAGTTCAAAAATTTCACCAAATGGCATAAGAATATTAGTTATACAGAAATTATGTATCGTCCCAACAAATAGTCTTTTATTTTCGCTGACACCATACGATTTTATTCGTTGCCCCATTACTATTGCCGCTTCTCTACTATAAGTAATGCAAGCTATTCCAAAGGGCTCAATTGAATTATTTAGTAACATCGTTGCTTTTACTGTGAGGACAGACGTCTTTCCACTACCTGGTCCAGCTAAAACAACCGTGTTTCCTACAGCATTTAAAGCTTTTTTCTGCATCCTGTCTTTATTTAGTTGCTCAACTTTTTCATAATATACTTCTGTATAATTCATGCCATTTACACCAACTCATAAATTTTTGTTATTGCATTTTTAATATATTCTGGGATAGAATCTTTTTTGAAAGCAGCTATAGCTAATTCTTGTGCAAATCTACCTTTCCCTACGTTTTTACTTTCAATAGTACGTAAGCATGCATCAAAGTCGTTATTGTCATAATTTGATTTAAAATTCTTCTTTTGAATATCCCCACCTTTTGTTGAATTACCAAACACTTCATTTAACAAAAGTGACTCACCGTTAGCTTTAAATGCCTTCATAACATCTATTTCAATAGTATTTTCACCAATGAAATAGCCATTGGATAAGAAAAACATTTTCCAGGTTGAGAATTTTTCCAATATTTCTTTGGTATAAATTTCTCTACACAAATCCTCCATACGTTTTGCACCATTTTCTTCACAGGTTGGATCACCATCTGTTATAACAACGTATGGAATGTTTAATGCTATTAACAATTTAATATATGGCAGAAAATTAGTAGAGTTTATATTACAAATAATGATGCCTTTTGAATCTAAATCATTGCTCATTTTTTGTGCCATAACAGGTACTAGTATCTCCTCTGAAATACCTTCGACCAAAATTATACCTTTTCCGAAAAATATTTCTCCTCTGTTTACATCTATATACCTTTGTAGATTTTTTATTTCATTTGTCGAAAGCCCTGCATTATAGCTTGTATTAGCAACAGTGATATTCTTACTATTTCTCCTAAAGCTAACAATATAATTAATTGGGCATATAGATGCTAAGTGCGGAGAATGTGATGTCATTATTATTGATGTAAAAGAATCTGTAAAAATATCTTTATAAATCATCCTTTGAAACGAAGGATGTAGATGCGCCTCAGGTTCTTCTAGAAGTAAAAATGTTGTACTGTTTCTTGTATCATCTAATTTTGAGAGGCAATCAGAAATTATTTTTTTATCTTTTTCATCAGTTATTATTGTTTTATATATAAGGTTGCCTTCTTTAGTTTTATCATAGTATTTTTCAACTATCTCTTTTTCTTCTTTTTCAAAATTTTCATAAAACTTCTTTGATATGAAGGTAGGGATCGGTTGATTTTGTATCTGTTGCAAAATAAGCTGAATATATATTACATTACATATTCCCAGACTGGTTTCAGATAGATTCTTTCCATTTTCAAAAATACGAAGTAAATTTATAAGTTTATTTGGGTTCAACTCTGATAAGCCTATATCTATTTGGGAATTGTTATATCTTTTCAAAACACCATCAACATTCGCTTTAATATTATTTCGCGCATCTGCTATTTCATCAATTTGAAGAAGTTTATTATTATCTGCTTGAATAGCATCAAATAAGTCTTTATAACATTCATTTTCTAAATCTATTTTATATTTATTTAAAATTGCGTGTAACGGAGATCGCTTAACAGACATTAAATCGGAATCAACATCCCTTAGCGCATTAATAACTTTAACATTTAGAAATCTTCTACAAAAAGCATCAAATTTATTCTTTACATCATTCCCTTTATAGATAATATAATGATATCCTTTTTTAGGCTCTTTCACATCGACAGGAACAAACTTATATGTAATTTTAGCAAAATTTCTACTTTTTAGCGATACAATAGCATCGCCAATAATACACATTAATGGTGGACTATCTTTATAGCCATCAATATATAGCGATATTTCTATCTCAACTCCATTTTCCATAGGCTTCTTGATAGTATTAGAAAAATCATCTTCTGTTAACGTTCTATCTTGATCAGACATTGATTGATCGAGGATAAGCCTAATCGCCTTTATATAGTTACTTTTTCCAGAAGCGTTCTCACCAAGTACAAGTTGTTTTTCATCAGTATCAATATCAAGATATTCAAAATTTCTATAGTTTTTTATTGTAACATGAGCAATATGTGGTATAGCCATAATAACCTCCATTATTATAAAAGATAATAGATATATTCTTCAAAATGTTAGGTGTTCCTCCTATAAATAAAGAATTTTCTACAAAATAAAACAGCTGAATATCATTCAACTGCTTTACCTATCTTTTCCTTATACTTTTTACCGAATCTATTTTCCATCATACTGTCATCTAAGCAATTTATATAATAATCCTTAATCATTTGAATTGTTCCCGGCCAAAGGTGACTATACAGCCGATCCAGTTCACTTGACAGGTCAAACCGGGCAAGCTGCAGCTCGAATTCCTTCAGTTGCTTTTCTTCCTGCAGACCTCCCCGCTTCATTACAACGTTTTCAACAATACTGTGTTTTGAGCCTTTTGTTTTTGGCCCTGCGGTGTAGGTAACAGCCTTGATTTCACTGAATAAATCCAGGCGCTTATCGATATCCTGGATTTCTTCCATGAGCTTTTCAACCTTCCACAGGGCTACTTGGAATCGCTCCTTGTCCATAAGTTTTATCGTCATAGTTCCTCCAATCCAAGGGCGTCCACACCGAACATTCTGACGGCTATTTCGTGAAGGGCTTTCTGTTTCCAGCGTAATACCGTGTTATTGCTGCAAAACAACCGATCCATTATCTGTGTAATTGTCTCGTGCTGAAAGTAGGTCAGATCGATAACCTGGCGAAGCTCCGCACTTTCGATACCCTCCATGGCATTTTCAACACAGGTTGTCAAGAAATGTGCATTGTTCACCCTCCTGGTATACTCTCTTGCAAGTTCCTGTGGCATTTTTATGTAGTCTTTCGGCTTCATGGCCGATGCAAGGAATTCCTTCCGGCTCTGATGCTGGCAGAGAATATCATGCACCATCTGTTCATATTTCCCTTGCCTCTCTATAAAGGCTTTTTCCATTTCTTCATTTACGTTCTTGTAAGCCACCTGTTTTGCTATCCTCTGTATATCAGCTTCATCCACTGTCTTTTTTCCCCCTGTACTCATCAAAGTGATATTTAATAAACCAATGGCCCCTATTTGTCCATAGGACGGATTAATCATTGCCGATCGTTATTCCATTTTCGGTTTAGCCTGGAATTCGCAGCCTTGTTTTCACGGTTGTAACCCTCAAAAAATTTTTCTAACCCGGTCGATTCCCGGGATTCGCTAGACCCGCACTCCCCCCACCCCCTGGGAAGGACCCGCGATTTGTAATCAACATTCTTTAAATTTATGTATTTATATTGGTACAATCGTGCATAACTTTTTTAAAGAATCCTTATTTCAATAGTGTTTTGGGATTTCATTTGTAACCCTACCTTGTATATCCCGGAGTATGCCCTTCAACTTTTGTCATTGACCCCTCTACTTTTGCATATTGGACATATGTTTATAAAGTGTCTAACTCAAACTGAATAGTTTCTTCTAATATATGCCGTCAAAAAATGCTTCCGAGTTTAACCTACATCCCGTTATGTCCATGTGAGTATCAACATATGCCACCCCATAAAACACATAATCGATTTTGCGTAAACAATCCGCTTTTATAATTTCCCTCCAGTTATCCCCCATCTTCCTGTAAAAATTTTTACAGTGGCGACAGACCAGGCACAAGGTGCAATCCTCGAAATCTTCCTGGTCCATCTGACAATGGGTAAGTTCATGAACTATGACACAGGCAATCATTGTCCGTAGGGACAACGGCTCTTCACTCCAGCCCGATATTTCTCTATTAAGAAAGCTTACCGCAATTCCCTTTCCATGTCCGTCCCGTATCCTGTCCAAATTGACGAATACCAGCGGTTTGTCATACATGGTGAAATTAATATCCGGAGCCGGGATTCTATTCTTCACTATAACTTCAATCTTGTCCTTATTTTCCGGTTTAAACAGGTCAAGATTTATAACCTTCGATCCGGAATTCTTCAAATTCATGGACATTCCAAGATAATTTTGTCTGTCGCTACTTTTCAAAAGCTCCTGGTATGAAATGTGCTGTTGGTATTCCAACATGTCGGCGCTAACAGCCAAAGTATTCTTTAGTATTTCAAACATGACTTTTACTTGTTCATAATTCACGCTATTCACCTTTTATGTATTGTAGGGAGGATTGGGACAGTTTAAAGACTTGTCCAGGTCATGCAGGCTTTACAGCATATTGATAAAATTCTTATTTATTATGAGCTGTCTTTCATAGACATCAATCGCACCAGTTCTGCTCCTTCCGGCCATGTCCCGGCCGACGCCGACGGAATCATCGGCCGGCACGGAAACAATTGAAATTTCAAAAGGAGTCCATTTCGCTGCAACAAAGGCTGGCCCTTTGAATCTTCCGTTTCGGGACATCTTTCCGTCCCAGACTTCCTCCCAGTCGTCCACGTCATACCCTACAGACACACCTTTCAATGTCCCGCTCTGTACCTTGCTGAAAATTGCATCCGAGTCCTTGTCCTGGTCGAACACCACATCCGCATATGTACGGTATTCACCGACCGACAGCCTGGCATTTTCAATCCTGCCGATCACCCGGTTCTTGTCATGATTAAATAGTACCACCCCGATACTATTCAACCTGTTAAGGTTTATGCTGCCCGGATCATGTTGGAGAATCTCCAGTCCATAACTGCGTTCTACAGGCTTTTCCGAGGAGAATGAAACCGTTACGCGCCTTTCATTTACTCTCAGTGTCCTTATATCGAAATTGACGATTCTATCCGTTTGTATCCCTATCTGCGGCTTTATCCTTGTTTCCAAATCAACCACCTCCATTGTTTTTCCTCCTGTTAATAGGCTTTGGGTTATATGCCGCTGTTTTTATACAATCCCCGGTAGTCCAGGACTGTGACGCCGTAATCGATGTATATTCTGAAATTGATCCCGAGCGTTTCAAAACTCACTTTGCTTTCAATGGTTGGGACCTCCGTATCGTTGAGATATGTAACCTCGATCGTCTCAACCTCTTTCGGATCAGCCGCCAAGTACCATGCCGTCGGGCTGTAGCTGTCCAGTTCGCTGTCCGTCACAACCAGGAGCTTCCCGGCAAACGGGTTGACCTCCGCGAATGTGGTGGGCCTTGTGTTCGTATCGACAAACTTCCTTGCATCCGCTTCACGGATACTGGGCACAATCAGTATGGCAGGGCTAGCGTTGATAACTTCCATTCCCCTCAGGTTCTTTTGCGTCTTCATTGCAACACGCCCTTCACCTACTGAATCTATCCCAATGGCGCCGCCATTGACGGCAAGATTGAAATGGTCTGCATGGAACAGCGGCAGGCCGTCGAATATGCGGATGTTAGCCCCCAGCTGCATGTACACGAGCCTGTTGATGCCCTTGTATGCGGCCCTCGTATATGCCTGCGGAATCTTCGCAAGCACATCCAGTTCATCGTTTATGATCGCCTGCCTGCTGAATCCCCACGACCTCCCAAAGGTGGCGACTGATTTGTGGACGCCCCTGTCCTCCATTTCATCGAATTTGAACACGTTATCGAATTTGAACACGTCATCGAGTCTTATCTCCCTTTTCTCCGGTATCATTTCAAGTCCCCCGGCTTCGGATATCTGGTAATGTGTCGCAGTCTTGAAATTGGGATTGCTTCCCCTTGAAGTCCATGCCTTGTATGTGGTGGGAGCTGCATTGTATGCTATTGCCGCCGATTTGTTTGCCGCAGTTGATACTATGCTTGAGAACTGGCTGTCCGGGCTCAAAGCCTCCCGTAACAGTTCCTCATCGTTCAGATTGTTCGCTCTCCCGTTGCCGTTTTTTGCGACACATTCAACCGCAAGGTCTTTCAGCCTCATACTCCGTAGATCGTCGGCTCCCGGCGAAGGCCTGTCCATCTGAACTCCCGCCCTGATCAGTATGGCATCGGCTGCAGCTTCACGATATTTATCCGCTTCATCCCTTGTTACTGTGACATTTGAATACTGTGAATTCATTCGTTTTCCCCCTTGTCAACCTATTTTTCCATTTCTCAGCCATTCATTGAACGTGTCCTGGTAGTCACCCATCCGAGTATCATATTCCTCACGCCCGAATTCCGGGTCTATGTACTTCATTAAAGGCTTTGCCGCAAGTGCCTCCTCGTTCTGCTGCAGCCTGTAACTCTGGTCGCCCAGGCTTATACGCTCGGTATTGAGGCTCTGTATCTCCGCATCAATTTCCTTAAGGCGGTTTCCGATGTCCTGCAGCTTTCTTGCCCGCTCCTGCCTCGCTTTTGTGACAGCCGCCACGAACCTGTTGATTTCGTCCTGTGACAATCCGGGGGAAGCCATTGCCGTTTGGTACCCCGCCCTCTTGCTTTCCATGTCTTCAAGCTGTCTTCTCAGGGAATCAAGCTTTTTCGATGCCTGATCCTGTGCCTTTGCATCCTCCTCGATCTCGGCGTCAACAAGTTTCTGGGTCTCGTTCCCGATCTGCTCCCTGAGCTTTTGAATGTCCCCGTCCATTTCTCCGAGCTTTTGCCGTATTTTCTCTTCTCTCTTCTGGCCTTTTAGGTTGAATTCCTCAACCAGGCTCTTGAGGCCGTTTTTTGCATTGTCTAAATTGTTTCCGAACAAATTGACACATCCTTTCGCGTTTTATTATTCTCACAAGCAATCTCAAGTTTTACCTGGAGGAGATTTGTTCTGATCCTGTATTACTATCAAGAGGTATTCAAGAATACCTTCCCGGAGTTCGCCGGGGTTCATGCTCTCAACCTCATGAATTATCTGCATACTTATTGCCTTGTTACATTTTAGAATCTCGTAAAGCTCCCACCTATTCATATGCTTTTGTGTCACGCTCCTTCAATTCAAAGCCCTCCAATATCTCATTATCTGTACAACTGACATTCATACTTTTTAGCGAGTTGAATATTTCATCCAGCTGCCGGATAATATCTAGAAATAGCGGAATATGCTCTTCTCTTTCACGTATTGGAATGGATCCATCATCAAGATATTTTTCTGCTTTCTTTTGGCGGGCAACCAATTTGTTATAATCCCGTTTCATGTTTATAATCAGCTCTTCCTCTGTTTCCGGCTTCCAGACATTCATTTTTTATATCTCCTTTATATGTGTACTCCTAGAAAAGCGGTAACTTTGGTAACCTTTTCTGAAACCTTCTGTTTTCAATGCATTCGGGGTTTGAAAGTGGTAACTTTTTGGTAACCTTTCGGTAACTTTTTGGTAACCCTCCGAAATAACAATGAGGTTACCGATCGGTTACCACGAAGTTACCACAAAGTTACCACTTGCTAATTTCTGCAGCCCACGTTATTACTGCATTTCAGGCACGGTTACCAAAGTTACCAGTTTTTTTGCGTTACTCACATATTTTCAAAGTGTTTTTATACATCCAAAGGAGCCTAATGCTCTTCCCGCCTATTTTCTTGACCTTTTCTCTTCGTTCGGAAGCATTATCCACGAGTATCATTTTTTCAAACGACAGTTGTTTGATCAGCATTCCTTTTGTGATGGGGAAATTCTCGCCCCTATTCTTATAAAACTCGAAGACCTCGTTATATGCTGTATCTGAATGCAGGTATAAAAATTCATCATCTTCATATCCGATAAATCCAGTCATTTTTGTAGCATTAACGCCAGAATTATTTATTGGGATTGTATGGCACTTGGAAGTATCAAGCAGGTCTCTCAATGCATCGATAAACTTTCTCGTTGGCTTATCCTCTTCAAGCCTTGTATTTTGTCTGCTTGCAAGCCCTTTGAATAGTTCCCACGAGTCATGGAGCATGTTTTTTACCTGAGTTTGGCTTATTACTCCTGTATCGCTGAAATAGTTCAGCATGACTATAAATCCAGTTTGCAGCCATGCTACTGTTTCCGGCATCCTGGCATGCTGCTGATCGTTCTGGGCTTTCTTCCTCAATTCAACAAACTGTTTCTTAAGATACCCCGGCAATTCATCAATCCTGGGAGTGAGCCATTCTATATAGCCCCTCATTGAAAGAGATAAATATGAACTTTTCTCCTGGACTGACGTTAACAAATCCTTGTTTACGTCTCCCCGTTTCAGTTCGAGGATCAGATGCCTCGCGTTTCCGCTCTGGCCAATGTTGGGAGTATCCTCCCCGGTCATAATCATGTTTCCGCGGGGAATATAACTTAACTTTAAATTGGTGTCGCTGTTCATTCTGGTTCGGGCTGTCCTGTCGCCATAAGCCCTTGTTATGGATTGTGCTGTCTGTTCCATCTTTTGTGACTCTATCCTGGTACTTGTCGGATGATAATCATCAATAACCGTCAGCATGTCCTTAAGTAGAAAGCCGTATTTTTCAAGTGCATTCGGCGTATCCTTGAAACTTGCCGGAAGACTCTTACCGTTGAACTCTCCGAAATGGCTCAGTATAAGAGCTGCAATTGTTGACTTCATTGCTCCGGTCATCCCCAGGAGGAATACAACAAAAGCTGGTTCTATTCCGGCTTTACGAAAAAATTCATTCAATGGCGTAAGGTATGCATAAGCCAGCAGTGGAATCATAATCTCCTTCGGCGCTATATTCAAAAGCTCGAGGCTTGTTCTTGCCGCTTCTTTATAATCCGGAACCGCATCCGGAAGCTTGTATCTGTATAGTGATCCTTCCAATTCAACACTGATATTGGCATCTCCGACCGCTCCGCCACTGTAAAGGAAAACCCATTTGTCCCTTACCATACGCCAGCCGGTATGACAATAGACATCCCTTCGTTTCGCATGTCTGCCGCCAGCTTCTACAATTGCATGCCTTAAATAGTCCTTTGTAGTCGTCCCCGGCAGGCAGTTCGCGGCAAATCCCCATGCAGCTGAAAGCCAGTTCATTGCATTGAACCGCTCCGCAGGAATGGTCACTTCCCTGAGCTCCATACCTGATGAGGTCTTTCCGTAAATAGTAAAAAACTTCTCTATATTCATCCCATCGTCTCTTGTAAGTTCTTCAACCGGAATTGGCACGAAATTAGTCAGGGTCTTATATTCCTTCCTATCTCCTTTACCAGCCACCCGGATCAAGCAGCCGTTTCTTACTATGTATGAAGTACCTTCGAAAACACGGTTCAGTTCCTTGTCGGATTCTGTTTCCCCTGGGAGTTCCTCACCCGGATCGGCAGCATCTGTGCCCTGCTTTTTAGCCTGCCTTTCCTGCTCCTTCTTTTTCCGGCCCTCCATGGCTATCACCTTTACAGCCGGATCGTCCTTTATTTGTTCAAATTGATCTTTCGTATCTTTCAACATTTCACCCCCAGCCGATATTCTTTAAGTGCTTGTATAGATTGAACCTGTCCATCATGTCGCCGTAAATGAGAATATCAGTCCATGTATCCGCATCGGTGTGGATCGTCACCAGTTCAGAAAAAAGTTCCTCTTCCAGATCCCAAATACTAAGAAGCTTTCCCGTTAGCTTGTAGATTCCGCAGAGCTCATTAAAGGTTTTCCTATCCCATTCCTTTAAGCCGGTTATAAAATCACTGTAGGAAAGCTCTTCCGGTTCCCTTCTGGTTACATCAATAGCATCCTGATCAAATCCGGGTATGGAGAAGTCCGTTACCATCTTCTTTGCTGCATCGATCATCGAAAGCTTGAACAGCCTGGCCGTAAATGTAATGCTGTCAGCCCCGCCAGTGCCGCATGAGAAGCATTTGAAACCGTCATCCTGGAAGATAGCCAGCGAAGGTCTCTTGTCCTGATGGAAAGGACAAAGACTCCAATGTGTATTCCCTTTCCGATGAAGGATTAACCCGTATTGCTGGGCTGCATCGATGGTTGATACCCGCTCCTTGACCTCTTGGAAGATGTCCATTGCTTTATTAACCACACAGAGTAGAATTTTCTTCTATCCATTCAATGAACGATGATTTAGGAATCAGAATTCTTTTTCCGACTTTAATTTTTTTGAAACCTTTGCTGTTAACCACTTCATATGCAGTTACTTTGCTTAAGCCCGTTGCTTCTTGAAAATCCTTTACATTCATAATCACAGGAAGCTCTTCAAAATCCCGAATAACTTTATTTGACTTTGCCATATTGCCCGCCCTCCTCATAGAAAGTTACTTCCTTTTTAAATAAACTATCTATGAACAATTTTAATATTGTTTGACAATATTAGCAACAATAATATATAGTTATACCTAGAATGATATAACTATCTACAAATAGCGAAATATGACTATCTATATAAGGTTGGAGTATATATGGCGCAATTTACTATTGAGGATAATAGATTAATAAAAGGCTTTAATAATTACTTTTCAAAGGATTTCTCATATCTCATTGGTGATAACCTTGTAAGGTTTATTAACTTCGATCTAGCTAAAGTTGATACATTCGTTAGTGATATAGTTTCCTGCAGGTTGGATACCTCAATGGAACAATTATCAGACTCGGAAGTAATAGAAAAAGGGTTTAAGTTCTTTAGTGAAATACACCCAAGCTCGATAGAGGATTTAGGTATAATTAACATACATATGATCGATTTTATAATCCTTTATTACTTCAAAAGAATATTCAAGAAGAAAATCATGTCAAAAAGTAAATTTATAGATGAAATAAGAAAACTCAGGTTCGATAAATCTTCTGATTACATAAATGATAGAATATGGCCTTACTATTACATGGAAGAAGAATCAGGTCGGGATAAGTTCTATACAGTCCCAATAAGAGAATATCAACAAAATATCCTCGAATTATTTCTATGGGTGCTTGATGTTGATAATCAACCATATAATACTTTGGACATTCAAAAGAGGTTATTTTTGTATAATTATTATCATGAACGCAAAGCACTTTTGTCTTACGATGGTTATCTCAGGTCTTATAGTGTCCAGGATTCGAGTGACTTGATGTCAGACCGGAAGCTTTCTCTGGATGAAGCAATTAGTACTTTAGCTAAACTAGATTTACGTGCATCTGAGAGCTATTATACCGGGAATTTCTGGGGTTCCCTTATGGTTGAATTTATAAAAATGGTTGAAAACAACATGAAGGTAAGAAGATGTAGAAACTGCGGAAAATACTTTATTGTCAGCAATATGAATATCGAATACTGCGATAATATTGCAGAAGGTGAAAATAAGGCTTGCTCTGAAATTGGATCAAACAGGTCATTTTCAAAAAAGCTAAAGCAGGATCCATTGCTCGAAGCTTATAACCGAGCATATAAAACTAGATTTGCCCGGGTAAGGTATAGCAAAAAGATGAGCCAGGCTGAATTCAACGAATGGTATATTGAAGCGAAGAATATGCTTGAAAGTGCTCGATCAGGGGAAATCACATCAGATGAGTTCCAGATTTGGTTAAAATCATAATAAATTGATTTATTGGAGGGGTGATTGTGGTTTTGTTAAAAAGAATAATTAATTTTTCTATTATTTTAAGTTTACTCCTTTTAGTGTCTTGTGCAGGTCAAGATTATAACGCAGAAGGAAAAAAGCTAATTAGTAAAGAGAAATATGAAGAAGCAATTAAATACTTAGACAAGGCAATAAGTGAAAATCCAAACGATTATACTGCAATCAATAATAAAGGTGTTGCTTTGTACTATCTGGGAAAAATTGATGAATCAATAGAGTACTATGATAAGGCAATTGAAATCGATCCTAATAAAACTGATGCATATTCAAGCAAAGGACTCTCACTAGACAAACAAGGCAAATATGAAGAAGCAATCGAGTTATGTAATAAAGCAATTGAAATTGATTCATCTAATGGCGAAGCTCATTTAAACAAAGGGCATGCCCTACTTCAGCTTAAGGAGTATGAAGAAGCTTTACAAGAAATTAATATGGCAGAAAAAATAATTGATAATAATAGCGAGGTATATGGTAATAAAGCTAATGCGCTTTATATGCTGGGTGCATACCCCGAAGCAATTGAATACTATAACAAGCAGTTAAAATTAAAGCCAAATTCAATTGATGCTTTGTATAATATAGGATTAGCATATAACAAAAATGGCGAGAACGAAAATGCAATAAAGGCTTTCAAATCAGTCCTTAAAATTAACCCAAACGATGAAATGGCCAAAGCTTCCCTAGATATTTTGGAAAATAATTAAACGGCAAATAATCAGGAAGGATTGAGGCATAACATGTATTCTGGTGAATTTGATATATATAAATGGATTCAAGTAGATAAAGTACAGTTAAGTGACTTACTTAAGTATTGTGCTGATATTTTTATTGGAAAATCATTAGCAATTTCTGCTTTTGATAGTGGTCCAATTAAGCCAAACGAAGAAGAAAAAAGGAATGGATGGTATGAAAGAAATCAAATTCTTTATATACCCAGAATTCTTAATTTAAACTCTATTCCACATGCAGGTTATGATGAATGGTATGTTTTTAATCATCCACAAGAAGTAGATATATACGATAAATATGTAAATTACAACTTTTCCTTAAGAGACCCGAATTTTTTATTAGAAGAGGCTGATAACACTTGGGATAAGATTAGCATTAAGGAAGAGATAGAACGTAGAACGAGTTTTAACCTCAATTTCTGGTCAGACATTCTAAAGAATTGTCCAGATATTTATATAGCACAGCATTATTGCTTAATTTATGTTACAAGACATACTGAGGCATTTAATAAGGTAATATCTACGATAAAAATGCTTAAAGAAAACAATCCATATTTTTATGATATTTGATGTATTATTATTGGATAAGTGTAATAACAACGAAACTTATTGATAAATATTACCTATAGCTACAAAATATAAGTATATTTCGAATCGACTTAGAACATTTGACAGATAACAATATTTTTCCACCCCTATTTCCACCCCTAAACCGTTAAGAAATAGTATGATTTAGTATCCCACAGAAAACTAGGTATGACTTGGAACCTTACATAATAGCCACTTCTATGAAATAGCATGACCGCTAAACTATACCTTCTAATCCGTTGGCCGGGGGTTCGAATCCCTTCAGGCACGCCACAATTTGTCTGAAAAGCCTTGATTTCAAGGCTTTTCAGCGTTTTTGCAGATATTTTTTCGTGCGTTTGCAGGCGTTTTTAGAACAAAAAAGAAACATTAAGGGTATTAACCCTATATTGCTTCGATCAATTTCCTAGTCCCTGCCAAATTGATTGCCCTTCTCAAGTTGTATGCAAGGAAACTAAGCCCCAGCTCAGCTGTGGCCTTTTCTTTCCCCTTACATAGTAGGTAGTGTGCGCCGTGGTACCATTTCACTGTCCCGAATGGATGCTCTGACAGGCATTTTCGCTCTTTGAACTTTTGTGAATCAGGATTTATTTTCAACATTACTTTTTTAGGTTTGTCGTAGTCCTTCCGGTCAAGCGTGTGGTTAAAGGGATTAAGCGGAACTCCCTCCGGGATTGGGTTAAGCTTATACCTTCCATCACCGTACATTCTTACTGCCACATAGCTTGTATACGGTCCGAAGCTGACTGTTTTAAAGCCTTTTCCGCCCGTACACCGGTTCGGGCATTGGCGACAGGCCTCTCTGCTGGCATAGATCAAGCACTTCCCTTTCTGCTTCACTTTTGCCAGGATATTCCTCATGGGGCAGGTCACTGTTCCATCCGCGTTCCGGGTAAAGCAGCTGAGTTGTGACAACTTTTGAACTTCAACGCTGATTGCCGAGCCTTCATAACATGAAGGCAAAATTCCCGCTTTGATGCATTTCTGGATATCTTCCGGCTTTTTTGAGCTTCTGTCCTGCTCCGAGATTACGTTTTCCTCGTAATCGATAGCATAGACTCTCTCATTCTTGTCATATTTCAGAGCCACATTCGGAATGGTGCCGTTCATGACACATTCCAGAATATCTTCTCTGCTTTCATACCCTTTATCCGCGACTACTTCCACGATTTCCATATCCAGTGCTGCCTTCACACTCTCCGACACTTGGCTGAGGAGACCTTGGTCATTGTTCCGGTTGGTCACTTCATATTCCGCAATCAAGTGGCTTCCCTTGTCGACGGCAGTTTGTACATTGTAGCAGCAGTTGAAACCGTCCTTTGTGTGCATGCGGTGGGCTTCCGGGTCTGTGGTTAGAATCTGTGTGTCTCCGCTCTCCATCAGATCCCTGAGGTATTCCTGATATTTTTCTTTCCGTTGTGTCAATTCCTGGAGGGCTTCCCTGATCTGTTCCGATGAAGGTGCATCAGGCTCAGAAGCATCGCAGGCATCCATCTGGGATAAATATTCTGTGATGTTCTCATCAATCCTCTTCAGTTTCTTCTCCAGAATCTCCGCGTTATATGTATTATCCTTGCTGTTGACTGCACGAAACTTTGAACCATCCACCGCCAAAAGTTCCTTTTGGTATAGTTCCAGCTTCAAGCAAAGCTTTACGAAAGCACGAAAGACACCTTTTAAGGCTTTTGCGTTATCTTTGCGGAAATCAGAGATTGTTCTGAAATCAGGGGTCAACCTGTTGATGAGGAAGAAGAGCTCGATATTTCTACCGCATTCGAGCATAAGCTTTCTGCTGGAACGTATTTTATTAAAGTATCCATATACATAGAGCTTGAGTAAATCTGCCGGGTCATAGGATGGCCTGCCTGTCCAGTTTGGAGTTGCTCTTTGAAATCCTGCCTGTTCCAAATCAAGACTATCGATAAAAGCATCTATCACTCTTACCGGATTGTCTTGTCCTATCAGGTCCTCGATACAATCAGGGAGAAAGGAAATTTGCTTTCTGTCGATTCCTTCAATATACCTCATAACAAGCCTCACAACTGCATTTGATGGCTATATTATATCACAAACTGGCACATTATGGTAACATTGCCCACCTTACTCTTATTATCCGAAATGCTGATTTCACTGACTTTTCGGACAGTCTGGCCACGATTGTCCACAAAGGCTTTATTTTCAAGGTTGTGGCATTTACTACTATAAAAGCTTCTCATTTTTCATTAGCAGGCTATAAGTAATTTGGAGTTGTTACGGCTGTTAATTTTATAAATGTTGTGTAGTAGTTTGTACTAAAAATGCTTATACTGTGTGTAATCTATCAATCCATTTTATTTTCATCAAACAATTCGTCAATGTATGTATATTGTTTCCATGTTGTGAATGTTCCCTCGTCAATCATACGGTTAATTTCATCACGGCTTGCCCACATTGCATTGCAGGTTTCATCAGGAGCAAGAATTACGGTTGATATGTCTACATTTTGCCGAAATAACCAAACATCAATTAAACCGTGACATTCAACATTGCCACACGGTAAATGATGTTGAATCATTCGTCCGTTCTGCGGCTCAAGAATAATGCCTAATTCTTCTTTTGCTTCTTTCAATGCCGTAGTCAAGCTATCATCGCCTGCAACCGCATTTCCGCCCGTACATTCCCACATATTTGGGAACGTCTTGTTCAGCGACCTTTGCGATATAAGGTATTCACCGTTGTCGTTCTCAATCCAAACACAAACCTCAAGGTGAAATTCGCCTTTGTTCATGGGCTTGCCACGCTCGTGAACACGTCCTGTTACATTACCGTTTTTATCTAATATATCCCAAAGTTCAACCAAGTTTATTCCTCCATTCGTGTACGTTATACGTACAAAATATAAATAATAAGTACTTCGTCATATCGTACGATTGCGCAATAAACGCCTCCTAGTCGCTGTAGAAAGGTCCGATTCCGGGGAATTGAGACTATTCAAAATCTGCGAAACGAGGAGCCTTACAAACTTGTTCAGGAAGTAAGAAACTGGTTTGTCGAATCCATTTCACCGCAAGGCGTTCCGAGCGCCAGTTCGATCTGGTATAAGTTCAACGACTTCATGTCGGATTTTTATGATAAGCGCAAAGCTGACGGTTTTACCCAGGATGATCTGGAAATTATGCCGATTCCAGAATATATTCAATTCATGAAAATATGGTGCGAAGAGAATAAAGTATCCGGTAAAAAGGCCCGTAGGCCTGCTGCTTCCGCGCAAGGCTCATGATGCGTCATCGGATGCGGTTGAAGTCTCCCCGGCCACCAGCGACTTTTCCTTCCATTTGCCCTGTTTGTAGCGTATTATGCTTGCAATAGCCGTAATAAGCCAGGTCAGGCCGGTGGTAGCCCATATGCTCCAGACTCCTATAGATGGGACCATGGCCAGTGTACTTGAGAATCCCACCCTGCCGATTACCTCCACAAAACCGTTGACCATTGCATAAAATGCGTCCCCCGTACCATTCAACAGGCCTCTTGTGATGTGAATCATACCAAGGGCGAAATACATGCAGCTGGTGATTCTGATCGCCGTTGCACCTAGAGCTATAACAGCTTCTTCCTTTACGAATATCTTCATGATCCCGCGACCGCCGAACTGCGCTGCAAGCAGCGCCAGAAGGCTGAAGCCGGCAACCAGTGCAATACTTTTATAGTATCCCGTTTTGACCCTTTTGAGCTTGCCTGCCCCCGTATTCTGCCCTGCAAAGGTTGACATGGCGGCGCCCAGTGAAATTAATGGCTGCTGTACCAGTTGCTCCACCCTGCTGGTCGCCGTATAGGCCGCGACAGTCACCTCTCCGAAGCCATTTACGACTCTCTGAAGGACTATCAGCGATACGGCGATCATTGAGTTCTGCATCGCCACAGGGATACCGACCTTTACGCATTTAATAATGATAGGCCAATCTAATTTCATATGCTCTTTTCTCAATCTGAAATACGGGTTGTTGGCAAGTGCGAAACCTGCACAGCCCAGAGCGGCTATACCCTGCGAGATCACGGTGGCGCAGGCCGTACCCGCAACACCGAAGCCTAGTCTGAGAACAAACAGCAGGTCCAGTGCAACGTTGATCGCGCAGGATAAAATCAGAAACACCAGCGGCGTCCTGGAATCCCCCAAAGCCCTTAGTATGGCGGCTATAGCGTTGTAAGCCGCCACGGCCAGCATGCCTCCCGCCATTATTCTCAAAAACCTCGTGGAATCATCCAGTATTTCGGGCGGAGTGTGCATCGCCTGCAATATCGGGCGTGCAAGGGATGAAGTCAGTATGCTCATAAAAAGCCCCGATACAAGTATGATATATACCGCATTGGCAATGGCCTTTTTTATGTCTTCATCCTTCCTGGCGCCGAAATACTGCGCAACAACTATACTGACCCCGATTGACAATCCGAAGCATATGGAGAAAGACAGAAAAGCGATGGAATTCGTAGCGCCCACGGCTGCCAGCGCGTTGGCGCCTATGAATCTGCCGACGACAATCGAATCTATCAAATTGTAAAGCTGCTGGAAAATATTACCTAAAAGCATCGGCAGGGAAAACTGCAGCAGGAGCTTGACTTCATTCCCTTCCGTCATATCTTGAACGTAGTTTAACGACATATCTGACCCCTTGTTTCAAAGCACGGCACAGTAACCGGATATTATGTCTCTTTATTCTAGCCTCAGCTCGTTAAAGCATATTATCATATTATACCAATGCTTATCGACATTTGCCATAATGCATTTCCCTTTGTCAATTTGCGCCCTGCCCAAGTCTCCCGGCTTGGGCAGGGCCGGCTGCGGATTACTGGCCGGTCATGCCAGGGTTTCCGGCACATTCTTTGTATACTTGAAAGGAGAGCCCGGCTCTCCTTCATCATCCATTAATGCTTAATCAGGTTTTTTTAGGGCTCATTATCATTACCATGGTTCTACCCTCGATTTTGGATGGCTTATCAACCGTCCCCACATCTTTTACGGATTCAGCGAACCTGGCCATCACTTCCTGACCCTGCGGAGTATATTTCATTTCCCTGCCTCTAAACCTTATGCTTACTTTTACCTTGTCCCCATCCTCCAGGAACTTGCATGCGTTTTTAACCTTAAAGCCAAAATCATGCTCTTCGATTTGTGCTGATAATCTGACTTCCTTAAGTGACACGACCTTTTGATTCTTTTTGGCCTGCTTCTCCTTCTTCGCCTGTTCAAATACGCTCTTGCCGTAATCTGTTATCTTGCACACCGGCGGCACAGCGTTCGGAACGATTTTCACAAGGTCAAGGTTCTTTGAATCGGCCAGCTTTTGAGCCTCCTGTGTCGAGAAAATACCCAACATGGTACCGTCGCTGTCAATAAGTCTGATTTCTCTGTCTTTGATTTCGTCATTCATAAGCAATCTGTTTGCTGGTATCTGTAACACCTCCCAATATGATTAGTTATACCTTCAGGTTCCTGAAGTGTTCAACGAATATGTTTCCGCCTCTATCACAGGTATCTTCCTGGATATAAGCTTTTGTATATCCCTGAGATATGCCTTCTCTTCATTATCGCAAAAGGATAATGCAGTACCGCCCATTCCGGCCCTTCCTGTCCTTCCTATACGATGGACATAAGTTTCGGGTATATTGGGAAGGTCGAAATTGATAACGTGCGAGAGTTCCTGCACATCTATCCCTCTGGCTGCAATATCTGTGGCGACAAGCACCCTGGTGCGCCTCGACTTGAAATTGTCCAGCGCAAGCTGCCTGGCAGTCTGAGATTTATTGCCATGTATGGCCTGAGCATTTATCCTCGCCTTTGCTAGAGCTCTGACTATGTTATCAGCCCCATGTTTTGTCCGTGTAAATACTAACGCCGAATCTACGGATTTATTCTTCAGCAGTTTTATCAGCAAGATTTTCTTGTCTTTTTTGTCCACGAAGTAAACCGTTTGATCGATAATGTCAACTGTCGAAGAAACCGGATCCACCTCTGCTTTGACAGGGCTTGACAATATTTCGTCGACCAGTGAGGCAATCTCAGACGGCATTGTCGCAGAAAATAACATTGTCTGTTTCACGGCAGGAAGCTTTGACATTATTTTTTTAACATCGCGGAAAAATCCCATATCAAGCATACGATCAGCTTCGTCAAGCACAAAGTATTTTATGTGATCCAGTTTAATATATCCCTGCTGCATCAGATCCAGCAATCTGCCGGGGGTAGCAACAAGAATATCGACTCCCGCCCTCAATGCTTCCGTCTGGGAAACCTGCGATACTCCGCCGAATATAACCGTATGCCTGACGCTCATATATTTTCCATACGCATGAAGACATTCGCCGGTCTGGATCGCAAGCTCACGTGTCGGCGCCAGAATCAATGCCCTGATAGCATGTTTTTCTTTTTCATTTATTCTTTCTCCATTCAGCATTTGCAATAACGGAATCGCAAACGCCGCAGTCTTTCCCGTGCCGGTTTGTGCACATCCAAGCAGGTCCCTCCCTGCAAGTATGGCGGGTATCGCCTGTTCCTGTATCTGTGTAGGAGCATCATACCCTTCGTCTTTCAGAGCCTCAAGTATTGGCTCAATGATATTCAGTTCTTTAAATCTCAATTCTCTTTCTCCATTCTATATTAGTCAACCGTTTTTCTTCCGTCGTAAAGCCATCTTTCCTCTGTATTCACCAACTTTGCAAGTCCATGTTATTGGCCAAATATCTACTTTTTCCAAACAAATACAAAAAGAGCGCAAAACCAATAAAATTGAGTTTCCCGCTCTATATTTCCCAGTATCCGATCCTGGATTCAGGCAGTTGAAAAACAATATTACATCATTACTATATCATACTAAAAGAAATTTAGCAAATTTATGCTAAAGTGAGGGAAATGATGAAGCTTGCTGTGAAGCAATGGTCCCGCGGCCTGTCAGTTTTACGGCAATGCACGAAGCGGCAAAAAGCACAGCGACATCCAACCCGCTTCTTAAAAGCATCTGGGACATGACTCCTTTCAATATCATGCCAATGAAGCTGTTGAAAATGATCCAGTTCACTCCAACGACTAAAGCAAATTTGACCGGTATGTTAATCCACTTGCGCCCGCTGCCCCACACCGGGTAAAGCTCGACGAAAATACACCCGAGGACAATTCCGAACACAGCTGTCCAGATATAGCATGGGACTGTACTGGTATTATGCTCGCTGAGCACGATACCTGTTTCGTAGCCTATAGTCCGCTCGATCAGAAAACCTGCCGCGATTATAATTACAGTCAACATACTGCCCGATCTGCCCATTTCTCCGGCAATAGCCGTCCCACCCTTGTTCTTTTTCGTGAACAAGGCTATGATGATACACAGGGCAAATACCGGAATTGCATCGCCAAGCCCCATAAAAAATTCATACCTTATATATTCCAGGCCATATGCAGTAAAAGGCGACGATCCGACCAAAACCTCCTGCATCCCGATCAGATAGACCAAAGCAAACGAAATACCCATGCGTACTCCTGCCTGCAGGTTTGAAACGCCGGCTCTTCTCGTAACATATCTGACAGCCGCCGTGCATTGGATATACAATAACAGAAAATAGCCGACAGCAACGACCTGAAACCCTAAAACCCTGACCAGGAAGCCGTCTAATTTATCGACCTCGACGGATGCTGGGAAAATGGCGTGGACGAAGATCGCAAAAGCCGCTGAAAATATTAGCGTCAGGATATAAATCAGAACTATCCTGGTTTTACTCGCTTTTCCATTATTCATAAAATATGGCTCCAATAAGAATTATTTGTTGTAAGAAAATGATACCATTTACCTTATGGAAAGTAAACGAAATTATTACACGCTGGTCATGTAAAGTATAATTCAACTGCTCGCATGGTAAATCAATTATGTGAACTATATGAATTATTCCTTCATACTATAATACATAAAACATTGGAAAAGGAGTGAAATCATATGAGACAATACGGGCCTCCGAGTTCCCCTCCGCCGCCGGTCATTCCTCCAAAACCGGCTGTTTCTTACATCGTCGATTGCATGTTTTCATTTACGTACGTATGGCCCAGGCAAGGAAGGCCATTCTGGTTTTATCCTACAAGATTGGAGTATGGCGAAGTTTCAGGATATATATGGACAGGCAGCAACTGGACGTTCTATGGATTTGATCCGGCATTTATAGATCAGGTTGCATGTTATCCCGTTCCGACTCTTTATTAAACTGCAACGCAAGCAGTGAACATAATATGACAGTCGCGAATAGTATAAAATATAAATATTTTGGAGATGGAATTATGGAAATGTCTTATATGAGCTATCCGTTCTCGGGCCAATACTATACGCAGCCGTATATCACCGCTCAACAAATGGCGCCGTATCAGCAGCCAACGATGATGCAGGGATACCCGGTGCAATATGCTCCGGTGCAGTATACTTATACTGCAGATGCAGAAGCAGACGACGACATTGACTATATAGATCCCATGCTGCTCGCACAGCAGGATCCTCCCCCGCTTTTAAGCAATAATCCGGTAACGGCATCCGTCTCATTGTTCAAGGAACTGAGCGCATACCCAAATTACGGCAATCCGAGCAGAAATGCCGATATCCTTTACACCGGAAACCGCGGAAGTTGGACGTTTCAGTCACCCGCATTTCTAGCCGTGCCCGGAAACCAGCGTGCCCAGGCGATAATACGGTCCGTCCTCGACGACCATGCGAATGTACCCGTCAACCGCTACTCGGCAAGGATCACTATAAACGGTACGGTAGTGCATGACGGCAGACTGTTGCTGCAACACGGAGTCCCTGCCGGAGGCATGTTTACCAACTGGATAAATCTGCCGTTCAACATCGTCAATCCCCGGAGAACCAACCGCATAACTATCGAAAACACTTCCAGCGCAGGCACTGACGACTGGATCGCATTCGATTGGATGGAAATCAGACTTATACCCAGATAATAAAATCATCGGCGAATTATGCGGCAAATCGAAAGGTTCCAAGGTATTATACCCCGGAACCTTTCGATTTCCACTCCTATTAATAATCAAAAAATCTGCAATTGTTACAGAGGAGAACGCACTAATAACTATTCTTCATCTGAGTCTGCACCTTCCAGAACAGTAAACGTCTGAGTTTTGGTTATTTTCCCGCAAGTTATTGTAATCTCGGTAGTTCCCGCGCTTACAGGCGTTATTTCAAATCTGCCGTCTTCATCGACATCACTGACTGTCGCTACCTTTGGATCGGATGAAGTAACCACGATCGTTCCATATGCATCGGACGGTTCCTTGACAACTTCAACCGATACCGGTTCTTCATCAGTGAAAGCCTCTGTTTCGTCAAAGTTACATTCAAGATTCTCCAATACGATCTCTTCCACAGTTACTTTACATGTCCCGACAAGCTTACTTTTATCGGGAGTCTTTGCATTTTCATATATGTCAACATTGGTAGTACCAGCTTTTATGCCCTTAATTGCGCGATCCTCGACGGATATTTCCGCAATACTGTCATCCCCAATAACAAATAAATAGTCCACATCAGATCTGTAATTATTTAAAAGATCATACGCCTGAATATCCGACCCCAAGCTTATCTTCTCTTCAGGTACTACTGTTGCCTTTTCAACAATATATTTAATTTTTCCTACTGTCCTGGTGATTTTGTTGTATGTCTCCTTAATCGTAACGGTGTATGTACCTGCTGCTTTTGCAGTATATGTATGTTTAATGAAAAGCTGATCATCAAACTTACTGATGGTTTCCTTCATTGAAAAGTTTGCACTGTCGGAAAGATATGTATAAACAGCGTCATTATTTCGATATTCAATATCAATCACATCCGGGGAACCTGTACCTAGGGACAAGGTAGGCGCCATATCCTGAGAAAAGCTTGAATTCACTACTGTAACCTTGCAAGTTCCAACTTTTGTAGTTTTTCCTTTCAGTTTCTGGTTACATGTAATGGTTGCAGTTCCGGCTTTTATACCGGTCAGATAGGCATTTGAACCGACAACTTTTACGGTAAGTATTTTTGTGTTGCTTGAAGTAAAGTTATATGCTGCGCCTTTTACCGGATTTGATACGCTCAACTCATATTTATTATCCTTGGAATAATAATCAAAAGCTCCGACGATACTTCCCGTACCGATCTTCTTTGTAGCTGCAACGGATGGACCTGCAGCCGCATTTGCAACGATAGCTGTCATACCCGTGGATAGAATTAGTGTTGCTATTAGTGCCATTTTTGCTATAAACCGGGCAATTCTTTTGTTTCGTACTGTTTTCATGATTTTTGTAACATCTCCTATTCGTATAGACTATTTTCAATACCTCTTAAGTATACAAATTTACAAGAGTTAATTCAACCATTAATTCATAATCTTCCCAACTGACATTCTGAAAGCTCGTCAGTCATGTGATAAGAAATCGGCAGGCGCGTATTCCGCCTGCCGATCTCTTATCGGGGTCCGACACTTATATAAAACAACCTCGGATCAATCTACCAAAACCTTTATTACAATCGGCTTGTCGCTTTTCACGTTCTTCGTGGAAACAATCAGAGCTTCCTCCGTCCGCTTCCAATCGGGTTTTTCTTCGAAACCGAGTACGGCGACGTCTTTTATGATGCCATGGAAATGCGGCAGTTTCGCGGCATTCTTCTCGCCCAGCGACTTGATCCTTACTTCGCCGTCTTCGGGGTAATTCAATACGGCGGCATAGATACTGCCGCCCTTCGCGGTGAACCGAATATCCCCGGATGTAAACGCCTTCGATTTGACGTCCGTGAACTGGCCTTCCTCGACTTTGGTCGGGCCCTCGCCCGCGGCACGCCAGACATGGCTGTCATATATCGCCTCGCTGTTTGCCTTCATCCATTCGCCTATATCCGTCAGTACGGCCCTGTCTTCCGCAGAGATCGTTCCGTCGGATTTAGGCCCTACGTTAAGGAGCAGACTGCCGTTTTTACTCACTATATCGACCAGATCACAGAGAATTTCCCTGGAGGTCTTGAATTCGTTGTTCTCAGTATAGCACCAGGAATTCCTTGCGATAGCCGTATCGGTCTGCCAGAAGTAAGGCTTTTGTTCCGCAAACTGTCCGCGCTCGATATCCACTACGGCACAGCCGAACATAAAGGCATCGTGCTTGTAATCGATCGCCACCTCGGTACCCCATTCGGCGGCACGGTTGTAATAATAGGCTGCAAATTTCCTGAGCCAGGGCTTTACGGCGCTGTGCTGGATCCACCAGTCGAAGTAGATAATCTTCGGGCGGTAACGGTCAACAATCTCACAAGTGCGAAGCAGCCAGTCCTCCAGATATTCCTGCGAAGGCTCCGGTTTGCTGAAAAGGTCCTGAAAGTCGGGCTCCGGCATGGAAGGCCAGTAGAAATCGCCCAAAGCCAGCGGCTCTTTTATATCGCTGTCGAATTCTTTTCCGTGCCCCAGGAAAAACCAGTGCTCCACCCTGTGCGAGGATGCGCCGAGCGTTAAGCCCTTTTTCTCGAAAGCCTCCTTCAGTTCGCCCAAAACATCGCGTTTCGGCCCCATCTCGGCCGCATTGAAATGAGACAGCTCGCTCCTGTACATCTGGAAACCGTCGTGGTGTTCGGCCACCGGTATTACATAACGGGCGCCGGCGTTTTTGAACAGCTCCGCCCATTCATCCGCGTTGAATTTCTCCGCCTTGAACATGGGGATGAAATCCTTGTAGCCGAAGTCCTTATGGGGCCCGTACGTGGCGACATGGTGTTCGAATTCGGGCGAACCCTGCATGTACATGTTTCTCGGATACCACTCATTGGCAAACGCAGGCACCGAGTAAACACCCCAGTGTATAAAGATGCCGAATTTGGCGTTCCTGTACCAATCGGGCGCCTTGAATTGCGATAAGGACTCCCAGTTGTCCTTGAATTTCCCTTCGCTTATAACCTTGTCGATTTCCTTGAGATATGCTTTTCTATCCATGGCTCACTTCTCCCATCATTGAATGCTTAACATTTTTATTTCCTGACGTATGGAATGTCCCTACAGTGACATTTCATTATCTCCGGCGTATCGACGGTCTTTATCCCCTTCAGGAAGTAATCCAGAAATTCGCCGGTGATGTCCGTCACAAGCCTGCCCCCGAATGCGTGCACCGCGCCCGGTATAAGATACATCATGACCGGTACTCCCGCCTCTTCCAGGGCGTTTCTCAGAAGTCTCGACTGTTCGGGCGATACAACGGGATCCTCAGACCCATGCAATATCAAAAACGGCGGCTCGCTGCCGTTTATATAGGCGAGGGGGCTTGCCGCAGCCGCACGGCCCAGCCCCGCCTTAGAAGCAACCGGGGCTCCGAGAAGTTCGCCTATGACATTGTTCAAATCCTCTTCCCTACCTTTGAATGACAACGGCAGGTCTGTCGGTCCGCACATGTCAACGACGGCCTGTACGCTGTAATCTCCCTCTTCAGTTTCCCAGTCCCGGTTTCCCGCAGACACACCCAAAAGCATACACAGGTGGGCGCCCGCGGAATCTCCCGATACCGCTATCTTTGAACCATCATACCCGTATTGTCCGGCACGGGTCCTGAGAAAAAGCAGAGCAGCCTTAAGATCCAGCATCTGGGCAGGAAATTGTCCTTCATCACAGTATCTGTAGTCAACCGTCGCAACAGCATACCCTTTTTCCAGCATTGGCACGGCGAGATTCCACGTCCTGTTCAATTCCTTCCAGCCGCCTCCGTGTATCCACATTATAAGCGGGGGATTTTTTTCTTCCGGCATGAAAATATCCATGTACAGATCCCTGGTTGCGGTCTTTTTATACGATATATTCCTATATTCCATCATTACAACACCTTCTCAGATATTTAACATTGTACGATCAGGGCGAAACTATTAAACTTATGCAGCGGCTCAGTCCTCTATCACAAGCGAAATGGCCACTGCTGAATGAGGCTCTATAGTAAGGTTGATGGTCACACCATCCCCGTCCTTCCTCCAGTCGACAGCTTCGCTTATCAGCTCAGACGCCTTCATAAGCATTTGTATCTGCCCGCGGTCAAGATACGTCGGGCTTCCCATTTCAACCCATGCTTTTTTGGGATTTGCGTGCTGCTCGTCAATACGCTCGAGCGACGCAGAACTGACGCCTTTTACACCCTTGATACCGAAAGTAACCTTTTCGGCCTGTATCGGTGAAAGCGGAACCTGATGGTTCGATATGAGGATCGTGATATCCCTGCCATTCCTTGAGGCAAAGCAATCCACTATGGGGCTGGTCTCGCCTGTGGAGAGTTCAAGCCTGTCCCCATTCAGCCTTGACAGCAGCTGGAATGCCCTGTAGGAAGGTTTCGGAATCCCATGGATATTCATCAGACCGAAGCCCCCATGGAAAGGAACTGAGCTGAATCCGCTCTCTTCGAATATGTCCGAGAAGGTCCAGAAGGAATAGACATCTATAAGTCCCATATTATCCGTGATCGTTTTAACGACAAACGCAGCGTTATACGGAGTATCATGGTACGGATCGCGCGGGCTGGGCGAATTGTTCCATTCAGTATAATACAACGGCAGAGGACCGGCCTCCTCCAAAGCTTTCCTGACCCTTTTGGTCAATACGCCGCGCTCAGATCGGGCCATCTGCTCCTCCATGTTCAAGCCAAGGCCGAACGCCGCGTCCGTGGGATAATGATGTGTTGAAATGAAGTCGAGCGGAACGTTGTTTTTGCTGCAGAACTCCCTGAACTCAGGTATCCAGGCGTCGATTGCCGTGGAAGGTCCGCCGACCGCCAGCCTGCTGTCGACCCTCTTGACGGCCAGCGCCGCGCTTTTATACAGCTCAAAATACTCCTCCATCGTACCGGCCCAGAAGAAATCTGTCAGGTTCGGTTCGTTCCATACTTCGAAGAACCATTTCCGCACCTCATCCAGTCCGTACCTCTGTACCAGATGGCTTGCCAGGGCTTCTATCAGTTTACCCCACTCAGCATGGGATTCAGGGGGAGTTATGTTGCCCCGGTAATGGAACACCGTCCTTGTGCCCGAAGCCAGCAGCTCCGGCATGAAGCTCAGCTCGATGAAAGGCTTCATTCCTATCTCGAGCAGGAAGTCAAAAATGGAATCGATATTGAAGAAGGAATATTCAACCGAACCGTCGTCACTTCTCAGGCAAACGCTCATGTCGTCGTCCAGAAGTCCGTGAAAACGCACATACTCGAAGCCGAATTCCTCGCGACAGGTTTTGAGCTGCCTGCGCCAATCCTCTCTCAGCGCCGTAGCTCCGTGGCAGCTGCCAACGCATTTTGTCCAGTACTTTTTTACTTTGCCGCAAGTCTTGTCGGCTGATATTGTGACCTTCATAATTTCTCTCCTTTTCGCTCTGTATATTTAACGTGTGATAATCATTTACCGTGCCGGCTCTCCAGGTAAACTCCGTCTTTCAAAAGTGTTTCCTTCAGAAGCGCGTATGGCAGTTCACGAGTTCCGCAGCCCTGCCTTGCGCAGATCGCCGCCGCTGTTCCTGCCGCCTGTCCCTGTCCCATGCAGGACACGGTGTTCCGGGTGGACATGTGAGCGTCATGATCCGAGGTGATCAGCATGCCCGCCGCCAGCAAATTATCTATCCCCAAAACCCTCAAGGCCCCGTAAGGGATGCCGTAGGTCCCGCCGTTTCTGATCTGAAGCTGTGGCGCACGATCGTGGAAGCCATACGTAAAAACATCGTCTTCAAAATGCCTTCCCTGCAAAACATCCTCAAGCGTAATGTCATAATCGCAGTCGATGCACCTGCCGCGCCTGATACACAGTGAAGGGCTGGTTCTGGCAATAAAAGCGTCTTCACAGCCGGGCACGTATTTGCGCAGCAGTTCCACTGCCTTGAACTGGCGTTTTCTGAGTTCCACCTCGGCAAGCGCCGCCGCATCCCTGTCTGTTGGACTGACAGGCAGCTTGTAATTGAGCTTGACGAACATGAAATAATCATCGTGCAGTGTGGTAATAACAGAGGACATGCCGATCTTTTCCGCTTCCCCGGCAAATTCCGGCGAAGCCTTTTTAAGATTGCCGTCAATCCGCACGATCCTGCCGTCCCTGCCGTCTCTTATCCCTTCGCAGTAGTTGGTCAATGCGTCGCACCGGTTAAAAAACCTGTAATATTCCTCAATATTTACCCCGCCGACGCCTATGCTGTTTGCAGCCATATAATCGTTGGGCTCGGTGAAGCCGGCTCCTGCCTGTGCGCAAAGATCCCCGTAGCCTGTGCAGTCTACAAAAGACCCCGCAAATAATGCTTCTCTCCCCGAGTGGCTTTCGGTCAGCACACATTTTACGCGCGTACTGTCCATGACCGCACCTGTCAGCAGCGTATTTACAAGTATGCTGACTCCGGCCTCCTGCAGCATTTCAAACGCAACGAGCTTGTATATCTCCGTATCGATCACGGTGCACACCGAATCGTAGTCGTAGCCCTTCAGCATTTCCGCATGTCCGGTAGTGCCGCCCATTTGAGCGAGCCTGTCGACTATTTCCTGAGGTATGCCTTTGACCACCTGGCGCTTTTCCACGCCGGGGAAGGCCTTCCACAGGTTATAAAAGCTGTGAAGGGCAGTGCCTCCTTCAACAACTATGCCTCCAAGGTACCCCTTGCTTTCGATTAACGCAGTCCTTGCGCCCTGACGCGCCGCGGCTAAAGCTGCTACAACGCCGGCGGTTCCTCCTCCCGCTACTATAACGTCAAATTCCCGAACTGGCAGTTTCCTGGCCGGTTCTTCAAAGAATTGCATATTTTCATTTTCCTTTCTGTCAGGTTCCTGCAGCTGATTATCTATCACTTATTTGACGGACTGGGCCGTGTACTTCTTCACGATATCGAGCAAACCTGCATTTTTGATACAATTTTTCAAAGCAAACGAATCCATGACGCGGTCTATCCTTTCCTCCGTCATGCCTTTGAACAGCTTGGCGTAAGCCGGCTGCATCAGGCTGCCGACGAAACCGGACAGCGCCCTCTGCTTTAAATAGTCGTATGCCGGGCCCGACCCGATCTCTTCATCACCTATCGTCTTTCTTGCATACTCGGCAAGGTTCCTGATCATTTCCTTTGCAGGTGTCTCAGGCAGCCAGCCCATCCATTGGTCCGTATCCAGAAGCCTCTTTGCCTCCAGTTCATGCTTTACAAGCTGCATGTAGTCCGATTCGGGATCGAGCATTGTCCAGCCCATTACCCCGACATCCTTGTAAGTCCATGTAGTCCAATGTGCTCCGTACTTTTCGAATATCCCTATCTGGTCGTCCAGAGCGCGCAGCCTGTCCTCTGTCTCGGATGACGCGCCGTTATATACCGAACCGAATTCCCCGACCCACAGCGGCACATTGTACTTTTGAGTAAACCTCGTACCCTCATGAGATAAAAATTCGTTCAGTTGCTTGTCCCTGTCCCACATAGTACCATTGATCATGCCGGGATACGCTCCGGGGCCGAAGCCCGAGGCAGTGTAATTATGGCTGCTGTAGGCAAGGTTATCCGTAAACGGAGCCTCGAAACCGTCAAACAGCGATGAGAAATAATCTCCTTCAAGGAATATGATATGCTGCGGATCTATCCTGCGGATGGCGTCCACAACCCGGTGGAAAACCGCATTGATCCTGTCCCAGCTGCGTCCGTACTTGTCCACGTCTGTGAACCTGCCCCTCGCGGCATTGCAGAGAGGTTCGTTCATTACATCGTAACCTGCCACGGCACGATTGTCCTTGTATCTCCGGGCAAATTCCTCCCAGAGCGCAACAAACCTGTCGATGAAATGCGGGTGCTCCCAGAACAAGGCTTGCGCGCTGTCATTGTCACAATGCCAGTCCGTGTTCTGCCAGCCCTGGACAGCGTGCAGGTCGAGAATCGCATATAATCCATACTTTTCGCACCAGCCGAGGACCCTGTTCAATCTTTGAAATCCCGACTCCTTGTAAACAAAGGGCTTTTTATCATCCTCAAAATGCCTGTAATTCAAAGGCAGACGTACGACCGTCGAGCCGCATTCCTTCAGAAACCTGATATCCTCTTCCCCCAGCATCTTGTCAAGCATCCGGTCGAAAAAGAATTCAGCCCTGCCGCTGCCTAAAACTTCCGCGATGGCTGCGCGCACGCCGACTTCGGACCCGGGATAACCATTTATGAAGTTCTCCATGTTCATCCATCCGCCGACACAGGTCCCTCGCAGCTGAATGGGCTTTCCGTTCACATCCGCTATTTTTCCGTTCCTGATCTGAAGCATATCCATTTCAAAAACTCCTTCCGGTTTTATCGTATCTTGTATAGTATGTACTGTCCTGGGCTCAGCATTTCGGAAAAGCGTTCGGGCAGCGTATTTTCAGGCCTGCTGCTCGAACCGTAACCATTGTTTTGATTTTCCCATTTCCCGTTTCAAGAAGCAATGTATTATCTTCTCCAGATGATGTACTGATCGCTGTTTTTCACCTTTTACCGCAATAAGCGCGGCAAGCGCCTCCGTTCCCGCAATAAGCGCGGCAAGCTCTCCTGCCTATTGCTTATGACTTTGACCCTCGTGGTTACCCCGGCAAGCTTCGGGTCCAGGTCCCGCTCAGCGGACATACCGAATACGGGCATACCCCGGATATCGAAATGCACGCGCCGTATACCGGTACACCTAAGGTTGCTTTTCAGAGATTCCTGGGCGTGATAGGCGATCATAAGATCGTTATTTTCGTCGATATAAAAAGTGTTGTGCCCGGGGCCATACTCGTCCTTTATGGAATAATAGGACAGGACGGGCGCGCCGCTCTTTGTCCAATTGTCCGGACACAGCAGATCGTCCCCCTTCCTCACCGACAATAGACCGAGAACATAGGTATAGCCTCCGGCCGCGCCCCCTGAATAAGTAACATATACATATTCGTCAGTTACTATGGCATAAGGCCCTTCATTATTTATGGTGCGCATATTGTTTTCCCAGCCGTACAACGGCCTTGAAATGAGAACTGGCTCGCTCGTGAGCTGCCATGGCTCGGCAGGGTCTATAGTCGCGATATACAGCATGGAACCGGAATCGTCGGCGGAGCTTATGCCGCTTGTCCAAATACGATAGGACCACATCAGATAGGACTTTTCATTTGCTTCAAAGTATGTCATATCCAGTGTAATGCCTTCCGTCGCCAGATAAGTGCCGTCGGATCTCAATACCCGGACAGGTTCTTCCCAACTGCCGGGATCGGTAATGCTGCCGTTCTTTTTCAATTTCATTACGTGCGATTGCGGTCCCCATATCTTGCCCCCGACCGCAAAGAAAATGCAGAGTTCATTTCCGACCATGTGGAATTCAGGCGCCCAGAAGGTCTGAACGTACCCTTTCTCCTCGTCCTTACCCAGGATAAGGTATTCCTTTACTCCTTTTTCAAAAAGGCCTGAAACGGTATCAGCCTCACGCACATATAAACCGATATCATCCAGGTTGTCATTCGTGGCTATGAAATAATACCTGCCGTTCCACTTTAGAATATCTGGATCGGCGTAGCCTGTAGCCAGCGGAAATTTATATACCTTCTGAAGCACGGCGCCGGAAATCTCATATATGCCCTGCTTACCGAAGTCTATCCCGCTCGTATCCCATTCCACCCGCTTCAGCGCGGTCGAACCGTCCGAATAGACTGCTGCTGCCGGTACTTTACGGACATCCTCCGCCGAAGCTGCGGTTATCAGTTCGGGGACTTCGACGGACACATTCCCGAGCGGCGTCCATCTGAGTATAAGCTCGTCGCCAAGCCTGCCGTCTATCTGCAGTACGTTTCCGTTAACGGCTCCTTCAGGGCTGTCCGCCGGATCGCCGTATTCGAAGCGGGCGCCCGGTTCAGCGCACGACACGCTGCCTGGGTCGTTTATGTCGGGCAATGTGTTCCTGAAAAATCTACCGTCGGCGTCCCGCCAATCGATCACATATGAACCTGCGGACCGATCATATCTGCAGGCGGCCTCCTGTACGAAAGAATCCCAGTGCAGATCGACAAGTCCGAGCTCCCTGAACCGGTAAAGATCGTCCGAAATCCACAGGACGAGCTTCCCCTTGCTCTCCTCGTCATCGCTGCCGTCGGCATTGATCCTGACGGCAATTATACCGAAAATCCCGTCCGCCGTATAAAACAGGAACGGGCTTTTCAAAGCCTTTTCGTTTATCGAATTATTGTTTGCGATGGTAGAGATTGCATATAAAATACCGTAATTATTATTCAGCGCCCGGTAGTTTTTACCGTCGTTACTGTAGGCGAAATGGGCGCTGTATGCCAGATGTCCGGAATATTCACCATCAACGGGCATCCTTGTATATATCAGGATATTCCCTTTTCTATTTACTTTTCCTTCAATCATAATTTTTCTCCGTCCGTTATTCCGTCGTGTTCTCCCGCACCTGTTCCGTCGTGTTTTCCCGCACCTGTTCCGTCGTGAAGGGCGAAGCAGGCAAGCCCTCCCGGTTGTACAGGTTGACGCCTTCCGGATTATCGGCCCATGCATACCTTACATGAACGGGTTCCGGAACCTCATCGGCCCATACCGCGACGCGATCACCCTCTATACCGGCAACAGCCGGAAGGAATATATTATCGGCGCCGCGCCTCCCTCAATGCGGCCCAGTTTCCTACGGTGACGCTTTCCGCGGCGCCTCCTGTCTCTATTGTCATATCAAAGAGTCCGCCGGCATCTCCGGTATCCAGTATTACCTGCCATTCTCCAGCCTCATTTGCGGCTGCGCTTAAATCTTTACCTCCGAAACGGACCTTAAGGGTTTCATCTGGCGTAGCCCAGCCCCATATTTTGGCCTTTGCGTTTCTTTGTAATACCATGCCGTCGCTTATCAGGCGTGGCAATCTGATTTTGCTCCGATTCTCTGTCATATGCTCCCCACTCCCGCTTTAATACTACCTTGCGAACGAGTCATATATGCGGTTTCTCCTGACGCGCTCCTCCGGACTGAGTTTTTGGGCATCAGCGATCTCATAGCCGCCGAATGTATCATAAAGCCTCGACGATGGATCAACTTCGACAAAGGTGCACCAGGGCAGCCAATGATAGTGGCTTTGCAGTATCTGGTACGTAAAGTTGCCGCTTTCGTGTCCAAGGCCCGGCATGATATATCCCGCGCTGCCATCCACGTCATTTGACTGCCGTGTGTTTTTATGAATGAATTCCGAAAAATCGAGATAGTGCTCATCGCCGGTAATTACGTACAGCCTGTAATAGGTATACGCGCAGGCGGCCATATACACGTCGGCGCCTCCGCCTATCGTGATGATGCTCTGTCCGCTGATGGAATACTTGTTGAAAGGATGCTTCGTATGGGTCGTAACCACCGGAAATTTCCAGGCGTAGGTCCAGGTTTCGGTATAATCGGCGGCGCCCGTTGCGCCTTCCAACCACTTGCCCTCACCTGTCAGGTCATAAAGGGCAAGGAAACCGAACAAAGCATAGATACCGGCCTCTTTATCCTGTATGTCAGTATTGTCGCAGGTGCCTCCCCTGTATTCCAGATTCAGGTAGGCGTTGTCAAAGGACCATTCTCCGGCCTTGACGGCGGCGTTTTTATATCTGTCATCGCCTGTCACCAGGTAAAACTGCACCAGGAATCGGATCGTGCTTGGTGTGTTGGACTTCGAGTCCATACGTATGGAGCTGTCGGTATTGTATGACCTGTAAAAGCTGCCGTCTTTGTTCTGGATATTCACGAGCCAATCGGCGGTCTTTCTGCAGAATTCCAACCAGTCAGGCCGCTCGTCGCCCTTTCTGCGCATATACAGATACGCGTCCAATATAGCCTCTATGCCGTCTGCCAGCATGCGGACATAGTGGGGATACGGCTCGAAACCCTTTATATTCGGGTTGTAGCACATGTGCGGCAAGCCGGATTCGGTCATTGCAGTCCTCACCCAGAAATCGATGACGTTCAAACCCTTTTCATAGGCTTCCGGCACGTTTTCCTTGTCGCCGTAACGCAGCAGCTGATAACCAATACCGGGCTGCTGCCCGACAAAGCCGAACTGGAAGGACATGCTGGAGATATCCATGTCGGGGAACTGGCAGGCAAAGGGCAGACCGTAGGAATCGCCGTACTTCCTCGTGTATTCGGTAAGAATCTTCATGCAGTTGTGGAAATGGCGTTCATTATCCACCTCGAACAAATTGTCGCGCAGCCGGTCGTAGGTAACTCGCCAGACTTCCCTCATCATGCTCTGGAAGCTGTCGTAATGCCCGAAATTTACAGCTACTGCGTAATTCTGTTCGAAGCCTGTTTCCACCGGATGGTTCACTCGCTGAAACGTCTTTAGCCTGCTTTGGAAGTCCAGTCCGCCGTAATGGTTTCTTCCCGGCATTTGACCCTGTGCCGCCGGGTATACATAATCGATGGACAGGCCGTCGGTCTTCGTTTCGAAATCCTTACGCACGGCAAAGCCATAATACTGATAGTTCAGCGTCCTGCTTTCCGGTTTGCTCATGCCGATAGCTCCGATGGTAAACAGCGGATCCGTACTGTTTTCGGAATATATCAGGTCCGTATTGCGCAGGGTCACGTCTGCTGCCCAGCGTGAAAGAGCCGCGGTTTCTCCCGACGCTATGTTCTGCATTGCAAAAAGAGGCAGAGCATAGCCCGTTTCCATATGCCAGAAGTATTCGCAGTCAAGGTCCCTGCCAAAGGAGTTTTCGGGAGAGAACCGGTTCTGCCTGTACCAGACGCCCGGTGCGAAACAGTTGTAGGCGCGGGTATCGTCTGATTCCGCCATTAAAAGTGATATTTTTGTTGAAAAGCCGAGATCTTCCCCAGCCTTCAGCACCTTGACGTTTCTGCTTATCTTGTAGCCTTCGCCGGTCGCCTCGTACACATCCTCAAAGGCAAATTCCGAACCGTAAGGCGAGGGCAGAACACCTTTCGCCAGTATCTTACCCACTGCAGCAGTAATTTCACTGTAAGCGCCGTCATAAAACTCACTTATGACGGATGCGGTCTTTACTGTGACAAACATCGGGCGTCTGTTGAAATATATAAGTTTGCCGTTTTTGTGAATCTCAAGGCCGCCGTCCTTGAAGCTCATCGTATAGTCTCCATAGACCAGTTTCATAATATATCCTCCTGTATTCCAGGCTATATCCATCCATAACGTTTAAGGCCGGAATGCGCTCTATCGACCATAAAGCAATGCCGTCAAATGCTATACGATACGGCATTCCTTTTTCAACTTATCTACAAGTTCAAAAAGCCAATCTTTCAGTTCTTCCGCGTCCGGATCCACCTGGCGGCGATATGCGGCAACCTTTGCAGTAGGAGGATACGCCATTGGAACCAGTTCCCCTGCCTCCAGCAGATTGGAGGCGTATTCGCACAGCTCCAATATTTCTGCAACGTCATTGCTGTGGTCTATCCGGTTATGCCTTCGAGTATCGGTCATAAGCAGATTTACCCGCCGTATCAGATCTGACACGTAATTCTCCTGATTGACGTCCGGACGAATGACGCCTTCTCCCCGGTTTCGATAAAAGCCGAATAACGCGGCCACTATGGAGGGATCCCTGACAGTGCCGTCGGGATATACAATGCCATGCACACGATTCCAGCCGTCGTTTCCAATCATCAGTTCGAACAAATACCACCCGAACCCGTATTCCTCCAGCATTTCAAGTGTCATGTCGTAAGGATTTGCACGGCAGAGGCAGCAGGTTTCATTATTTACTACAGGTTTGCCGTACTTTTCCCCCAGAGCCTTCGCCATATCGTATATCCTGCGCATACGTCCCCTTGTCGACGAGTAATCATGGAATAGTATGATGTCGACCAGCTCAGCCGTTCTGCTGGGTTCCAGCTCGAATATGAAAATGTTGCCCACTCCGATGTCATGCTTCGGATCCTTCATCTTGACATACCGGCAGAAATGCCGCACGATTTCCCACACCCGTTCCTGGTTCATACGCAGGGTTTCCATATCGGGCTTGTTCCTGAAGGTATGGTAATATTCCGGTTCGTCGTCATACCATGTGATCCAGTTGTCATGGTAACCCGGTTCATTCGATATGTCCCAGAACAATAAACCGGGTTCGCCGCCGATTGCGGCAAACAGATCGTCGAAATATTTTTCACCAAGCGTCCAGCAGCTCCTGTCAAGAATTGTTTTCGGAAGCGAGGGAAGTTGGTTTTCCTGTTGCGGGAGAGGTTCGTAATCCTCGGGAAGGAACCGGAAACCGTGATATATTATAGGCGTCGTGGAGATATGGTGTTTCCAGGCAGTTTGGACAAAGTCCCTGACATTGGCAAGAAACTGTGCCTTATCTTTCATATAGGAGGAGTAGGTAAGAAACACGCGAACGCTGTTTAGCCTGAGCCGCTCGGCATATCCCATTTCACGGTCTACGACAGCATGATCGTATTCCTCCCAAAAATTAACGTCGGTCCATACATTGCTTTGAGTATAGTTAAAGCCGCGCAAATAGCTATAATCCTTCATTTTTCCTCCCGTATTCTCAAATCATTTCGTTATCGTCTGTATTACGCTTTCTTTTCCTCGGATCGATGCTGAAACGCACTTTGCCTTTCTTCAACCCTGAGAATGGTCCTGCTCTTCTGGGGCTGCCCGCCGTATTGCCGAAATAATCGGTGTTTACCTTTTCGTCCGCCTTTACTTCAGGAAGCTGTTCCCCGTATGTTATCTCCATAGTCAGGTCATCGCTGTCGACTTCTATATCCAGATCAATGGTGCAGCCGGTCAGGTCAAATCCGCAGAATTCCTGCCAGGTCGGAAGATCCAGGCACATTTCCGGTTCGGGGTACATTACGCGCAGATACCCTCCCGGCATCTTTGAATATACATTCCCTTCTGCGGCATTGTGCTCGTTCGGCAGGATGATAGCGGCATCTCCGCATTGATAGAACAGATTGTTGAAGAATTTATTCTCCCTCGACGTTCCGCCGCGTCTTATCATAAGGCGGAAGGCCACTACCTTTGCAAAGAAGCCCGCCATGTTGCATTTGCCGATAAGGTTGTTCACTATGCGAAGTCTGTCCGTACCCTCCAGATAAATGCCATAACCATTTTTAATGCCTGTTTCGGTATTCTTGTACCAGCCGGAAGAGCCGGGTTCGGCAGGTACCGCATTTCTGTCATACCTTCCTTCGACATTCCAGATTATATTGTTGTCAATGAGATTCTCCGCATCGCGAGTACATTCTATGAAAATATGTTCCCTCGAATCGATGCCGTCAAGGAACAGGTTGGACGTAACCCTGTTGTTTTCGTTTCCGACGTCCATCCACAGCGCGTCGCAGCCGTAGCATTCCTTTATGATGTTGCGGCGTATCAACGAATTCACTGAATTATGCACCTTGATGCCGCCCGCTTCCCAGGAGAGCTCCATCCGCTGCCAGCCTGTGCCTGTGATCAGGTTGTCCTCTATCAGCATATTTTTCACAAACATTCCAGCAATGCCGCATACTCCGGCATCCTTGATCGTATTGCGCCGGATGATGGTGTTTCCGATCAGTTGACCTTCGAAGTGTTCATGGTGCCAGCATTCATTGCCACAGTCGATTCCCGTCGCATTCGACCAATCTATGGTACAATCCTCGATTATCCAATGATGGCCGCGGTAACAGGAAAGCGACCCTCTCTGCGGAACCGGTGCGCCGGTAGCCGCATGCGCCATAGTCAGGCCCTTCACCCTGATGTAGGACAGGAACGGCGCCTTCGGCGCAAAGCATTGCTCGCGATTGCTGAGCTCTATAGTATGGTTCCTCGGATCATCGTCTCCTGACAGACGGATATGCACCTTCTGTCCGTTTGCCTCCACCCAGTAGGCATTTTCATTTTCACTCAGCATGTAATACAGAGGCATCTGCTTCATAGGCTTGCCGTCTACGAATACCATGCCCCTTCTGTTCAGATAGGTCGTCATATCGGTTTTATCGTATTCTATGAACAGCCTGTCATGCAGTATGTTTACGGCACAGAACGGGTTATAGCCCTTGAAATCCTCGGGATCCAACACGATCTCCCATACTTTGATCCCGCTGGTGTCCGCTGTGCTTTGTCCAAAGCCCCTGGTCAGCCTCCATCCGATGCTGGGATTAAAGGTTTTCACTTCTACGGAAGCTTTTATTATAACTTCCTCCCCATCGCAGGCTTCATAGCTTATCATTTTTTCAGGGCCCTCTCCGCCCATGGCGGGTTGTACGGTTTCGCGGTAGGTTCCGCCGTGAATCAGCACTCTTGTCCCGGGTACAGCTTTCTTTGCCGCGGCATTTATCGTTTTAAGCGGTTTTGAGGCTGATCCTTCATTGTCGTCGGACGCCTTCGGGTTTTTATTATCAACGTGCAGCTCCCTGTCATATTTCTGCGTAACCTCCCAGAACTCAAACATTTGACCGTTGGGAAGCTGCGCGGCAAAATCCGATTTTTCCATCATTTCATTCATCCTTTCAGAAGCTTTATCAGCAAATTATTTCAATCCGCAAAACTCTTCCGGATCAAAGCCCAGGTACGTATCGGTCATGTCGCTGACCGGCATGATTTCAAGCATCAGCAGGTGATTGCAGGGAATTGCCAGTTCCACTTCATACTTTCCATTCTGTGCAAACAGTTTGGCGTCCGTTTGAAGCGGCTCGGAGGATGCCTGCAGTATCTTTTTCTGCTCGCTGTTCAGACTTCTGGGTTTACCGAGATTGCTCCACGTCTGCAGCGGGTTTGCGCAGGAACCTCCCACTTCCTTTTTCAAAAGCAGCGCCTGCTCTCCCATGGAAGGCAGCGATAAAGCGTAGCTTTCATCGGCGGATGCAGCGTGATCCCGCATATCGTGCCAGTTCCATCCGATGATCACATACCTGTCGCCCTTTTTGGTAACGATCAGGTGCTCGTCCCGGTAAAGCAATTCCTCTCCCGCGTTTGCGAAAAATTCAAATGCATAAAATGTGGGTTTCTTGATCGAATTCAATGCGACGAGGCCAAACCCCCCGTGAAATACGGACTTCGGCACATCGGCCTCTTCAAATACATCGCTGAAGGTCCAATAGGAGTAGGAGTCCGCATACTCCCCGGCTTCACTGAGGATGCGCGCGATATATGCCGCATGGTAATCGGTGTCGTGGACGGGGCAAAGCGGAACGTATGAACTGCTGAATTCCGTGATATGAAGCGGCATATTTGCAATACGCGGATAATCCGCCATTATACTCCGGGTTTCCTTCAATTCGTCGATCATGCGGGTCGGTTCATTAACCGTGTGATATATGTAGTGCCCGCGGGTAGTCGGTTGGTTTGCCGTATAGCAATGGCGGGTTATGAAATCCAGAGGCGAATTGTTCCGTATGCAGTGCTCGAAGAACGCCCTCAGCCACTTCTCCGTTTCAACGCCGCAGATAGCCGGTCCTCCCACCTGTATACGCGGGTCGGCCTTTTTAACGGCCGCGGCAGAATAATCATAAAGCTTGAAATATTCTTCCATAGTGCCCGCCCAGAACGGAATATTCGGCTCATTCCACACTTCAACGGGCCACTTGACGACTTCTTCCCTCCCATATCGGTCGATGAGGTGCTCCAGTGTTATGCGTATCAGCTCTGCCCATTTTTCATAGGATACCGGGGGCGTAACATTTCCCTTCCAGTAAAATACGGTCTGTTCGCCCGTCTTCAGTTTTTCCGGCATAAACCCCAGTTCCAGGAAAGGCCTGATCCCGTTTTCAAGGTAGGTGTCCATAATTCGGTCAAGATAGGTGAAGTTGTAGAAGGGGTATGTGTTCCCGTCCAACTCAGTTTCACGATATATTCCGACGTCGTCGCAAAATAATCCGTGACCGCGTATATACCTGAAATGTATGGATTCCTGGACTATTTTCAAATGATCGGCATACTCCTTCTGGAGAGTCAGGCCCATTCTGCCTGTTCCTACACAATAGGCGGCATTGTTTTTGAAAGGTTTTCCCGAAAGCGGTATTTGAATGCTTTTCACTGTCATAATCCTCCTCGTAATATAAATACTGTCATCACATATCCATATATGATTTTACCACAAAACAGCTCAGCCTAATTCAACTTCAACGGCGGCAATCGCACATGCCGGCAATTCAACAGACACTTCTCCGTCTGAAATATTAATCTTGTCAATAGCCCTGGTATTGACAGCATCCGGCCTGTCAAAAGTGTTGTGCGCGGCGACGTCGCCGCTTATCAGCCTGCCCTGTGCCTTAAGAGCCTTCATATTTGCGAAATTCAGTCCGATGCAGGTGTTTTTGTCTGCCGACAGATTAACTATCGTTAAGTACGCTTTTCCATCCTCCGACGTAGATGCCGAAATATCCACATTCGGCAGTCCTCTGTCTATGGCTTCCGGTCTCTTGGCCCATGTCACGGGAACCCAATCGGCATCCTGATGGCCTTTGAACAGGTCGAAAACGTGATATGTCGGAGTTTTCACCATTTTTGCCCCCTCTGTCAGGATGATGGACTGCAGGACATTTATGGTCTGAGCCAGATTGCACAGGCGGATACGGTCCGAATATTTCTGGAAGATATGCAGCATCAGTGCTGCGCTCATAGCCGAGCGCATTGTGTTCTGCTGGAACAGGAACGCATTGTTCGTTCCGGGTTCATTATCGACCCACATACCCCATTCGTCAACAGCCATAACCACTTTCTTCTCCGGATCATAGTAATCCATAATGCTCATGTTCTGTTTGAACAGCGCTTCCTTTTCATATGTATTCACAGCCGTTTGATACCAGCTGTCTTTTGAAAATACTGTTCCGTTCGATTCCTCGCCCGGCTTGATATAGCAGTGTACGGACAGGCCTCCCATAAATCTGCCGGCTTCACGCATCAGCGTTTCCGTCCAGTCAAGATGCTCCGCATTGTGCCCGCCTGCGACCTTGATAAGCGGAGGAACCTGCCACCAGTTCGTCTCACCCATTCCCTTGTAATTCTTTACATAGGTTGCATATCTCTTGAATTCGTTTGCATAATAATCGGCCTTCATAAAGCCGCCGCAGCCCCAGTTTTCATTTCCGATTCCAAAGAATCTTATCCCCCATGCCCTGTCCCTGCCGTTTTTTCGCCTGAGCTGCGCCATGGGTGAATTGCCGTCGTCCGTCAGATACTCCACCCAGCTTCTCATTTCACGGACAGTGCCGCTGCCCACATTTCCGCATATGTACGGTTCACAACCAATCTGTTCGCACAGGTCCATGAATTCATGCGTACCGAAGTGGTTATTCTCGAGTACTCCACCCCAATGCGTATTTATCATGGGAGGTCGGCTTTCCTTCGGCCCGATGCCGTCCATCCAGTTGTAATCATCCGCAAAGCATCCCCCGGGCCAGCGTATATTGGGAACCTTGATCGCTTTCATTGCTTCCGTTATGTCCGATCTTATGCCTCGCACGTTCGTAATCGCCGAGTCTTCGCCCACCCAATAGCCTCCGTATACGCAGCGCCCAAGGTGTTCAGAAAAGTGACCGTAAATATGCCTGTCGATCTTGTTGCTCTTGTTCCTCAAGTCTATTATCGCTTTCATGTCATACTCCTTCTATCAGGTAATCTGGTACATTTATATTATACTCCTTCTGAAAATAAGGGATATGTATTGTAATAATACATATCCCTCATTAACGTTTACTTTAACTCTAATTTTTTATTTCACGCTTGCCATTGCCTGAGCGCGAGCATCGGCTATAGTCCTGCATGTTGCCGTATCCTGAGCTACGACGTCATTCCAGCCGAGGCCGTTCAGATCAGTTTTCATCTTTGCCCAGAGCTGGTCGAACTCTGCCTGGTTCTTTGCGAATATCATCTTCCAGGAAGTGTTCTTGATCAATTCGGAGCACTGGCTGCGCTTGTTCTTGATGTCTGAGGTGTCAGCGCCGAAGCTCATATTGATCTGCGGTACTATGTCGATCATGTTGTTCTTGGTGTAGTAGTCCATCGGATTCTTTGCCTGATATTTATCCTGCCATGCAGTGATCAACGCTGTCTGGTTTGCTTTCAGATATGAAGACCAGTAATTGGTGTTGTAAGTTTCACCTGTTTCAGGGTCAATGTTCATATCGGCAAGTACGCATGTGTTGACCTTGCTCTGTCCATCCTGGTATCCGCCTCCGCCGTATTCGGCCGGTACGGGTGTATTGTTCTGGAAAGCGGTCTTTCCGGCTTCGGTAAGCTCAAACTTGCCTTCTGCATTCTTGGTGTAGTTGAAGCCTTCAATACCGTCAGTCACGTAACGCATACCTTCCGGAGAAGATATCCAGTCAATAAATTCCATTACTCTTGCGGGATCCTTTGCCTTGGAGCCGATAGCGAATGCTCTGCCGTTTCCATAGTAAGCGTCTGAGTTCTGAATAATGTGTGTATCTGCTATCGGAACAGAAATAACTCCATCAGAATTGTTTCCTCTGTCTATTGTGTTGTAGAAGCCTCTCTGCCAGGTGTACCACAGGAGCATGACACGGTCGCCTGTCAGCTTTTCATTTACCTTGTTCCAATCCTGTGATGCTGAATCAGGGTCTACAAGGCCTCTCTGATTTGCATTGAAGTAGAACTGCAGTATCTGTTTGTACATGCTGTTGTCATCCGTAAAGGGAACGATATCACCCTTTGCATTCAACAGAACCGAGCCGGTACCTTCAGGCTGTTCCCAACCGTACCAGCCGCACAGCCATCGTACGTTTTCCATTGACCACGTATCCCAGTCTTTCCAAAGGGTAATGGGAACGATAGCCTTACCGTCTTCGGTCGTGGGGAATTTCTTGTGCATTTGATCCAGAACGTCCAGCAGTCCGTTCAGGTTGGCAATAGCCGGAGCGCCGATTCCCGAATAATATTTCCAGGGCAGGATCGGGCTTGAATAAGGATATTCTTCGGAGAATTTCACCGGAGAGCTGTCGACTTCAAAGGTCGGCAATCCATAAATCCTGCCGTCCGGATTGACCTTCTTGAAGGAAGCATTGTATACCTTGAAATGATTATCCGTGTATTTGGACAGGTTCGGGCTGTTCTTGACCAAATCAGTCATATCGGCAACAAGACCTGCCTGTATGCATTCTTCCAACTGGCTGTTGTCAATGATGAGCAGATCTCCCAGATTCCCTGCCGCCGATCTGGTCTTGTACAGCTGATCACCGGCTACCTGCGGTGCAAGCATGTTCAATTTCAGGTTCAGCTTGTCCTTGAGAACCTTGGCATACCATCCGGTTTGTTCACCCTGGTAGTTTGCCGCATTGTCATATACATCGATCGTCAATTCCTTACTGTGATCGATCGCAGACGCCTGAGTCGAACCTTCAGCCGTACCGGCGCCCGATGTTGTAGTATTGGATGCTGTTGATGCGCCCTGATTATTGGTTGCTCCTCCGCAGCCGGATAATGCCAGAGACAGCACCATGAAGCAGGCAAATATCACTAACATCGACCTTTTAACTGCTGTGTTTCTCATTTTGTATCCTCCCTTAATTTTATATATTACAACGGTGCAGATTATCCCTTTACAGCACCTATCATAATCCCTTTAACAAAAAATCTTTGGAAAATAGGGTAAATCAGCAATATTGGAGCCACAACGATGACTGTGACCGTCATTCGGACAGAGGTCGTGGTCTGTTGTTTTGCAATACTTTGCATAGCCATTGCTCCTGTATTCTGCAGGTTCATCATTTTAGCCAGGGAGCTTGCCTGGTTGATATACTGGTATAGTATGAACTGCAAACTATACAATTTATTATCAGTCACCAAAATCAGCGTATCCTGGAAGGAATTCCACTGGCCCACTGCCGCAAATATGGCGACCGTAGCCAATATCGGCTTTATGATCGGCAGCATGATCGCCCAGAAGAACGTCATTACACCCGCCCCGTCGATTTCTGCAGCCTGCTGAAGTTCCTTCGGCGTCGATTCCACAAACGTCTTTACTAGAATTATGAAAAACGGGGACACGACTGTAGGCAGAATGTACGCGAGGAAATTATTCGTCAAGTGCAGGGTATTCATGGTGAGATACCAGGGGATAATTCCTGCATTGAAATACATTGTGATAATCGTAAAACGGTACCAGAATTTTCTGCCCCACATATCCTGTTGAGTAAACATAAAGCCAAGAAGAGCAGACGTGCCTACCGTTAGAAGCGTTCCGATGACAGTCCTTCCTACCGATATCAAAGTAGCATTCCACAACCCGGGTATTTTAAAAACATCCACGTAATTCTGCGGGTGCATCTTGATGGGGAAGAAGATAACATCTCCCCTCGCACTAATATCATTTGCGCTCAAAGTGTTGATAATTACATAGTAAAACGGATAAATACAAATCAGGGCAAACAGGGTAAACATAACGTAGGTTATTACACTGATCGTTGTATCAGACGCACCGCCCCGTATTTTTATCTTGTGCTTATTGTTTCCGGTAGCTGTAACTACATTGCTCATACGATGCTCACCCCCCTGAATAGTTTTGACATCCCGTTTACAACAAACAGAAGCGCAACGCTTACTATACTCTTGAGCATGCTGATGGCGACCGAAACGGAATAACTGCCGCCCAATGTTGCCAGATTGAATACATACAGGTCCAAAACCTGTATGGTATCTTTGTTGAATGCGTTCTGGAACACGTAATACTGTTCCATGCCGTTGTTCAGGAAGCTTGCGATCTGCAGCATCAGCAAAACGAAATATGTGGGAAGCAGGCTTGGAATGGTAATGTGCCTGATTACCTGCATTCTTGTGGCGCCGTCAACTCTGGCCGCTTCATACAGCGATTCGTCGATTCCGGACATCGCCGCGATATACATTATTGCCGACCAGCCCAATGCTTTCCATGTCATCCATGCCCACATCGTAATCCAGACATGGGAGGAAGCTTGCAGGAACAAAATCGGCTGACCGGTGTATCCGAGTATTTTCAGAAAGCTGTTAAGCATGCCTTCGCTGGAGAACATGGAGAACGCAAGCGAATAGGTCAATACCCAGCTTATAAAGTTCGGAAGGGTAGTAACGGTTTGAATAACTTTCCTGAAACGCACGCTTCGCATTTCGTTCAGAAATACGGCAAAAACCATTGGCAGCCAGGAGAACGCTATTGCTATGCCGCTGATTCCGAACGTATTCTTGAGAACCTGCCAAACCTGATCGATCTTTACCTGATTTTCCACCAGTGAACGGAACCACATAAAACCGACAAAAGGCGATTTTGACAGGGGGATCGGCGGCATATAGTCAAAGAAAGCATAATCCCATCCATAGAGCGGATAATATGCAAAGATTGCCAGCAAAATCATGAATGGCGATATATACAGAAACTTTTTAAAACCTGCGCCTTTCTTGCTGCTGTTTCTAATTGATTGCATTATGTCACCTTCACTTTTCAAATTGGTATTTTTAAACTATATTTGACAGATAATCATCTGTTAGCGGGTTGGTTGCCATTCGTATAATGCGGTTGGCCGACTGACGATCCTTTGTATAATGCGATTCTATTAACATTATAAAATCAGCGCATTTGCATTACTATCAACATGATTTTACTTCGTTATCTTTTGTTTACTTCTTCAGATTTCAGATTTCGATAAGCCTTGTTCATTCTTTACCTCTTTATCATTTGTTGACTTTTTATATTAATCTTCTGCTTTTCTATTGGTTTTTTGTGCATAATAATAATGATCCACCGGCCTAGCCGGTGGTTTTTCTTTAACGGGCATAGCCCTTTACTACTAGCCACGCCTAAAGGGCGTTGGTACGGTCTGCCGCATGCGATGAGCTTATTACCAGCGCCCGTA
>JAEXNT010000065.1 GCA_023439545.1 Bacillota bacterium
GCATCAGCCCCTCGATCTCGTCATTCTCTTCTATGGCGACCAATTGAGGGATTACGTGTTCGTATTTGGTTGTCTTGTTTTGAGGCGGGAGTATTATGTGCCCTTCTATCTGTCCTATGATCGTCAGGCAGTGTATATTACCCCTTGGATTTGAAACAGCTGTCGAGCCAAGCTCTTTCAGCTCGTCAAGCTGTTCTTTCTTTTCACATTTCTCACCCGACTGAGCTTCACTCATGCTAGTCCTGCCAAAAGACACCTTATTTTCTCCGTTATTCATATACACCTCGATCCGGTTTATGCTAGTATTGTTTCCTTAAGAAAAATTATATATGTGCGGTGACACACCTCTGCGGGCAAAAGCAAAGACACCGGCCTTTAAGCCGGTGTCTCCGATGTTTGGTATGAGTAAGTCTGTAAGCCGGGTTCTGTATTCGACAATCATCTATCTAGGCCATGCATTTCTGAATGGCTCAAGCCACCTGCCCGGGACTGGCGGGCCGCCAAATGTCCCTCTGCGGTGTTGCTCCAGGTGGGGTTTACATAGACCGGCATGTCGCCATGCCGCTGGTGAGCTCTTACCTCACCTTTCCACCCTTACTCAGGCAGTAACGCCGACGGCATTACGCACCTAAGCGGTATATCTCTGTTGCACTTTCCTTGAAGTCGCCTTCACCGGGAGTTACCCGGCACCTTTGCCCTATGGAGCCCGGACTTTCCTCAGATACGTCCTTTCGGCGCTGTACCTGCGATTATCTGGCTTACTCAACACTGGACTTATATATTAATCCATTCCGTACTTATAGTCAAGTGGTTATTAATGGGTCCTTCTCGTCACTGAAGCATGATACCTCAATATCGCTGAAGCCTTTTTGAATTGCCTCGGCCAATCGGGGCAGCGCAATCTTCTCCGTGCTGAAATGCCCTGCGTCGACGATGCACATGCCCATTTCACGCGCGTCCAATGCAGTATGGTATTTCAGGTCACCCGTAACTAAAACGTCCGCTCCTGAAGCTGCTACGGCCCTCAGATCACCATCGAAGCTTCCGCTGAAAACCGCCGCCTTCATTATACCTGAGTCAGCCCTTCCTGTCACGCGTACAAACGGAACACAAAGGTTTGTTTTGACCCTCGCGATGAATTCAGGAAGGTTGCATTCATTTTCAAGAATTCCTACCTTACCCGGACCGTTTCCGAGCATTTCGGTCTGTTTCAACCCGAGCGCATCCGCCAGGCAGGTATTGACGCCCTGCTCCGCAAAATCCAGGTTGGTGTGCGCGGAGTAAACGCTTATGTTGTTCCGGATCAGCAAATAAAGAAGGCCCGCCGTCTTCTCATCTTCATTGAGCTTTTTGATTCCTTTGAAAATGACCGGATGGTGGGTAACGATCAAGTCTGCTCCCGTTTTGACCGCCTCATCTATTGCGGCGTGCGTGATGTCGAGGCAAACAAGTATCTTTTTGACAGTATTTGAAGGACTGCCGACAAGCAGGCCTATATTGTCCCAATCCTCCGCCAATTCTGGAGGCGCCGCCTGTTCCAGAAAAGAAACAATATCTCTGCAATATGCCATATCTCTTCCCCTTTCGTATCCATAGCTTTCAGTTCCGAAATTTCGGATCGTTACACGCAAAATCCACAATTTTCGGATCATTCCGCAGTTTTTATTAAACTGGTTTAAATCTGCAAGCCGCTTTTCCCAAGATATTCCGTCAGTCTGTCCCTTATTCTGACACAGGTTGCGGTATCCATAACACTGTCTTCGTTTGTATACCGGTTTTTTTCAGGATCGGACCTGCTTCTGCCTTCAATTATCACTTCGAGCTCCTTCAGTTTTTTTTGAAGATACTGCCCGAGCAATGCATCGTTTCCTTCGAATATCCTCTCTCCTATATAAAGCTCAAATTCGTCCTTTATTACCGGAACGCCGGTCCATTTCGATTTTATCAGGCAATACAGCTTTCCCGCATCATTTATGAGTTTTTCCTCCAAAACATCATAACCGTTTTCATAAAGCCACTTTCTCAGTGCATCGACGGCGTTGTTGGCCTGCAGTAAAAGCAAGGAAGCCCGGTTCGTCTTCTCGGGGGCCGAGGATAGAATATCCCTTATCAACAAGCCACCCATACCAGCAATCACTATCACATCGCATTCCTCCGGACGGATAGGCTCAAGGCCGTTCCCGAGCCGCAGTTCTATTACGGTTTTCAGCCCATGCCTTCTGATATTAGCTCCAGCCATCTCGAGCGGGCCTTTCCTCAAATCTGCGGCAATTGCTTTCTCACAGAGCCCGTTTTCAACTGCAAAAATCGGTATGAATGCGTGATCGGTCCCTATATCACTGAGTATCCCGCACTTCGGAATAAATTCAGCTATCGTTGCGAGCCTTCCGCTCAATTTCATGTCATGACTCCTGTCGATTCATAAAATATGCAAAATTTGCACATGCTTTATTATACACTAAACAGCCGGTTTTGAATAAGTGGTATTACATTTGCGCCGGCATCGCGTATTGTATAAAAAGCACAAGCGATGCCCGTATTTACGAAAGGAGCAGGTATTAATGGGGCGCATAAATTCGGGGAAGCCGTCCAGAGATACGGAAACCGCTGCGGAGTCATTGATTTTCAGCAGTCTGACAAGCGGGACATTAATAAAAAAGCAGGAAGCGGGGCTAAATAAAAGTATAACCGCGAGCATTCAGTCAAGCCCTCCCCCGGACGAAAACGGTGAAAAGAAATTTAGGAAATAAAAAAACACCATCATTCGATGGTGTTTTTTTGGTGGGCCTTCAGGGACTCGAACCCCGGACCAACCGGTTATGAGCCGGTTGCTCTAACCAACTGAGCTAAAGGCCCCAGTGGCTCCTCAAGTAGGACTCGAACCTACGACCCTGCGGTTAACAGCCGCATGCTCTACCGACTGAGCTATTGAGGAACGAAACAAAATATATTATACTTGCCTATATGGCTCAGGTCAAGAGGTTTTTCATAAAAAATTTTGAAACTTTATGGTAAACCTAATAATATTAAAGCTTTTTAGCTGTTTCCTTCCATTTTCTGTTTCATCAACAGTTCTCTGAACCTTGAAGCATGCTTTCCTTCGTCTTCTGCAAACTCCTTGAACACCTTGCGGACGTCGTCGTCCTCTATTCTTTTGGAGTACATTTCAAAATCCCGCACCAGCTCCATCGAGTTTTCCCAGGCTCGCAGCAGCCTGTCATACGTAGTGTACTCGATCTCCGGCATACCTTCCGATCCGATCCTCTTATCCACGATATTACCTCCTTTGGATGTTTTGGAGGAAATCCGCGCCGTTGGCGCTAAACATCCTCCTTTAATAAACATTATGATAAAACTAAAGAGGCTCTCAGCCTCTTTAGTTATTTTTACGCTTCATAAATATTTTATTACAGGAAATTTAAGCAACTGCGACCGTACCTGCTTCAATCCAGGTAGTCCTTGAGCTTCTTGCTCCTGCTCGGGTGCCTTAGTTTTCTGAGTGCCTTCGCTTCTATCTGCCTTATTCTTTCCCTTGTAACGTTGAACTCCTTGCCGACTTCCTCGAGTGTCCGTGCCCTTCCGTCGTCCAACCCGAAACGCAGCCTCAGTACTTTCTCCTCTCGAGGTGTAAGAGTATCCAGTACCCCGAGCAGTTGTTCCTTTAACAGCGTGAATGCTGCAGCTTCAGCCGGAGCGGGTACGTCGTCGTCCGGAATGAAATCTCCGAGATGACTGTCCTCTTCCTCGCCTATAGGCGTTTCAAGTGAAACGGGTTCCTGGGATATCTTCATTATCTCCCGGACCTTGTCCACGGACATATTCATTTCCTTTGCGACCTCTTCGGGATGAGGATCCCTGCCGAGTTCCTGGAGCAGCTGCCTGGATACTCTGATCAGTTTGTTTATGGTTTCGACCATATGCACAGGGATACGGATCGTCCTTGCCTGGTCTGCGATAGCCCTCGTTATTGCCTGCCTGATCCACCAGGTCGCATAGGTACTGAACTTGAAACCTTTTCTATAATCAAATTTCTCTACTGCCTTTATAAGGCCCAGATTGCCTTCCTGAATAAGGTCGAGGAATAGCATTCCCCTGCCCACATAGCGCTTGGCTATACTTACGACAAGTCTGAGGTTCGCTTCCGCAAGCCTTCTCTTTGCCTCATTATCGCCTTTCTCCATCCTCAGTGCAAGCTCAATTTCTTCATCAGCCGACAGCAGGGGCACTTTTCCTATTTCCTTCAGATACATCCTGACAGGGTCATCGATGCTGATACCCTCAGGAAGCGTCAGGTCCAGTTCTTCTTCAGTATTCTGAAGCTCCTGTATTTCAGCGTCTATATCGCCGACAACATCGATACCCATATTTTCAACGGTCTCATAGATCTTTTCGATCTGGTCGGGCTCAAGCTCAACTTCTTCAAAAGCGTCCATGATTTCTTTATAGGTAAGCATCCCTTTGGACTTGCCCTTTTCGACCAGTTCCTTCAATATGGATTTCCTGTTCGCATTTCCCGCATCGTTATTTATTACTTTCATCATTCGCCCCTCCTCTCTCTGTTCAAATTGGCGTGCTCTTCAAATCTTTTATCTTTTGAGTCAGATTTTTCAGTTCCAGCTTTAATTTGTCAACATCTCCTTCTGGCAGTTTTCCTTTGTCCTTTAGGAACTCCAGTATCTGTCTTTGTCTCTTTTCAGAACTTGTGATGTCTATATCCCTAATTTTACCCAAAATTGCCCTGCGATTATCATCGCAGTGACATTCCTCTTCCAATATTCTGGCAAATTCGCCCGAATCTTCAGGCGATACGAGATTCATAAGCTCTGCAGGCGTTAAATCCTTTTTTTCTCCTATTTTCCCGTATATTATCTCTGCAATTCTCCTGTTGTCAGCTCCTGTGAACCGATCAACCTTAAATTTCTCCTTTACAATACTATATATACTGTTGTCAACACATAATAACGACAGTATAAATCGTTCGTAGTGCAATATCTTCTCTTCCGCTTCGTCGCCCTTGTCCAAATTCTTTCTTGCCGCCTCTACCGGATTTGTAATCCTCAGGTTCTGCTTCGAAGCCGGTCTGGCCTTTTTAAGTACTTCTGAAAGCATTGCCTCTTCCGATATTTCATATTCACGGGATAATTTTTTTATGTACATTTCCCGTTCTACCACGTTGTCAATCTTGGCAAGGATCGAGGCAGCCTTGTTCAGAAACCCTATTTTCCCTTCTGTAGTCGACATATCCTGCTCGCCCCTGATAGCCTTGATCTTGTATTCCACCAGCGAAAGCGAGTTGTCTATCAGCTTTCTGAAACCGTCAGGCCCGTTCTTTCTGATGTATTCATCAGGATCCTTGCCGTCGGGCACTGTCAATACTCTTACATTGCAACCAATATCGTTCAGTATGTTGAGACCTCTCTGTGTTGCTGCCTGGCCTGCTGTGTCCGCATCATAGGATATCACTATCTCTTCTGCGTATTTCTTCAGTATGCGCCCCTGACTTTCGGTCAGTGCCGTTCCGAGCGAAGCCACGGCATTCGTAATACCGCTCTGGAATAGTGAAATGACGTCCATGTAGCCTTCCACTACCACAAGCCTCTTGTCTCCGGAGTTCTTTGCAAAGTTAAGTGCGTATAGGTGCCTTCCCTTGCTGTACGTAGGGGTTTCCGGAGAATTCATGTATTTTGGAAGAGAGTTGTCCAATACTCTGCCTCCGAACCCGATCACGTTTCCTCTCACATCGAAAATCGGATACATCAGCCTGCCCTTGAACCGGTCATAAAGATGGCCTTTGCTGCTTTGCATTATCAACCCGCTCTGCAGCATATGTTCCTCCGATATTCCCTGTGTTCTAAGATGCCTGTAAAGGCCGTCCCATTCATCGGTAGAATATCCAAGGCCGAATTTTTTTGCCGTTCCGCCCGAAATAGCCCGTTTTACCAGGTATTGCGACGCTGGCTCTCCCTTTTCGGAATTCAGTACGCCATTATAATATCTTGCAGCAATAAGATTTATATTCAGTATCTGCTGTTTAAGCTTTGCCCTTTCGGCCTCCCCTGCGTCTTCGCTCTCGGGGAGCGCGATCTTCGCCCTGTCGGCAAGCAATCTCACAGATTCGATATAATCTATTTTTTCTGCCAGTGATATGAATTGGAATACATTCCCACCTTTACCGCAGCCAAAACAGTAAAAAATCTGTTTTGTCGACTCAACACTGAAGGAAGGCGTCTTTTCCCTATGGAACGGACAGAGGCCGAAATAATTCTTACCTCTTTTTTCGAGCTTCACATATTCAGATACGACGTCAACGATATCGTTATTGATACGTATTTCTTCTATAAGTTCGTCTGAATACCTGATAAACATCCATCCTTCTATAGTTCCACAGCGGCATTATTCATACCACACTGATATTATTGGTATATTAGCAAAATTTATTAATCCTTTGCCGGGCGAAAGTTCTGCACCGGTAAGGCCATCCCGCAAAATACTTTAATTGAATTCGACACAATTATCTATATTCCTTCTTTTTATAGAACTTTTTATAAAATAAACCCCATCCCAAGCCAGACTCAAGATGAGGTTCATATTTATCTATATTCTACAGGCGTATGTTTTTTCCTTCTTTTGAGGTTCAGGTTCCCAATATATCGTCGAGCACGTATGGAAGAGTTGACGGCGTAACGGTATGCACCGCAAGCATTCTGACAAGATTGAGCGTGTCTTCCCTATTGTTGTAGATATTGTAATAGTTTTTTATTTCATTTATCACACCATGATTCTTTTCCCTGATTTCTACACCGAAAATGTTGCTGTTTTCAATACCTCCGGCTTCGTTCTCCAATAGATAGTACTCAAGTTCGAGAGTATTTCCCGGCTTCCTGCCAAGTTCCTCCATCTCGATCTCAACACGCTTTTCAAGAAACCTGCTTATCATTTTTTTACTACCCCCTCATAAAAAATAAAATAATCGCATTGCATATTATAACTTATTTGGCAGGCATGTCCTACAATAATGTTTCGTGTATATTCTTTATTAATCGCTATTGTTCGACAATAAAATAAAAAAGCGACAGTCTATTCTAAAATAAACCGTCGTTTTTGATTAACTTTTATCGTATATTTTTTTTGTTTGCTCTAAATCAATTCAAGTATCTTCACCTGTTTTTCACCGGACAGGTCTATGTATGTATTCGCGGCTCTGATGATCGGTTTTGAAACATTAAACGGGTTTATGTATACGATCTCTCCTATATCCCCGTTGCTTAACTTTACAAAGTCCCCTATATAATAGGACGCGATATTTTTGAGGAATACATTGACCACACGGTGATCCAATGTTCCGAAATTATCCCTTTCCATCGTCTCTATAACGTCGAACGGACAGATCATAGTCCTGTACGCCCTGTTGGAAGTCATCGCATCATACATGTCGGCAACAGCCACTATTTTGGCAAAATCGTGGATTTGTTCACCCCTCAGCCCGAGAGGATATCCTGAGCCGTCCTCTCTCTCGTGATGCATAAGAATTGCCTTTAAAATATCTTCGTTGATTTCCGGGATTTTTTCCGCTATCTGAAAACCATAGGCAGGATGTTTTTTTATTTCCTCGAATTCTTCATCTGTCAAATCGCCCGGCTTATTCAATATCGCCTGTGATATCCTGCCTTTGCCTATATCATGTAAAAAACCCGCAGTAACAAGCGCCTTGACCCTCTTGTAATCATATTTGAGCCACTTTCCAATCAGCATGGAAAGCAGCGATACGTTAATGCTGTGAGTATAAAGGTATTCGTCCGTTGTACGCATTTCATTGATACAATTGACGATGTCCCTATTCTCATTTATCCTTGAAAGTAACGAATTTGTAACATGTGAAACCTTTTGTGAGTCTACTTCCTTTCCGCTTGAAATGTCGTGGAGCAGATTTTTGACATTGGACAGATTTTCGCTGTACTGTGCGCGGAACAGTTCCGTACCGCCTGCAACGATTATGTCTTCTTTATCTTCATATATTTTGATCTTGACCAGGCCGAGGTCTTTGATTCTTCCGAGGATATATTCGTCCAACAGCGTTCCTTCGGTCACGACTACTGCGCCATACTCATTGTAAATATCTTCTGCTATCGCCATACCAGGCTGGCAATCCTGTACACTCACAAATACTTTCTTCATAGCGCTCTCTCCTGGAATGATTTTGTCATTTTCTGTCTATTATTTTAACACAATTTTAACCTTTAGTTAATTATCTACTAATATATCGACATATTTTGAAACATCGATACTGGAATTTTTAGTATAACACTGGTAAACATTAAAGGTTGCTGCAGTTATGATGTTATGTTAACATGTAATGGTTATGTACAGAGTGAGGTAATTGGGGAAAGGGGCGTGAGGTCATGCAGTCCAATCAAAGCAACAGAATAAAGCATATAGAGAAAATATTCACTTCCTTCGGTAAACTTGGGAAGCTTCCGAAAGCGTTGATCAAATACGGTTGCCTGACTTTTTTTGTGATTTTCCTAATCGGAACAGTCTTGGTTCTGCTTAATAATACAATACTTCCATATAACTCTTATTTTGATATGGTGTCCAAGGAAATCGTCAAAACAAGTTTCATTCTGGCCGCAGAATTCATAATAGGCGGACTCGTAATGGATTACGTAATGGGCAGATGATACAAAACCGGCTGTCAAACAATGAAATACCTTCAGCCGGTTTTTACATGCTTTCCAGGAAAAGCGAAAAATCATCCTTGTCGCAATAGAGCAAAACATGTGCGGGAAAGCTGCCGGGTTCATTATCCAGGAACTGGAAGCTGATTTTATACTCGTCGCAATAGCCTGTTACCACCTCAAGCTCTTCTTCACTCTCAACAACAACTACCGGATAATAAAATGTTTCCATATAAGCCCTCCTGTTTGTCCATTAATATAATAGCATAGCGGCAATGCATATGTAAACTGTTTGCAAACCGGTTAAAAATCCGATCTGATGCGTTCCGCCGAAATTATTCTTGTTGTAAGGATCTTTACGGTGTTTTCATCAAACCCTTGCCCGAATCTTACCACCGAATCGATAACCTGAAGTATCTCGCTCTCCAGCGAGACTATTATGTAATCGATATCCTCCGGTTCAAAGGTCAGACGTGCGGCGGCGGAAGGTTTTTCATAAGCCTGCCGCGTCTGGAGAGTATTGTAGGTATTTCCCGAAAGGCTCAGCAGATCCGAATTGTCGTTTTCCGTTACATATGGGACCCACCTCCATTCCCTTTCATCGTAAAACCTTTTGGATGCCTGTTGCCCGTCCTTCTCAACAAAGCCTTCGTAAAGCTTTATCTGCCTGATTACGCTTCTCAGGCATTTCCTGAAAACAGCGGCTTCATCTTTGTCAGCCCGATCATCCACGTACCCCAGCAGCCTGCCTATATAACAGGCGGTATCGGACCCGGGATGCATGTACATTACGGGACTTATTCCGTTTTTTATTCCCCATTCCTTTTTCATTCCAAGTCCATAACTGCCGTAAAAGTCCATGTGACTGCGAAGCTGGGAAATCGGCAGATCGCAGAAGCAAACCATCGGAAAAGCCATTGAAAATCCGTCGCCCGAAGCATCGAACAGGTTTGAATAATTCTCCAGGCAAAACCTCGCAGCGAAGCCGTTTTCCAGAGTGCTAACAATATCCTCCATGCTCAGCGTAAAATGAAAAAGAGCGTTTGAACTTATAACCATGCGGCTTTTCCCAACCCCCGCGTAAGAAGTATTTTCGCTCTTATTATTTTCCTTTTTCAATAAATAATTACCTCGGTCTTTAACACAAGAGCTATCCGAGTCTCATATAAATACTTCTTTCCTTGAATCCGAACGACTTCCAGAATCCATATCCGCGATCATTCCAGAACATAACCTCTATATCGAGCCTGTCGGTATCCAACACAGAAAGCAGCTTTTTCAGGCATGCAGTTCCATAGCCCAGCCGCCTGCAGTCCCTGCATATGAAGTAATGTCTCAGGTACGGCGGATCCCTTTTGAAGTCGACCAGCGCATAACCCCTGATTTCGTTATGTTCTTTGAAGAGAAAAGCTTTATAACCGTTTCCAAGAAGACCGGACATCCTTTCCTTCAGCTTTTCAATGCTGAGCCTTACGTCATATTTCTCATCTTCTATCAGCTGTCGGTTCAAATCGGCCAGCAAATCTAAATCGGCTCCAGTACATTGTTCGATCTCCAGCGGCATGTATTTGCCTTTCATTTCAGCCCGGGCCAATAATGTAATATCCTTTATGAAATCTGATTTTGCCGCGGTGTAGGCATCCCGGTCGAATTCAAACTTTTCCCTGAGCTGCATTTTAAGCGCTCCATATTCTCTTGCCGTAATGGGATGCTGTATCAGATAGTCCCTGAAATATAACTCATCCCAGTCTCCGCTGTATCTGACATGCACGTGATATGTCTGTCCCCTGAAACCTTCAGGCGTATATCCCTTCATGAACATCATGTGAGGCGGGGGATTACCGGGTTGACAGCTGTATATATAGCCTGCCGACCTCATTCCGGATATAAGCTTATCCGTATCCGTATCATCCCTGATTTCCAGAAGTACATCGACGGTTGGCTTCGCAAGCAGTCCGGGAACTGATGTACTGCCATAATGGTTCATTCTGAAGATCGACGATCTGCCGACTGCATCTTCCAGTTTGAGCTTTTCAGCTGCATATGACCTTACCCAGTTCGGATCATGTTCGCATATGATGATTGGAAAGAGTCTCCACAGCTCCTCATTAGTCATGCCTTCCAAAGATTTTTCCATACAACCTCACGACGTCCTTTCCCATAAAACCGATAAAATCCTTTACGAACTGCATATCGTCTGTCGTACTTCCGTTTGCCATATTGCCGTCTGTCGTGCCGCCATTTGCCGTCTTCGGATTTTTGAACGAATATGCCAGTGCATAAACGGCAAAAATCGTTATTCCAATTGTTATATAAAGATCTTTAGTATCAAATATGAACCAGGAAAAAAGTCCGATGAAATCGAGACTGCCTCCCCAGAATATTTTATCTATTACGGAACATATCGCGCCGGCTAGAATGAAAATAAACGAATACTCTACCGGCTGAGGGATTCTGCGAATACTTTCGGCATACCTGTGTCCCCACGCCAGAAGGATAAGGATTATCATATTCGTGATGACATGCGGAAGAAAGCCTGCATTGGTTCCGAGCAGTAAATTGATCCATGATAGCTTTGTATTGTGCAGCGGCTGAAAATACAACAATCCGCCGACTATATCGAAGTGCAGCTGAAGAAAGTTATACCGGATTATCAACTTGATCGTCTGGTCCGCAAATATCAGTATCGCAGCCAACAGCCAAATTTCGAAGGTCTTTTTACCCGACAAGCTTGAATCCCCTTCCATGACTATATTTCTCCAGTATAACTGTAGGTTTTGTTCGGCAATAGCAGCTTTCCGCCGCTGCTGTACTTGTCGAACAGCGATTTCAAGCCTTTTATGAATTCCTCATAGCTCGGATCACTCTCAAGGGGAGCATATGAAGCCGAAAGACTTCCGCCGATATACTCTTCCAGCGTCAGATATCTGTCATAATCGAATACTTTGTGTTCACAGCAGCCATTTTCAAAAAAATCACAGTACTGCTCCGGCTCCTTCCCGCCGCCTCCCGAAAAACCAACGAAAGACGGACACAATCTTCTCAAAAGCAGATCGTTTTCCTTGATGAATTCATTTTCAGCAGATCTGCTATTCCATACCAATGTTACTTTTCCGTTCTGTCTTAAAATCCTGCGGAACTCGATTTTGGCCTTTTCCCTGTCGAACCAGTGGAAAGCCTGTGCAACAGTTATAAAATCGACGGAATGTTCAGGCAGCCCTGTGTTCTCAGCACTGCCGTCCAATGCTGTGAAATTGCCGCACGTCCGGCAATGCTCCAGGCAGGCATCAAGCATATCTTTGTTCGGCTCGACCGCAATTACACTTCCCGCCTTATCTGCCAGAAGCCGCGTAAGTATGCCTGTCCCGGCGCCTATGTCCGCTATGATGCGCCCCGCCATACCGACCTCATACATAAGGTAGTCGATGAAGCCTCCGGGGTATGACGGGCGGTACTTCGCATAGTTAGACGCCTTATTTGTAAACTTGTCCTTGTTATCCATAAATCTCTCCAAACTATTTATTGCATATAAAAATTGCGGTTTTCTCCCATTTATTCCGGATCTCCACCCTACTGAATCCGGCTTCCTTAAGCACCTTCAGCTGAGTTTCGACGGCAAGGGGTATATCGATATGATAAAAACCTCTGTCTATGCCGGCTTCCTGCCGGAGCTTCCTGTTCAGAGAGATGAGTTCTTGCTCCTCTTCCAGTGTTTTTGCCGTATAATCGCCTTCTATAAAGCATCCGCCCTTTTTGAGCGAATCATATATCCTCCTGTAAAGAGCAAGCTTCTCTTCAGCTTCAAAATGATGCAAGGAATAAGTGGTAAGAACACAATCATAGACTTCACACCCGAAAGCCGTCTCCATATAGGAACCGTGGATTAATTCTATTTGACCTGGTCTGTCCGGAAATTTCTCCTTCAGCAGCTTAAGCATTCCTTCAGACAAGTCAATTGCTGTTACTTCGGCTTTTCCATTGATACGGAACAGCCTTTCAAGCTCGAGACCTGTTCCGCAACCCAGGTCCAGGATGTTATCGAGCTTGTGGCAGCCCTTCAGGCTGCCTTCTATCTCATCGTAAAATTCGGACAAGCCCAATTCTTCTATCATATGGCTATCGTAAAAATCCGCCCATGCGTCAAAAAAGCTATCCATTCTTTCAAGTTCCATTTATAGTTTCGCCCTCCTTTATTTCTGTGGCTTCGTCCCTATACCCTTGCATTCTCCAGCAGTTTAAACCCCTTCGAGTAAGGGCAGACCGCCCGGCATTTGAAACACTTGATCCTCCACTCTCCTCCGTCCTCTTCTCCGAACGCATAATTCCAGCATTTCATCTGATCCATAAATTTGCTGCCATCCAAAGCCTGCACGGGGCAGTTGGAAATGCACGCGCTGCAGGATTCTTTGCAGGGATTGTATTCCATTACGGGATCGGGCTCCAGTGCAGCATTTGTAAGTACAGCGCCAAGCCATACCATATTACCGTATTTCGGCGTTATTAGCAGCGTGTTTTTGCCGATCACTCCGAGTCCGGCCAGGTAGGCAGCATTTTTAAGCGATATCAGGCCCACCGTCTTTTTTATTTCATTATCGTAATTGCAGGGTTCGATAGCGCCTGTCGGAACCGCAAGCAGATCATGCTCCTCTATAAAATAGGACAATTCCATCGTCTTCATGTCTATTTCGCGGCTGAGTCCGTTCCGCAGTATGGTATAAGGTATCGTTGATGAAGCCTTCAGTGTACTTCCAAGAAATTTCATAGCGACAACGATAACCGATTTGCATTCCGCAAATACTGCCAGCGGATCTGTTTTGATCCCCAGACCCGTGAATCTTTCAACAGGGGCGATGCCGCAAAGGTGGAAGCCCAGTTCTGAAGCCTTTGCTTTTATAATGGCTGAAGTCAGTTTCATATCAAACCTCCATATTGTATGTACCGAAATTTATTTTATCCATGCAACAGCTCTTATCGGCGAGCTGTCGGCATTTATCTTTAGAGGGAAGGCCATGACTTTGAATTCTCCAACATTAAGCAGTCTATCAAGGTTAGTGAGGTTCTCGATGATGCAAATACCGTTTTCGAATAGTGCCCTGTGTACCGGGAAAGGATATCTATCCGGCGATGGGAGATCGATCCCCACAGCTTTTATTTTCCTTTCAATGAAAAAACTGCACATTTCATTTGTAACAACCGGATGATCTGAATAATACCTTTCTTCGCCGTAAAAACTGTCATAGCCGGTGTATAGCAGCACTATGCCGTTTTCCTTTACAATATCCGCATAATTGTCTTTCATACCGATCGTCCGAAGTCCTCTCACATCGAGCAGGCAACCCTCCGCCGCAAAGACGTCCAAAGGCAATCCTGATATGTATCCGGCTTCTTTGGACATGTGCATCGGCGAATCCATATGCGTACCGGCATGCATGCAGGTCTCCAGCCTGAAATTGTTGTAACGGTCAGTTTCAAAGCAGTTGACACGGTACAGCTTTGTCTCCATGTCTCCCGGGTAAACGGGCATATCGTTCATGATCGTCTGCGACAGATCGATCAGCCTCTCCATACTCTACCTCCTTACAAAACTAATTTTAGCCGGTAAGCTTTATACTTCCTTAACGCATGCTATACTCAAGCTTTGCCGTTTTCCAGTCTGCCGCGCAGTTTCTGGGGTATCTCAAGCTTCGTCTCTGCGCTGAAGTCATAGAATACTATGATATCGCAGGCCTGTGCGACCAGCTCGCCCATATCGTTCAAGATATCATGTATCAGCCCGAAGCTGGTGTTTTTAACAGCATCGACTTTTGTACATATAGTGACATGCCCGGGGTAATATAACGGCTTTTTGAACTGGCAGCTGATCGATGCAAGTATCGGTCCCTTTTTCTGCTCGGCCTGCATTTTCATCAGGCCCAGAATGTCAAGATAGTTTGCCCTCGCAGACTGGGCGTACTTCATAATCGCCAGGTTGTTTATATGCCCGAACGCATCTATTTCGCTCCAATCGATGCGTATCTCGAGCCTGCTTGCGTATTGATCCATTTTTAATCGAATGCCCCCTGAAATATCAGCATATTAAGTCTGCGACTGCCCCGCCGCCATTAATTGGACGACTCATACTTTATACGGGTCATCGTCTATCAGATACGCTATGATCTCATCCTTGTGCACATCCGAACGTATCCATTCCCTGATTTCCTTCAGCTTCAAATAATTCTCTTTTCCGAACCGGGCCTTGTATTTTTCCTCCAGCCTCATCCTGGTCATTTCCTCACGTATGCTATCCTGCCATTCGGAAGTGAAAAATTCGTTTACCCGCAAGTGCAAGCCCGACGCCACTATCGATTCCCATTCTCCCTTATAAAGCCATATGCCTCCGCAGCTATTGCAATGATCGATCGAAAACGGCAGTCCAGCCGATACCCTGTGCTTTATCATGATCCTTCCGCAATCAGGGCAAAGGCAGGCCTTTTTAGACTCGCTGCCTTCTTCTTTAATTATGAAATTTCCGATATCGATATTACTGTGATCGTTATTTTTCCACTCTTCATAATCGGGGTAGCGTATCCAACTACCGCTGCATACCGGACATACAGCTGTTCTCAAGCCATCCTCGAGTTCCTTGTCCTCCAGTACCGCACTTTTGCATACAGGGCAAAGCATCAGGTCACCTTCTTCTATAGTTGACGCGCCGTTGACATCGCCGCTGGAAATTCTCAGCTGTTCGCGAACAAGTTATCCGTACATTCCATTACTGCCTTCCGTTTATTCAGCGTAACCTCGAACATCTCACTGAATATTGGCGGCAACCCCGAACCCAGTACTTTTGCGCCTTCTTCGGTTATTCCGCCTTTTGTGGCAACGCGCCTGACAGTATCCTCGAAGCTCAGCCCGGCCTCATAAAAGAGCTTGGCGGCGCCGTACAAAGTCGAAACGAGCATTTCTTCTATTTCATTGCCGGTCAGGCCGCTATCATGAAGCTTGGCCGAATCCGACAACTCATTGAAAATCTTTGCCATAAGCCCCGGCATACAGCTCGTCAGCTCACTGGCAAATCCAATATCAGCCTCGTTTACGATTTTAACCCTGCTTATTTTGTTCAGTATCGTTTCGATGAATTCCTTATCAGCTTCTACAATTTCGTTTCCGAAACAAACCAGAGATATCCCGGACAATACCTCGGAGGTAATGCTTGGTATGAGCTTCACCGCTTTTCTCTGCGAAAGCTTTTCAATATGCGCTAGCTTAACGGCGCCGGACGTCGAAAGGATAATCGAACCCGGTTCGAGGCAGTTTTTGATTTCCAGGATAACATCCTTCATTTCCGAAGCTTTTACGCACACGAATATGTATCTTGCCTGCCTTGCGGCTTCGGTATTATCTCCGGCTATGACGATATCTCCCCATTGGTTTTTGAGTGCATCCAGTTTGCTTTTTGTCCGTGACGACACTATTATTTCATCCGGAGTCAGCGCGCCCGACCTGATGAAAGCATTGACTAACATTCTTCCCATACTGCCGTAACCTATCAAACCGACCTTTACCACCCGACCCACCTGCTTTCCTGCCTTACTCCTTATATCCCGTTACCGTCACGTTTTTATTTTCCGTTTGTATTTACGCCTATATTTACGTTCATATCGCGTTTATATTTATGCTGTATTCCGCTAAATTCCGTAAGCCTTCTCCGCCGCCTCTACCGTCTGGCGCATAAGGCTTGTTATTGTCATCGGTCCGACCCCTCCGGGAACCGGCGTATAAGCGGAGGATTTTGCCGCGGCGTTTTCCAGGTCGATATCCCCGACATTGCCCGGGTTGTAACCCGCATCCACCAGCACGGCGCCTTCCTTTATCCAGTCAGCCTTGATGAATCTGGGTTTACCTACTGCACCGACTACGATATCGGCCCTTCTGACAATCGCAGGAAGATTCTCAGTTTTGGAGTGACAAACCGTTACCGTCGCGTTTTCGTTAAGCAGCAGCATTGCTACCGGCTTGCCTAAAATCGGGCTTCTGCCAACAACAACGGCTTCCTTTCCCGCTATTTCGATGTTGTAATATTTGAGGATGGTCATAATGGACAGCGGCGTCGCGCTTTTGTATGCGTCAAGCTTCATTGTCATCCTGCCGAAAGAATCAGTATTGACCCCATCCACATCCTTTTTGACCGATATAGTATTGAAGCATTTCTGTTCGTCGATTTGCTCCGGGACAGGATGCTGGAGCAGAATTCCATGAACTCTTTCATCCTTGTTGAGCTCTTCTATTTTTGCGACCAGTTCGTCCGTCGTAGTACTTTCAGGCATTTCCACCTTAAGGGATTCGAGACCAACGCGTTTACAGGCATTTCCCTTCATACGTACGTATGTAACCGAAGCCGGGTTGTTTCCGACCAGTATCGTAGCCAGAACAGGCGTTATTCCTGCCTTCTCTTTTATTTTGTCTACTCTTGCACTGAGTTCGGCTTCTATTTCCTTTGCCAGCCTTGCGCCGTCTAAAATTACAGGATTGTTCATTAACATTTCTCCTTCTGTAAAGAAAGTATACTCCACTTCATTAAAAACATATTAGCACAATATTCCATATTTCTCTACATCAAATTTAATTTGGTTGGAACGCAGGGACGGTTCTTTTGTTTCGCTTTACGAGCAAAACGAAACAAAAGAACCATCCCTGCGTTCCACAAAAAAGCCGGTATATTGAATATACCGGCTCCAGGTTTTACTGTTGTATTGTTGTGGTATCTCTGTATCAAGCTTTTGCCGGCTTGCGTGCAGCAGCTTTCTTTTTGATGTTCCTCTCCTGCCATACCATATACAGCGGGCTTGCAATGAATATCGTCGAATAGCAGCCGCTTATGATTCCGACAACCAGCGGGAACGAGAAATCCTTGAGCGACTGGATGTTGAAGTATGCTGCGAAGACGTAAAGTACGACAACGCTTAACAACGTGCAGACCGATGTGTTGATCGATCTTGCAAGCGTCTGCATGACGCTCTTGTTGACAAGCTCATGTACAGGCATCTTCCGTAGTATCCTCGTATTCTCTCTTATTCTGTCGTATATGACCACCGTATCGTTGATCGAGTAACCTATTATGGTCAGTACCGCGGCAACGAACGAGTCGTTGATCGGAATCCGGAACAGGACATAGACGGCATACATGACGAAGCAGTCGTGAACGAGCGCCAGCACTGCGAAAACACCGGCGGAAAGTCCATGCATTACCCTGAACCTGTACCAGACGTAGAGTATAATGATAATTGCGGACAGTATGATCGCATACGTTGCATTCGTTTTTATCTCATCTCCTATGAACGGAGCGACGCTGTTTACCGTGATCTGAGCGTCATTGGATATATTGTATTCCTTTTTCAGAGCCGCGAGCACTGTAGATCTTTCCGTATCGTTGAGCGTCTCGTTGCTGCCTATATTCAGTACCATAAGCGTTATGTTTTTTGAAGCATCATTAGGGTTGTACGTTGTCGATTTCTGTACGCTCGCACGCTTTCCTATTGATTCCTCCACGATAGCTCCTGCACGTTCCGTATCGAACTTGTCGTTCGGCATCTGTATCTGCATTATCGTTCCGCCCTGGAACTGTATGTCCAGCTTCACTCCGTTGACGAATGTAGCAACGATTCCCGTAATGAAAATGAGGATGGACAGTACAAAAAAGATATTCTTTTTAGCCATTAAATCTACCATGTCTGCGCCTCCTCCTTATATGCCATACAGCCAAGGTCTCTTGGCTGCGTCGAAATCCGCTATGCCATTCATCATAGTCTTCGTAAGCGTAATTGCCGTGAAGAAGCTTATGAGAACGCCGGCGAACAGTGTGTATGCGAATGATACCATGATACCTGTGCCGAAATATCCCATTATTACAGCTACAATCAAGGTCGTTACGTTACCGTCGATGATGGCTGACAATGCTCTTTGGAAACCAAGGTCGATAGATGCCTTAACTGTCTTTCCGGCACGCATTTCTTCCTTTATTCGTTCAAAAATGATGACGTTCGCATCGACGCCCATGCCGACACCCAACACAACGCCGGCGAGACCGGATATTGTCATCGTGATTTCCAGCCATGAGATAGCAAGCAGCGTCATTATAGCCAGTGAAAACAGCGCGATAGACGCTATAAGTCCAGGCAGCCTGTAATAGAAAATCATAAAGAATGCGATCAGCAAAAATGCCACAATGAATGCCTTGATCGTTATATCAAGAGCACCCTTGCCGAGAAGAGGGCTGATCGAGTTCATCGACTCCGTCGTAAGTTTGAACGGCAGAGCGCCGGATCTTATCGTATCGGCAAGATCCTTCGCTTCAGCAGTTGCGGCTTTATCCGACGACGTACCAAGCGTTATCCTGGCGTCGCCTGAAGTTATATGTGACTGAACCTGGGCTTCCGATATAAACTGGTCATCCATGAAAATAGCAATTTGCTTACCTACAAGCCTTCCGGTAGCATCGGCGAACTTCTTCTGTCCGTCGGCATTGAATTTCAAATCTACCTGCATACCGCCGTTGTCAGGGTTCTTCTGCGGCGTAGCGTCGATAACGTCCGTGCCTCCCAGGATTATTTTGCTTTGATCATATGTCGGTTTTCCATCGGAATCCCTTTTACTTTCATCGACTTCCTGGAATGTCAGCATAGCCGTTTGAACTAATTTCGTCATTGTAGCTTCAGGATCGAAGTTGGTTTCGCCTTTAGCATACGGTATTCTGAGAATGATTCTACCGTTAGCCACGTCTGTAGAGAGATCCCTGTCAAGTATCCCTTCCTTGTCAAGTCGTTTACCGATAATGACTTTGGCGGTGTCAAGCTCCTTCTGCGTAGGTTTACGGTTGTTGTCCGTTACAGCATAAAGCGTTGCGTCAATTCCTCCATTGATGTCGATACCTGGAACGATATCCATGGCACCGCGAATCTTAATGCCGAAAAGATTGCCCGCGAAACAAATGTATGTCAACACGGCAATCAAGGCAATAACGAGGAAGAATTTAATCCCGTTGTTCCCTCTCATCTGTAAAAATCCCCCTTTTTTTCGTAACCGCATGAAGTTATTATATATCTATAGTACAAGCCAGTCAATACAAAATACCTCCTAGGGAAATGGATGTTTTAAGCAACTTATATAAGTCTTGAGTCATTGACGAACAGCTGGAACTGCAGTCCCAAAAACGCCGCCGCCCTCCTGTTCATTGTCATTCTTACGAGAAATATCTCGAAATAGTCCATTACCGGGCATATCGCGGTATCGATCTTTAGAACAAGATCCGCCGTTTTCTTTTCCTTATCGACAGATATGACAGATCTTTCAACGGCATAATTTACACGGTCATGGATATCGAACGTGGCAAAATCGGTGTTTCTGACCCTGCTTCTATGAACGTCGGATTTATCGGCAAGTATCAGTGCCGCAGAAATATTACTCACAGCCGTCCCCGTATGCTCGTCGTGGTTTCCTATTGCCGCCATTATGTCTGCAGCCTCATTATAGTCCATACCCATCTTGGTCAGGAGCTGGTATGCCAATATGGCTCCCGTATGCGCGTGATCGTTCCTGTTCACGGCGTTCCCTATGTCGTGCAGAAAACCGGCGATCCTGGCTAGCTCCACCTCGCGTTCAGAGTAGCCCAGATGCTCCATAATATTTCCTGCCGTTCCCGAAACTATGCCAACGTGCCTGAACGAATGCTCTGTAAAGCCAAGCACACGCATCTGTGTCTCGGCAATCGTCAGGAAGGTTTTGACCTCTTCATTTTTCTTGATATCGTGTACTGTTAATATAAGCTCCACCCTCTTTCATCTTATATTATCATTCAACTGTATTAAGCCTTCATTATGCTTTATTTAATTTATAGGGCGCTATCTGCCGGTATAGCCTTAATCAGCCGTTATCCTCCCCCGACTCCGCAGCCTTCACCCATAGCGCGCATTCCACACGTTTTCTCTCCAGCTCGCAACCGATATCATAAGGCTTGTCCAGGCTATTGTTGAACTGCCAGGCATTCGCTGCGCAGCCTCCGCTGCAGAAAAACCTTGCCCAGCACCTTTTACAGTCGGGTTTTGTGTAGATGTTCTCCTTAACGAACATATTCCTTACGGAGCCGTTGATTCCGGTTTTCAAGTTTACATTGCCCATTTTGAAGTCATCCATACCGACGAACTGGTGACAAGGGTACAGATCTCCTTCAGGCGTGACGGCCATATATTCGTGGCCGGAGCCGCAGCCCTTCATCCTTTTGATCGCACAGGGGCCGTGATCCAGATCGAGCATGAAGTGGAAGAAATTAAACCAGCCGTCACCCTTGCGTCTTTCCACATACTCGCGCGCAAGAGCTTCATATTCGTTGAAAAGCTTTGGCAGATCCTCGCGTCTTATATCGTAGCCCGTATCCTTTGCCGCTACGACAGGTTCTATCGATATCTGCCTGAAGCCCTCGTCCGCGAGGTGAAGTACGTCCTGTGAAAAATCAAGGTTTTCACGTGTGAACGTACCTCTGACATAATAATTGTCCTGTCCTCTGGATTCAGCCATTTCCTTTATTTTAGGCATTATATCGTTATAAGTCCCCCGTCCGTCGACGCGGAAGCGCATCCTGTCATTTACCTCGGGCCTTCCGTCTATGCTCAGTACGACATTGCCCATATACTCGTTTATAAACTTCCTGTGTTCCTCGTTAAGAAGCACGGCATTGGTCGTAATAGTGAAGCGGAAGTTCTTTCCCGTTTCCTTCTGCCTTTTCAGGGCATATAGAACTATTTCCTTGACAGCGTCAAAATTCATAAGCGGCTCACCGCCGAAGAAGTCGACCTCGAGATTGCGCCTGGAGCCTGAATTCTCTATCAGGAAATCTATAGCGTTTTTACCTGTCTCAGCGGGCATAAGAGTCCTTTTGGCGCCGAAGTCCCCGGTTGACGCAAAGCAATACCTGCACCTGAGATTGCAGTCATGCGCTATATGCAGGCATAAAGCCTTTACAACGGGCTTTTTGTTCCGTTCCTCCAGGATATCCCCGATATAATCCTCGAGCTCATCCCTGGAAAAAAGCTGGCCGCTCTTAATAAGTTCATTGATTTCGGATAACGCCTCGGTTATTTCTTCCTTATTATATTTATTCGATAGTTCGTCTACAACGGCTGCCTCGGTTTTTTCAGCCAATTCGCCCGCGTCGTCCGCCAATACCCCCAACAGCTCATACGACAGCTCGTCTATTATATGAACAGCGCCGCTGTTTACATCCAAAACTATATTTTCACCGTGCATCCTGAATCTATGGATCATTGTTTATCCCCCGTCCCAACACATAAACAGCGAGGAGCACAAGCCCCCCGCTGTTATGGTTTCAAGCTTTTTGTGATCGATTTATCTCTTTTCGCATTTCTGGTTTGCTACCGTGCAGCTCGTCTTGCATGCCGACTGGCATGAGGTCTGGCACTCGCCGCAGCCGGAATTCTTGAGATCCTTTTTCAGCTGAGCGTTATTGATGGTCTTTATATGCTTCATATGTATCCCTCCTAAGTGCTTCGTTAACCAACTTTTACAAGTCGTTTGCGTTGATATTATAGCACATTGCACTAATAATGAAAAGGCATTTTTTCCGGCACAGGACAATACCTGTGCTGATGAGACAACGTTATGCAGACTTTTTCTTTTTATAAGCAATAATATTGGTAGTACCTTTTCCTTTATATTTTTTCATTTCATATTTTTTAGGAAGACTTGCTATCAATCCTGTCAATTTTGAAAACCCAAAAGATCGCGAATCAAAGTCCGGCATTGATCGTTTAATAAAATCCCCGGCATAACTAACATTTACCCAACCTCCTTCATCTGCATACTTTTCATAAGCAAGATCAAGAAGAGAACTAATGGCTTCTATATTTCCATTATGCACAGATTCTGCTGTAGTAGTATCAGTTGTATTTGTACCTTTTGGAGCAGTTAACGTTTTTGTAGTTTCATGTTCCTCAGGGATTGTAGTTTTAGAGACTCCCGGTTCAACAAGTTGCGTGGCGCCCAGATATTCAGTAAACATGAAATCATCACATGCATTTCTAAATGATTTTGGAGTTTTTTGTTCACCAACACCAAAAACGTATATTTCAGATGTTCGTAATCTTGATGCAAGCATTGTAAAATCACTATCACTTGAGACTAAAACAAACGCGTCATACTTTGCTGTATAAAGCAAATCCATTGCATCGATAATCATAGCTGCATCGGTGGAATTTTTCCCGGTCGTGTAGGAAAATTGCTGGATCGGCTGAATTGCCAATTCATTTAATTCACTTTTCCAATTCTTCAGTACTGGGCTGGACCAATCTCCATATGCCCTTTTTACGATAATGTGACCATGTGTCGAGATTTCAGCCAATATTGGTTTCAACTTCGTAAGCTGCGCATTATCCGCATCAATCAATACTGCAATTTTCTTAAGCTCATCAATGTCTTTCATACTTTTCCCTCCTCAATCTGTATCTGAGCGTACTGCGCATGCTGCAGTACGAATAGTAAAGGAGCCGTTTGCTTTTGCTGCCGTGCCCTTGCGCCGACTGCTTTGTTCAAGGCCGGATCTTTATACAGTATTTGTACAAATTTTCATCATCTTCCTCATATTTGGTGATATGTAAAAACCTATGTGGCCAGCACATTCTATCTCCTGATGCCTTATCCTGACTACCCCTACAACCTCTTCATCATGTATCAACCAGAATGTTGACGTCTTTACCCATCCTTCGGGTAGTTTTTCCCTTGGGAATGATTATATAAATCATTTAAATAATTAGGGAAATCCTCAAGTGCTTTTTTATACATATTAAAATATCGTATATCGCTAATTTCCTGATAAGCCAATGTATAATTCTCAAAACTCTTTTTATATCTCATATCAGGTCTATCTAGTAATAATTCTTTCATACCACTGTATCCTCTTATGAATATAAGAATATATCAAAACACATTGTAAACATTACTGGTACTATCCGAATACTTACAAATAATTATTTGCAGGCTTTTCATGCTCCAATCTGAATTCGCTCGTAGATATATAAACGAATTATCTACCTCCACAATAGTGTCGTTTATAAGATAATGAAAATCAAAATATTTATCGTATTGTTCATTATACCCCGGTGTCTTAATTAGGATGGGTGTAAATAAGTCAACCGGCTGCTGTGATATTTTCTTCATCTCTCTAGTGCTTATACTGTATTCTAGATAAGTAAGGTTTTTTGCACCGTTCTTATTATGATCCCTAATATAGATCGCTGAACCATCCTGAGAGACGGTTGCGTATGGCATTACTAAGCCATATGACTTAAGCTGCTTTTGTGAAATACGATCGGTAACTTTTGAATTACTAAAACTGTATACCACTATTCCAAATGTGCCCTGCATAATCGCTGACTTTTTATCGGCATATAACAGTTTCGGCATTTCGGAACCAATATTCATTTGCTCAATGTCAGATAAATCCAGTACTAATACCTCCCTAAAGTTTATGGCAACTTTGCAATAAATAGCTATTGAAGCAACAACCAATACTGATAAAAAAACAGCAATTTTGTTTTTTTGCTTTCGAACAAACATATAATTTTGCCCTTTCACCTAATATAAATAATCCTGAATTCACACCATATAACCGATACGCAGAGCGACTATATCGCCCGACGGCGGAGTCGAGGCCGGAGTTAGTAAAAACAGTGGAATCAACTTATTTTTTTATAGATGATAACAAAATACTATAGCCCTTTTTCAAATTGTGCTATTCTTGTACCATCTGGCATAATCTTAACTCCTATTAAATTAAATCCGCAACTTGCATATAATTGCATCAAATATTTTCGGTCCTCATAGCAATCTAATCTTACTTTTTCTTTCCCTGCCTTCCTGGCATACCTTTCTATCCAGTTTATCATTTTTTGTGCATTTCCTTGACCTGTGTAGCCATTCTTAACAACAAGTTTATGGATATAATAAGCACCCAAATGACTATTTAACCCCCATAAAAAATCATCACTTTTCACTAAAATAAATCCACCTATCGGGATATCATTGATATATGTGATAAAACACTCAGGGTCGTTATACTTTTTAATAAAGTTTTCTTTTTCAAGTAACTCTATATTCCACATTGGTTGTCCGATTTTATTTAACCATTCTGCTTTTTCTCGGTACATACGTAAAAGAATCTCCAACTTGTCGTAACCAATCTTCTCAATCTTGAACATTGTATTTACTCTCCTGTTGATTTTATATCATAGATCTGCCCGGCGGTCGGAGGCCAGGGCGGCGTTTTACAGGCCATATTGCATATAACGTCTCAGTAGTCGCGGCGCCGATGAGCTGGACCCTCAAAGTCCTTCTCCCCGGCGTTGCCCGTCACCCCGGTTGCATGGGCGAGCAGTTAAGCGGAGTGAAACAGCCAGCCCAGCGAATCGGTGTGGCACTGCACGTGCTTCCGATGTTAATAGTATTAGGCCGGATGACTTTCCCCAAGCAACCTTTCGCTGACTGCTTTGTTATGTGAAGTATGGCCTGTCCTCCGACCGCTCGGCGAAGTTAAGATCGGATTACCTTACCTTTTGTTTTATCTCGCTTAGTTCAACATATATGAAAATTACGAGGTAAGCATTACTTTCCTAATAAACGGCTGACCTTACTAGAGCGCCTAAATCAGGTCTATTTCCGATGAAATAAAATAGATCATCTTTTGTTTTTATATAAACTTGATTCTCCCACTTTATATCTAAAGGAAAAATCATCTCAATAAATTGAACTTGCTCAATGTCAGGATTGTTTACAGAGATATTCTGCGGTTTATCATAAACGTATTCTACTGCGAATTCTTCTATTCCCTTAACATCATTCTTATCGGCTGGAGAATCCAGGCCTAATGTATTTGGCATGTCAAATATAATTAATTTATTTATTTCTTTAACAAGAGATTGACTATGCTTATCATCTATGTAAATTTGATTTTGCTTTCCCTGGATATTAAGGTTTATTTTATATGGGGCAGCAAAGCCATTATTCCACATATTAACATGAAATAACCTGTATGAAATCAGTGCAGAAATTATAATCACGAACGATATAATTGGCACGACAAATTTAGTTTTCAAATACCCATCTCCTTCTATAGATTCGCAATAATATATAACAAATATGCAGAGCGCCAACTTTTCGCCCGAAGGCCGGAGCCCCGGGCGACGTTTGACAGGCCATATTGTATATAACGTCTCAGCAGTCGCAATGCCGATGAGCTGGATCCGTAAAGCCATTCTCCCTGGCGGTGTTTGCACCCCGGTTGCATGGTCGAGCAGTGAAGCCGAACGAAACGACCAGCTCAGCGAATCGGTGTGGCGTGCTGCAGGGACCTTTATGCTAGGAACCAAATCAGGGGCTAGACTATATACACCCCTGCGCCGACTGCTTTATTATGCGCAGTATAGCCCGCTCTCTGGTCGTACGGCGGAGTCTAATCTGTAACCGTCTTTCAACTTCCTTTTTCATTTGCTCTTTTTCTTCTTTTCTCTTAGTCGTACAATCCCTCCATATATCAAGCATAGTGATATAATAAAACCCATTATAATACTCAATATATTTGATACTAATTTTTCTGCTGAAATGTAAGTTAAGATACTTATTATTACCCCTACAATACCGAATACTAGAATTATAATAGGATATTTGCTTAAACTACTTATAGGTCTTGCAACTCTTCCAGTCCCAATATAATATCCGGGATTGTATTGATTATCCTGCCATTCTTTTATTTCACTAATACTTTTTCCCAATTCGTTTTCTTCAGTTTTTTCGTTTTCTCCATCGCCATTCATAAACATATCTACCTCACTTTCTGGTATTCGACCGACGGCCGGAGCGCGGGTGACGTTGATGGATGGTATTGCATATAACGTCTCAGCAGTCGCGACGCCTATGAACTGGACCCCCGCGAAGCCCTTCTCCCTGGTGGTGCTCGCACCCCGGTTGCATGGGCGAGCAGTGAAACAGATCGAAACGGCCAGCCCCGTGAATTGGTGTGGCACTGCTCGTGCTGCAGTCGAATGGAAGAGGAGATGTTTGCTCCGTGCTACCAGTGCCCTTGCACCAACTGCTTTGTTATGTGAAGCTATCGCCGGTCCCAGTCGCACGACCGGAGCCAAGACTGGGATATTTCTTATAAAATTTTTTCAAAACATATTGCTTCCGGTTTATCAACATACCTTCCATAGTTTTGGATTCTCATATATCCATTATATTTATAAAAGGATACTGCCCGCTCATTAATCAAGCGTGTTTCCAGCCAAAGCTTTTTGTATCCTAGTTTCTTTGCCTGTTCCTCTAAAAATAGTAGTATATCTTTTCCTATTCCTTTTCCTTTTTGTTTTGCATACATTCTCTTTACTTCTGCTATGTTTTCATTTATAGGCCGAAATGATCCACATCCTACAGCTTTACCTTTAGAATCTCTGGCAATAACAAACAATGATTTCGGTATAATTACATCATCTATATTAAACGAACTCCTTCCACTACTTCCAGTAATTGTTTCCAACTCTGAAGATAGTTCATTTAACAACCCAGTTGCATCTTTGTTTTTGGGGTCTTCCACTGATATAGTTATCATTTTTGCTCCTTTACCAACCCAAAATATATATATTCCGCCCGACGGCGGAGCCTGGGCGCGTAACCCGGCGTCGGTTTCATATAACGTCTCAGCAGTCGCGACGCCGATGAGCTGGGCACTCGAAGCCCCTCTCCCTGGCGGTGCTCGTACCCCGGTTGCATGGCGAGCAGTGAAGCGGTGCGAAACGGCCAGCCCAGCGAATCGGTGTGGCACTGCCCGATCTGCAGTCGAATGGAGGAGGAGATGTTTGCTTTTTACTGCCTTGCCCTTTCGCCGGCTGCTTTGTTAGGCGAAGTTGGCTGTCCCCAGAGGCAAGAGCTGCACCGATGCAGCGACCTAAAACTCTACATAGACACTTACAGTAAATTAACCCAATCTCGTCTGCCAAATAAAATCCTAATTATTGTTACAATTCGTCTTCCCTCATCCACAATATAAAAAATAATATAATTATCAATAATTAGCTTCCTTATTCCAACTAAAGCCAATCGTTCATCTATTACTAAAGCGTTTCTGAGTGGCATTTCTTCAAGCTCAAAAATCGCTTCAGCAATTTTATTAATAATTCTTTCGGCTACCCTTGGTTCTAGAAGCTCTTCAGATATATACCTTTTAACCTCAAATAGATCATTTTCAGCAGGTTCAGTAGTTTCTATTTGATACTTTTCCATCTCTTAACCTTTCTGAATATCTTTTATAGCTTCACGAAAATTTCGAACCTTTTTCATTTTGGCAGCTTCGAGACCTTCATCTAGCAACTTATATAATTCAAATCTACCAACAAGGCGTTCATATGTTTCTATACTCATAACAGCCAAATCACCCTGTCCATTTTTTGTTATATAGACAGGCTCACTATACTCATGACAAAACTTTGATATTTCATTATAGTTATTCCTTAAATCCGAACTTGGCCTTATTGATGGCATATAAAATGCACCTCCGCGAATATTATATGCATATTATATCAAATTTTTGATATAATATCAATTTGCCTTCAAAATTCTCCAACGCCTTTACTTAATTCAATTCGTGACACGACGCCGCGGGTACTTACAGCCAATTTCGCCTAACTTCTAGCAGTCGCGACGCCGATGAGCTGGACACTCGAAGCCCCTCTCCCTGGCGGTGCTCGCGCCCCGGTTGCATGGGCGAGCAGTGAAGCGGAGCGAAACGGTCAGCCCAGCGAATCGGTGTGGCGTGCTGCAGGGACTATCATTTCGGAAGCCAAATCCGGGACTCAGACCGTACACGTCATTGCGCTGATTGCTTTGTTATACGTAGCCAACGCCCCGCAACTCAGAAGCGACCACAGACGGGAGCTCCTTAAACCTACTTTCCTCTATTTTTTAAACACATAGTATAATCCCTAACCAATATCGCCATTAATATACAACTTATAACAACTCCAAGCAAAAAGAAAATTCCAGTTCTTACTTGAATCAATGGATCATATATCCTAAAAGCATCAATTGGAGTGCCATTCAAGAAAATTAGAATAACAGAAACAATAGCACATAATATCCAAACCACAAACACAATTTTTGTTTTCAATTTAGCTTTAGTAAAATTCTTAATCTTAATGAAGAAAAATACTACACTAATTAGAAGAGATAGCTCACCTAAAAATGCAGAAAGACCCATTTGCCCAACTATACCGTTTGGGACTTCCCAATACGGTCCAATTTGACATAACCTTAAAAGGTTTAGTAAAGATATTGAAGAAAGGAATAAAAAAATTGTAGAAAGCCTAAGCATGCCATGACCTCCTCTTGGTTTTTCTACTTGCGACACGATGTCGCGCACTTTGCGTAGGTTTCATATAACGTCTCAGCAGTCGCGACGCCGATGAGCTGTGACCCACGCTAGCCCCTCTCCCTGGCAGTGCTCGCACCCCGGTTGCATGGGCGAGCAGTGAAGCGGAGCGAAACGGCCAGCCCAGCGAATCGGTGTGGCACTGCCCGATCTGCAGTCGAATGGAGGTGGAGATGTTTGCTTTTTACTGCCGTGCCCTTTCGCCGACTGCTTTGTTAGCTGAAGTCGAACGGCCCTCTATTCAGTGCCGACCACGGATGGGAGGCTCTAAAAATTTACTACTGAATTTTATGCCACCTTAACTCTTTTTGATCTAAATAATTCGGAGTAGCTGGATCATAACCATACATATACAATTGGGTTCCATCTTGTGATAATGCTATTGGGTTAATGTTATGACTGTTATATGCTTTATCCCACTCAAATACTATATATTTGCCTTTTTCTACTTTCTTTTTTACTCTTTCTATTGCCGGACCTGCTTCAATATATGCCACGTTATCATCCTGCACTTCTACAACAAGAACCGTTCCCAATATATAAGGTCCTGAAGAACTTGCCCAACCTATAGTTCGAACACTATCATTTTTATCATTAATATCTTTTGTTGAAATACTGTATGGAGCCAGCCACAAAAAGCCTTTCTTTTCAGGTATAATCGTTAAATAGTAATCATTAGTCTTATAAATATATACCTCGCCAAAATTACTTTTTACTATTTGAACCAGCTTTGAGCCTTTATTAAGTAATGAATGAGCTTCAGCTGCGGTTCTAGCTGTAAATCTATATCCGCTAAAAAATAATATTACAGTTATTAGTAAGAATACAAATATGAAATAAAATAGCTTTTTCATTTACAATCTCCTAATTTTCAAAAAAGCTCCAAAGACATTCTATCATATGCGCGACATCATGTCGCTCCCATTTTCGTTCGATTTCAGCTAACGTTCCAGCAGTCGCGACGCCGACGAGCTGTGACCCTCGCTAGCCCTTCTCCCTGGCGGTGCTCGCCACCCCGGTTGCATGGGCGAGCAGTGAAAGTGAAGCAACATATTATAGTACGATTGGATATATCCTCTGGGAAGTCAAAAGTAAACACAAAATATTTCATCCACTGTATCTTGTTTGACCCTAAAGCCTATACTATTAGATACCTCTTTTACCGGATTTCCTTTGACAATCATTTATGTCATCTCCGTTTGCTATTCATTAATAAACTGATTGAATACCTCTTTTGCTTTTTTGACAAACTCTTCAACTTTTTCTCTTGGTGCAAAATTATTTTTCTCTACCATATCTATTTGCAAATATGCCCCTGACTTTTCATATTCCATTTTCATTTCATTCCATACTGGTTGTAATAAAAAATGAATATGCACAGGAATCCAATTCATATGTGACCATAAACAAATATATACTTGATCTGGCATAAGTATAGTTTCAATAGTTTTTGAAGCTAATTTTAACAACTTCCCAACTTCATCTGTTTCTGCATCGGTTAATTCCCAATAATGCACACTATGCCTTTTAGGCTTAACAATTAAAGAACCTAAACCAAACGGCCCAATACAGTGGTCAATAACCCAATACTGTGTAGAGTATATTATCCCCCCAGGTATTTCTATCTTTCCATTTAACGAATCACATACCATACAACCATCCATTTAATTTTCTCCTTCAAAGTTTTAAACAATAATACGCAGAGCGATTAATTCGCCCGGCGGCGGAGCCCGGGCAACGTCCGACGAGCGATATTTCACCTAATTACTTATGTTCAGACATGTGTCATATAATGTATACCTGTCATCGGATTTTACGACGCATGCCGTGTATTTCACTATTTCATTGGTATCTGCGACATATGTCGTGTTATTGTATACATCAAGTGGTATCAGCGTAGTGTGTCTGGTAAGTGCAATCTAGCTGAATTCAAGGCTGTCCAATGGGCTTTGAATCTTTTTAAGTGCGCCGGTACTTACATGCGTATATATTTCAGTGGTTTTACTGCTGCTGTGTCCCAGCAGTTCCTGTATATACCTCAGCAGGCATTTTCAAGGACACGCCGCACCGACCTTTCCGTCAAATGGCTGCCAGGCTCGACGCCCTCAAAAAGCCATTCATCCGGTTTATAAACCTTTATATATTCCTTCAGCAGATTACTGATCGATACGGGCATATGCACCTCACAGCGAAAACAGGATAAGGCATTTATTTCAATACTATATTAGCACATTATTCTACATTATTTCTACTATTTTCTAGATTGCAGACAGAACGGCATGAATATTTGGCGATATGAGAAATCGATTAAAACGCAGGCATATCGATAGTATGCTGCACTTCTGCTATTTTCAATAAAAAAAAGTACCTTGCCCAACAATGAACAAGGTACTCCGACGGTTTTTCGAATATTATTATTTCGGGTTTGGATCAGTATACGATCTGGCACTATTGGCACTAATAGATGCTTATTCATTACAATACTCTCAGGAGTGCTTGTATTTTACGGCTCCCTTGGCATTGATGCCCACTATGCCCCCGATCGCTCCCGCAAGTATGCCTATGATAGACATAGTCACAACATATTTGTCGATTGTGAAGTCATTGTAAACGAGACTGCTTATAACATATAGAAAGATCATGTATACAAGGCCGACAATGCTTCCGTTGAGCCAGCCTCTTTTACGTATCCCCTTCGTTGAAATCGCACCCGCCGTTAGCACGCTGACAATAGTAGTGACCACTACGGCCGGAGTCGCTAGGCGCTGTGGAAAATCGGTATTTGCAAGTATCAGGGCAAACAGCATGAACGCCGGTATGGTAATGACGTATGAAACCAGCAGTCCCTTCAGCAGGGAAAACAGACTCATTTTTTCATTTGCGACGACGCCGGTATTCGCATTCGACATTTTGGGCACGTTAATCACTCCTGTACGCATGTTGACATGCTGCAAAATCGCAGCATGTATTGCATCATACAATATACATATTAGCCTGCGGGCAGGAATAGAACCTGATTTTGCCGTCGTCGCACGATATACCGTAACACAAAAATCCCGGGGACGCCTAAGTCCCTGGGATTTTAAAGCCGTCGAATCAGGATTCGACCGGTTTGACCACTTCTTTGATCGCCCATTTCTTGAAATTGAGCTTTGCTTTTTCAACACCGGTCTCGACAGTAATCTCGTCGTCTTTGATGTTGATGATCTTACCTGTGACGCCGCCGATCGTGATGACCGTATTGCCTACCTGCATCGCTTCGAGCATTGCTTTGGCTTTCTTGTCCCTTCTCTTCTGGGGCAGGAATATCATCAGGTACATGATCAGGATGAAAAATACAAGGTAGCCCAATGTTAATAAAAGGCCGCCGCCCTGTCCTGTTGGCATAGTTTTCCTCCATTATTGCTTGTATTTTATTATAGGTTATATAACCTTAATAATCTTTTACTATTTTTACAGCTTGTAACCGTACGCTGCAAAAAACTCATTCCTGAAATCTCCAAGTCTATCATCCATTATAGCCTGTCTTACCTTTTTCATCAAGTCCAAAAGGAATTTTAGGTTATGCCAGGTAGTCAGTCTGATACCGAGCACTTCCTGTGCTTTGAGCAAATGCCGGATGTAAGCCCTTGTAAAATTTCTGCAGGCATAACAGTCGCATTCGGGATCCAACGGTGAGAAATCTCTTGCATACTTTGCATCACGAGCTATAATCCTGCCCCTGCTCGTCATAACGGTCCCGTTGCGCCCGATGCGCGTAGGCAGCACGCAGTCGAACATGTCTATCCCCCTGATGGCCCCTTCTATAAGGTAATCCGGGCTTCCGACGCCCATCAGGTACCTTGGCTTGTCTTCCGGGAGGAGCGGCACGGTACATTCGAGCATCTTATACATATCCGCGGCCGGTTCGCCTACGCTCAGCCCGCCTATAGAGTACCCCGGAAAGTCGAGCGCTACAAGCTCCCTTGCGCTCTGCTGCCTCAAGTCTTCGTAAACGCTGCCCTGAACTATTCCGAACAATGCCTGCTTTTCGGTATTTTTATGTGCCTCCTTGCACCGTTCTGCCCAGCGCGTGGTCCTTTCGAGCGACTTTTTGGCATAATCGCGGTCCGCGGGATAAGGGGTGCATTCATCGAACGACATCATTATATCGGAACCGAGGTCATTCTGAATCTTTACCGCCAATTCGGGCGTAAAGACATGCTTTGAACCGTCAATATGCGATTTGAAGGTAACGCCTTCCTCAGTGATGTGCCTGAGGTCGCTCAGGCTGAACACCTGAAAACCACCGCTGTCTGTCAGTATCGGCCTGTCCCAGTGCATGAAGCTGTGCAGTCCTCCGGCCTCGCGCACCAGTTCATTTCCGGGCCTCATGTACAGGTGGTATGTATTGCTGAGTATTATCTTCGCATCTACTTCCTTGAGTTCATCAGGAGTCATACCCTTGACAGTCGCCTGGGTGCCGACAGGCATGAATACGGGTGTTTCAAATGATCCATGCGGCGTATGGACTACTCCGAGCCTTGCTCCCGTCTGCTTGCATTTCTTTATCAATTCGTACCTTAAAGCTGGCATCGCAATCTCCTTTAATGTTGCTGCTCGCCGTGATGTCGAGCTTCTCCGCTTATTTTATCAGCATTGCATCTCCAAAGCTGAAAAATCTGTATTTGTTTTCCACTGCAGTATGATAAGCCTCCATGATCCTGTCCTTGCCTGCAAAAGCGCTGACAAGCATTATCAGTGTCGATTCGGGAAGATGGAAGTTCGTAATGAGCGCATCTACTATTTTAAACCTGTAGCCCGGATAAATGAAAATGCTCGTCCAGCCTTCAGAAGGCTCTATATATCCATCATCCGAGCTTATGGCCTCCAGCACGCGGCAGCTTGTCGTTCCGACGGAGATTATCCTTCCGCCAGCCGCCCTTGCCATGTTGATGGTCTTTGCGGCGTCCGGACTCAATACGTAATATTCCGAATGCATGACATGCTCTTCAACATTTTCGACCTTGACCGGCCTGAAGGTTCCAAGGCCTACGTGAAGCGTCAGGTAAGCCAGATCTATGCCCTCCTGCTTCAATTCACCGAGCAGCGTCTGCGTAAAATGCAGTCCTGCTGTCGGAGCTGCCGCCGATCCGCGGTATCTGGAATAAACGGTCTGGTATCTTTCAGCGTCTTCGAGCTTTTTCGTTATATAAGGAGGTAGAGGTATGATACCTACCCTGTCCAGGACTTCCTGAAAGATTCCCTTATATTCGAAGCGCACAAGCCGGTTCCCGCCTTCCACCACTTCGATTATTTCAGCGCGGAGGTCCCCTCCGCCAAACACGAATCTGGCTCCCGGCTTTGCCCGCCTTCCGGGCTTGAGTATTACTTCCCAGACGTCGCCCTCTATGTTTTTGAGCAGTACGAATTCGATCTTTCCGCCTGTATCTTCCCTGGCGCCCAGCAACCTGGCCGGAATGACCCTCGTATCGTTCAGTACGAGACAGTCGCCGGGCCTGAGGTATTCCTTTATATCGCTGAATATACGGTGCTCGATCCCCCCCGTATTTCTGTCAAGTACCAGAAGCCTCGAGCTGCTTCTTTCCTTTAAAGGTTCCTGTGCTATCAGTTCCTGCGGAAGATCGTAATAAAAGTCGCTTGATTTCATTTCTCTCCTGTTTCCGTCCGTTATGCCTTCTATTGTTCCATTGTGTCTTCCATTGCATCGAAGCGCATGAAAAATGCACTAAATCTACTTATATATTTCCACCACAAGAGAAATAATACATGAAGCTAGTGCATTTTACAATATCCAACCTATATCTATCCCGCTATCTGTGTTCCCTGAAAAAAATGTGTCAGTATCTGATCATACGTAAAGCCGGCTTTCCCCATGCCTATTGCGCCTTCCTGACTCATTCCGACGGCATGACCCCAGCCTTTGCCCGTGAACGTGTACGTTTCCGGCACTACAGCGGCTTTTTTCGTATTTCCGTCAGCGCCAAGTATGGTGATCTTGTTGTTCGTACCGCTCAAAGTGACTACACCGGTAGCCGTAACCACTTTTTTGCCTCCGAGCTGAGTCCTCATGGGAGTTGAACTTGTAGGCAGCTGTATTATTGAGTCGGTTCCAGGCGTCGCATAGTTTGCCTGTGCCATACCGTCGGCCGGTGTTGCGAAATTCATGCCGGAAGTATTGCCGTCAATAATTCCCGTATCGTCCCCGGCAGTTGAAATATTACTGCTCCCGCCTTCTGCGTAACCCAAAGCGATAGCATTGTCTGCTATATTTGCGTAAGCGCCGGCTGTATTGCCGGTCGGCAGCCCCGCTGAAGCCACGGGCGTATTTGAAACGGTAGCCGCAAATACATCGGCGTCCGAAGTAATTGTATATAACTGGCTGTCAAGCCCGAACAGCGTCCTTGTCCTCTCCCGCGTAAAATATTCCGGCACGCCCCTGCTTGTACCTGTTACCGCAAGCTGGGTAACTCTTCCCGTCCGCGGCGCGGTCTGTGTGATTGCGACACTGAGAATATTGCCGAGTTCTGGCAGTTTCGCCCTGACGTCCGCGGCGCGCAGAGTTTTTGTCCAGGTATATATTTTTTCGTATTGATCATCTACACTGACAAGATAGGGGTATGAAGAGCCCCAGACATTCCTTACGTCCTCGGTGCTGCCTCCGCCCGAAGCAAAGTAGAAGATCGCCTCGGCAAGCTTGTCTCCGTACATTATCAGCTTGTCCTTGACCTCGTCGATCGCGGCATTGCTCTGCGGCGTCTCGCTGTTGTAGCCCTTGTAGACCTGATCGCTTGTCGTCGCAGTCAGATCGAAGCCAGTCCTTGCATGCTTACCCATGTTGTTTATCACATACATTTTCGATGCTATAGCCTGCGCTTTTATCGCTTCGGCAGGAGATTTGCCGCCTATTTCCGGCGGAACATTACCGTAGAGGTATTCCTGCATGGTAACCGCATTAATGACGGTCATGTCGCTGCCCGACAGTCTTTTAACCTCTATCGCTCCCCTGTACGGCACTCCTTTTATTTTGATTACTGGAGGATCATTCCCGGGCGCGGGTCTTGCCTGGAAATAGGCCGAGCCGCTCACAAAAGCGCAAACCGGCTGATATTGCCCGTCAACTGCTATAACTCCGGCAGATAACGGCTGCACGACGGTATATCCGAGTTCGCCCAAAAGGTTCCGTATGTTGTTCATCTCAGCCTGCGCCATGGAGTCGCTTTCATAACAACCTGCCCAGACCTGCCAGGCATCAGCAAACGCAATAAAAGCCTGTACTCCGTACTGACGGTATAACTCCGCCTGCGCCGCAGCAGCCGACTGGTCGCTGTAATCGCTTCCTATTTTAATATGATAAGGTCCGAATTTTACTCCGATTGCGGGCGGCGCCGACGGGTCATACTCCTTTAGTCCGCTGCCGGTAACATAATAGTAAGCGTCCTTCCTTATATAAATGACTGACGATCCTTGCGTCCTGTATATCTCGTTAAAATTCTCATTACTTGAAAAGCCCAGCATAATTCCAGCCTGAGCAGACAGGTCAAAAATCGATTGCGCCGTGTTTACGGAGCTGTCCTTATAATAGAGCCCGACCCGGACTACGTTTGGAACCGTACCCGCGCTTGCAGGCACTGGCGCCGAGGTGAACATTACGGCTGCCGCAATCAAAGCCGCGGCTGTTTTTCTGAGTAGTCCCTTCAGCATAAAAGCACCCTTCTCATTGGTAAATAATCGCATTTACTAATATTTATTCGACATGAAGCTCCCATCTTCCTTCTATATCGGCATTTTTAACGCTATTCCGATCAAATTTAATCATTTTGTAATATAAGCATCGGTATTATTTCAGTATTATTGCGTCAGAAAACATTTGACAACACATCATTACGATGTTATTATATTTAAAACTGTAATAGCATAAGTAACGGTAGAGGTGCATTTCACATGAGTAACGCCGCTGAGGACCGCAGGGTTCGGCGAAACGGCGCAAAAGGGTGAATTGCCGAAGGAGCGTTCCCCTGCGGGATAGTGTCCTGGTTGCAGGCGCAAATAGCGCTGCAACTGTCATCAAGCATTTTGATGGAGCGCTGCCAGTTCTGACCCGCTTAATCGCGGGAAACTGAATTTAGGACTGTTGGCACTTTGCCAGCAGTTAATTTATTATTTGGGAATGTTTAGCGCCGTACGGCGCGAATTTCCTTTAAACATTCAATGGGAGGAATTAGGATGAGTAAAAAAATGAAGGTCGGTATCATAGGCGGAACAGGCATGGTCGGGCAGCGTTTTATCACCCTCCTCGAAAACCATCCCTGGTTCGAAGTTGCAGCAATAGCAGCAAGTGAAAGGTCTGCGGGCCTTCCTTACGAAAAAGCCGTCGAAGGCCGCTGGAAACTGGACTTGCCGATGCCCGAAAACGTTAAGGGCATAGTTGTGAAAAATGTCACGGAAATCAGTAAAATGGCTGATGAGGTCGAAGCCGTCTTCTGTGCCGTCGACATGAAAAAGGACGAAATACGGGAATTGGAAGAAAAATACGCCAAAGCTGAAATACCGGTTATTTCAAACAATTCGGCACACAGATTAACCGAAGACGTACCGATGATCATACCTGAAATCAACCCTGGGCATACTGCAATTATAGAGAAACAGAGAAAGCGTCTGGGTACGAAAAGAGGCTTCATAGCGGTCAAATCAAACTGCTCGCTTCAGAGCTACGTGCCTCCGGTGCATGCTCTTATGGGTTTCGGTCCCGAAAAAGTGCTGGCCTCCACCTATCAGGCAATATCGGGCGCGAGCAAGGTATTCAAGGACTGGCCTGATATACTCGACAACGTAATACCCTACATCGGAGGAGAAGAAGAAAAGAGTGAGAAGGAACCACTGAAGATATGGGGTTCTGTCGAAGGCGACAAGATCATACTTTCGGAAGGTCCCGCCATTTCGGCGCAGTGTTACAGGGTACCTGTTTCCGATGGTCATATGGCCGCTGTTTACGTTTCTTTCAGGAACAAACCTTCAAAGGATGAGATATTGAACTGCTGGAAGGAATTCAAAGGCAAGCCGCAGGAATTGAAGCTTCCCAGCGCTCCCGAGCGATTCCTCACCTATTTCGAAGAACCTGACAGGCCGCAGACCAGGCTGGACAGAAATATAGAAAATGGTATGGGCATTGCCGTAGGCAGGCTGCGTGAGGACAATCTGTTCGACTATAAATTTACCTGCCTGTCCCACAATACGATAAGAGGCGCTGCAGGCGGCGGCGTGCTGATGGCTGAGCTTCTAAAGGCCGAAGGCTGGCTGTAAGAGGCATTATCAATCTGAAAGGATGATCAGAATGAAGAAGTGTATTTTTACCGGTTCCGGTGTCGCGATCATAACCCCCTTTACCGAAGACGGCGTGGATTTTGACAAACTCGGCGAACTGATAGAGTTCCAGATAAAAGAAGGTACGGATGCGATCGTGATTTGCGGAACAACCGGTGAAGCATCCACCATGCCCGATGATGAACATGTTTCGGTCATCGAACACACCGTCAGGAAGGTAAATGGCAGAGTACCCGTCATTGCCGGTACAGGCAGCAATGATACGCGCCATGCCATACACCTGAGCAGGAAGGCACAGGATGTCGGAGCGGATGCGATCCTCTCCGTGAGCCCCTATTACAACAAAACGACTCAGCGCGGGTTATACGAACATTTCAAGGTGATAGCCGAAAATATCAGCATACCAATGTTAATTTACAACGTTCCATCCAGAACGAACCTGAACATAAACCCCGAAACGCTCCAGAAGCTGTCTGAAATAGACAACATTGTGGGCGTGAAGGAATGCAACCTGAACCAGGTCGGAGAAATAGTGAACCTGTGCGGTGAGGACTTTACGGTCTATTCCGGCGAAGACGCGCTGATCGTGCCCCTGCTGTCTCTCGGCGGAAAGGGAGTCATCTCCGTAATGGCCAATATCATTCCGCGTGATACGCACGATATTGTCGTGAAGTTCCTGTCCGGAAATATAGAGGGCAGCCGCAGACTTCAGCTTGCAACGCTGGAGCTGATCAAGGCGCTTTTCATCGAAGTCAGCCCGATTCCCGTAAAGGAAGCAATGAATCTTATGGGACTGAAGGTAGGAAAGAACAGGATGCCTCTCGTCGATATGTCCGAAGAGAACAAGGGTATACTTATAAAGGCGATGAAAAATTACGGCTTGATTTGACTTATTCAAAAGAAGATTGGAAGTGTCACTTTGATTAAAATATTAATGAGTGGCTGCAACGGTAAAATGGGCCAGGTCATCACAAGGCTAACCGAACAGTATGACGACCTCAGAATCGCTGCAGGCTACGATATAGCCGATAACGGCAGGAACCCCTACCCCGTTTTTACCGACCTCAAGAGCTGCAATGTAAAAGTCGACGTCATAATCGACTTTTCAAACCCGGCAGCTCTCGAAGGCCTGATGGCCTATGCCCTGGAAAAAAAGCTTCCGGCCGTTATCGCAACCACAGGCTTGTCCCCTATTCAGAAAGGTTCACTCGAGGAGATTTCAAAAAAAATACCGGTATTCCATTCGGCAAACATGTCTCTAGGGATCAACCTGCTCATAGATCTTGTAAAGAAGGCTGCAAAGGTTCTTGAGACCAACTTTGACATCGAGATCATGGAGAAGCACCACAACCAGAAAATCGACGCTCCAAGCGGCACCGCGCTGGCTATAGCGGATTCGATAAATTCCGTGCTTGACCAGAAGCAGGAATATATTTATGACAGACATTCACGCAGAAAAAAGAGGAGCAAGACTGAAATAGGCATACACGCCATTCGAGGCGGAACAATTGTAGGAGACCACACGGTAATGTTCGCCGGCAATGACGAAATAATCGAAATAACCCACAAAGCTATGTCCAGAGATATCCTGGGATCGGGCGCCCTGCGCGCGGCCCGGTTCATCTGCGGTAAAAAGCCCGGAATGTATGACATGAATGATTTGATAAGCGCAGAATAAAATAGTATAGTGCGATTATTGGAGGTGCAAAGAAATGTCTGTCAAACCTGTATCCTGCATAAATGTTACCTATAATGTCGCTCTTGTCACGATTGATAAGCTGCCTAACGACACGAGACTGATATCCGAGCTGTTCAATGTGATCGCGGGCAGGGACATCAACATTGACATGATCAGCCAGGCTCCGCCGTTCCGCGGGAGCATCAATATTTCCTTCAGCCTTCCCTCCGGCGATCTCGTAAATGCCCTGAGTGCGCTGAACGACTTTAAAAAGAACGCCAGAGATCTTCGCATCGAGGTCGATGCGGACAACACAAAGCTCCAGGTATTCGGAGAAGGCATGAAGAACATTCCCGGAGTTGCTGCCCGCCTTTTTACCCTCCTTGCGGAGGAAGGTGTCGAAATCAAGCTGGTTACCACTTCCGAGACCGATATTTCGTATCTCATATATGAAAAAGACGTTGATAAAGCAATAAATGCGATCAAAAAGGAATATGGACTTCCCGATTGAAACGAATACGGCAGGGACTTATTAAAAATCGCAAGGGCAATATGCACTTGCGATTTTTTATTATTCTAACCTGCGTATATTATCGTAGGACCTTGCATATCGTGAGTATGCCTGTCCGCGACCTCAGTAGCGCCCCGGTACAGATGGTAGTGACCGCCCTCGAAATATATCGCGGGACTCGTTACAAACCTGAATGCATGCAAATGACCATTGACAAATGACGTATTATCAGCCATAAGATGAACGTGACCCGGATAATCCATGACCAGGCTTGTTACTCCCATATACTGGTGCGCATGCCCATCTGCAAATGATGTACCGCCTGCAAACCCATGTGAATGCAATTGATTCGGCATAACAATCACCTCTGTATATTTTATGTTAACCTATCGACATTGTTGCAGCTTTAGAAATAAAAAGAACTGTACGTTACGTACAGTTCCCGATTTTTTGTATTGACGCCCAAAGTATGATGTTGCTCAAAAGGCTCAGAAATAACGTTTGACACCGTCGTCGCCCGTATGCTCATCCTTGTCGGGTTCAAAAGGCTCATCAGGTTGGGTCTCCGAGGGATCTTCTGAAAAAGTGGAGGGCTTTGTCTCAGTCTCGATGACGTTTCCGAACGAGCCCGGCATTAAGGTCTTGCCTGCTTCGCTGCCCGCTGCTTCGTTTTCGTCGGCCTCTTCGTCTTCGTCCCCGTCATCATCTTCATCTGCTTCTTCGTCCTCATCGTCCTCATCGTCTTCCTCTTCCTCATCCTCCTCGACGCGGGATATCATATACTTTTTGAGTTTGGGATATGCGTAGAAATTCGTAATAAAGCCGACAAGGCTGGCGGTGATCAGCAGGAGCAGAAGTATGCCTACAAACTGGTTGAAGGGTATTATCATGCCATAAGTCAGCGCTATTATTAACGCGCTTAAGAGAAGTATCCCAAGGTTCGGGAAGAACTTGACCGTCGCAAATATCAATGCGTTCTTGTATATCTGTTTTATTGGAAGCTCGAATGTAACCAGTATAGGATAAATGTACATGTTCATCATCGCAAAAATCAAAAACAGCATTATCATCAATACCATGCCGGCCATAACGAGGATATTGCTGTTGCCGATAAGTGAATAGGCCCTTATCGAAAGCAGCATCAGGAATGTCGCGAAAAAGTTTATCGTGCCTATTATCATGCTCTGCTTGAAGTTCTTTAGTGCGGAGTCTTTGAAATCGCTCCAGATGAAGGCATGTTCCTCGCGGGCATAATTTCGCAGTACGTAGGTGAAACCAGCCTGAGCAGGGCCGACTGTTATCATCGGTATACAAAATAGCGGCGTCAGCAGTATGAACTTCATCAGCATCTCGCTGGTTATCATCTCGGCGCTCTCGAATGCATTCGGGAATATATTGGGGAACATGAACAAAAGCACGAGATAACCCAGTAAGATCGCCGGAAGGTCAAACACCAGAAACATGAAGTTGATTTTTATGAAGTTCCAAAACTTTCTCTGCAATATCTCAAAAAACACTATAAAAGGAGATTTGGGCGGCGCGTTATCCGGTACGCCCGGCCCTGGCTTATTATAATCGAATAATCCGAAAAAACCTGCCATTGAATTGCCCTCATTTCTTGTCACGCCTTCAGTCTGATCAGACCAAGGCTTATTTTAATGCTTATTATCAATTCTACCAACAGCCTGAGTATAATTCAATACATATGATCTACATTTAATTGCTAATTATATTTTT
>JAEXNT010000020.1 GCA_023439545.1 Bacillota bacterium
TGACCTCCTTTTGATTTTTGGTTGCAGTTGGCAGACCGCAACTAAATTATATCAAAAGGAGTTTTTATGACTTACCGCTAAAAGCTCTACGGAACCCCGCGTCTAACGCGGGGTTTTCTAAATACAACAAAGGGCAGGTTCCTCTCGGAACACTGCCCTGATATAGATCGAATAGAGTTTCCTGTAAATAAAAGTTTTTACGGACGAGCTGGGCCAATTCATTAAGATCTGGTTTTCGCAGATTCATACCACAGGTTTACATCCCTCGTAATATCCGTTCCTCCAAGCTTGTTCCAGTCGCTTACGAATTTGTCGAATTCGCTGATAGGAGCTTCGCCCATAATGATCTTTATGAACTCCTCCTTTTCCATCTGGTCAAGAGCGGACTTCGTTGCAACAAACGACTTCGTTGGAGCGCCTGTGAATTTATCTCTGTAGAACTGACCGTTTGCAAAATACTGCAGACCCCACTGATAAACGCCCTGAGGACCATATATTTTCATCCATCCCCACTGCGTTTTATCGCCATTTTCAAACGCCTTGATATTTCTCTGGATAGCAGCCGCCTCACCGGTCAATTTATCCTGAGTATTGGTCCTGCGGGCTTCGTTCAGAGCCTGCATCGCCTCGATGTTTTTGGTAGGCGGGGCGGGGTACACGGGAGAGAATTTCCAAACGCCCACGCTTTTATTTTCAACCGGCATATAGTATTTATTGAAGTCGGCCGATTTTCCCCAGCATTTCTCGGCATGCATGTTCATCAGCTTGATAAGTGCTTCCGGGTGCTCGTATCCTTTTCTGACAACAAGAAAACGGGTTGCTCCGAATTTTGCCGGGGAGTAAACCTTGCCGCTGTCTGCGGAAACAAGGGAATAACCTGTCCAGTCCGAATCGGGATTGTTCCTGTAGTCGCTGATCAGCGGGTACATCGGGTTCCACTGGGCTCCGTACTCCAGGCCGATCCTTCCTGCCGCTATGGTTTCGGCAACCTTTATCATATCTTTTACTGCAAACTCCGGGTCGATCTCGCCGGCCTTGTACATATCGGCCAATATCTGAAGCGTTTGCTTTACTTCCGGCTGAACGCTTCCCCAGACCAGTGTATCCGAACCAGCCTTTATCCATATGTTGGGGTAAGCGTGATATCCGGCAAAAAAGCCCTCCAATCCCGTACTTCCGCTGTACAGATCCTTGGTAACGGCGAGTCCGTAGGTGTCGTTCCGCCCGTTTCCATCCGGATCCGATACCGTAAAAGCCTTGCAGATATCCAGAACATCGCTCATCGTCTTCGGAGGCGCAAGACCCAGTTTTGCAAGCCAGTCCGATTTGATCCAGGTATATATGCCGTCTCCGTATACGTCAGGGACAATGGTCAAAGCCATCAACCTTTCGTTTATGGTGGAACAATCCAAAACAGAAGGTCCCGGCTGTCTGTAAAAGCCCCTTATCATCGGTGTGGCATAATCGTTCCAATATTGCGTAAGGTCGGTTATCATTCCCGAATCAGCAAGCTGCCGCAGCTGATGCGCATTTACATTCACGACATCGGGAAGGTTCCCGGAGGCCAGCGTTACGGTTATTTTCTGCGAATAGGCGTCAGAATCCTCGTTTCCTCTTACTGTCCAGTCATACTTTACATTTATACCGAGTTCATCCCTGTATACGTCGAACCACCGGTTATTGTCTACCGTTTCACCCGGACAGTTCGGTATGACATTGGATGCAAAATCATCATCTATTCCGCGCACGAAGGAAATATCTACAGGCGGTATATATTTACCTGTAACAGCAGTCGTGGAAGAGTTCTGTACTGCCGTCCCCGTTCCGGAATTTCCGCCTGAAGGATTTTGTGAGCTGCAGGCCGACAGAAGATTTACAGACAAAGCAACAGTCGCAGTTATGTAGATAATTTTTTTATAATAACCGTGCTTCATTTGCGTTCCTCCTGCAAGTATTTTTCGCGACTTCGATAATAATTATAATTTATAAAAATTAAAATTCCGAAAATCCGCACTGCCGCCCGCTTCTGTTTCCGAGTAATAAAATATACCTATGCGGCAGCCAATAAACATATCCAGCGTATATTTCATCTGCAGCTCCCGTCCGATCTTCCTCCATTTGACGCCATCCTCCGAAACGTGGAAAGAGGCGATATCCCTGCTGTTCTCAAAGTCGAATGCTATCTTCAGGAATACGCGCTTTCCGGAGAACCGGGCTTCATATTCGGCAGCCTGCCTGCCGCCGCCGTTTTTTCTGCATGACAGAACATTACCTTCGCCTTTGCTGCCGATCTTTATTCCAACTGTGCCGTAATTCCCCTGGAATGCGATTAATCCTGCATAATCCCCGGGTTTCATGCCTTCCGTATCCAATTCCACCGTAAAAGCGCAACGAGGTCCGCTGGTCCTTTGCGTCAGTATATTTCTGGCCGTCAGTATATCGTTTACAGGAGTTTTGGTGCGCAGCCTCAAAAAGCCGGGGCGTTCCGTAAAAGACCAGCAGTCGGCGTCCGGATTGTGATTCCACTCCCATCGCAGATCCGGCAAATTCTCCGAATAATTGAAGGAATCGCTAATTATCAGAGGTTTGGCAGCATACTCCTGAAAAGGGACTTCAAAGCTTTCAGGTACCTTTCCGTTCTGTCCGATGACGGGCCACCCATTCTCCCAGGTCACCGGTATCAGATAGGGTATCCTGCCGACAGCCCCGTGATCCTGGAACAAAACAGCATACCAGTCGCCGCTCGGAGTATCGATCAGTGCTCCCTGCGCTATCCCCATGTTGTGGTATCCCATGTCGTCATCGAGCAGGACCTTCCACTCATAATCCCCCAGGAGCTCTTCTGAGCGGCAGCACATGACGCGCCGCCTTCCATGCCCGTCTTTCGGCCAATCTATGAAGAGCAGATAATAATACCCGTTCAATTTATACGCCCGGCAGCCTTCACAACGCAGCCGCATATTATCGGAGGGTGTACTGAAAAGGATCCTTTTGACGCCATCCTCTTTAACACCGGACAGATCCTCCTTCAGCTCGACTATGCCTATTTCCCCGTTTCCGTAAATCAGATAGGGCCTGTCGTTATCGAACAGGAAGGACATGTCATGGTATACACCCTCCAGTACATACCTTTTCCATCCGCTTTTTTCGATATCATCGGAATGGTAGATGTAAGTCTTCTTCATATCATGGCAGACAAAGCACGCATAATATTTACCTCGGTAATATTTGAGGCTGATAGCCCACTGCCCCTTTCCATATGCGTGTTTGCCGTTTTTCAGCCGGTATATGTCGTTATCTTCGATACTGTTGAATATATATGAAACGATTTCCCAATGGACCAGATCCTTTGATTTCAGGATAGGACCTCCGGGCATCATGAACATGGTCGTCGATACCATATAATACGTATCGCCGACGCGCAGTATGTCCGGATCCGGCATATCTGCCCAAATGATCGGGTTCCTCACTAACATTTTGAATAATCATTCCTTTCGCTGTTATGTCGTCTTGGAAGGTTTATTTTACTGTTACCTTTTCTTGAAATATTGCTTTATCAGGAATTTCATAAGATCATCCGGCTGTTTTCCGACGAATTCGGCCTTATCTCCAAATACCATACCGTAAGGAGCCTCGGGTGTGCACGGATCCCAGTGCGGCATGTCCTCTCCCGTGGAATCCTTTCCGTTGGGATCCCCCGAACGGATAAAATTGGCCCAGTAATTGCACATCTGACGGGCAAGGTCGTAATGCTTGCCTGTAAATGGCCTCCAGCACTTGGCCAGCGTCTCGAAGAAGAACCAGAGATCCACGGAATGGAACGTTCCGGGGTTATCCCAGCCCGGTATTTCCGCGTCGAAATCGTAAAAATACATCGGAACGTTGGCGCCGGTATCGGCATTGGCCTGTATTGCAATACGGGCGGCATATTCGATGCTGCTTACCGACGCTTTTTTCAATACCTTTTCAAGTTCGCCCGAATCTGCCTGACAAAGCGCAAGATACTCTCCGGCGTCGCTGCCGAACATCTCCGCGGCTAGTTCACGCAGTTCGTCGATGGTCCTTACCTTCGGTACGCTGAAAAATTCAGAGGAGGTCTTGCCCAAAAGCACAGGTACCATCCACCGCTTGTTTTCGAGGAACAGGTCAAATGAGACGCCCGAACTGAACCTGTTATCGACAACGGTAATCCAAAGACCCCAGAACGTCAGCTTCTCATACTCCAGCATCTTGTCACGGATATATAGAGCGTCAAGCTTTCTGGCTTCAGCCAGCGACTTTACTCCCATGAATTCAAAGAATTTCTTTCCCTCCTGCTCGGCTTCTGCAAGTTCACGCCTTACAAAGGGCATGGGATTGTTCGGGTAAAGCTTTGTAAATATGCCGCTCTCAACGATAGCTTTTTGAAACAGGCCTTTATTCTGCGGAGAGGTCAGCTGGCTCATTACGCTTCCACCGCCTGCCGACTGGCCGCCTATCGTTATATTGTCGGGATCTCCGCCAAAAGCCGCTATATTCCTCTTTACCCACATTGTTCCGAACTGCTGGTCGAGGTTGCCGAAGTTCGCGGGCGCATCAGGCGCTTCCGCCGTTATGTCGGGATGGCACAAAAAGCCGAAGACATTCAGACGGTAATTAACGGATACTACAACTATGCCCCTGCGAGCTATTCTCTCCCCGTCAAATTCCATTTCAGCCGTATTCCCAACCTGAAGCCCTCCTCCGAAGTACCATACAAACACCGGAAGCTTTTCCTCCGCACTGCATGCAGGCGTCCAAACATTCAGGTAAAGGCAATCCTCATCCATGGGGATTTCCGGGTCAACCGCCCATTCTCTGGAGTAGATATCGTTTTTATTCAATCCCGGAATTGCCTGCATCGATATGGGAGCAAAATCGAATGCCATAAATGTGCCCTCCCAATTTTTTGCGGGCTGAGGAGCGCGCCAGCGATTTTCGTCCACCGGCGGCGCGGCGAAAGGAATCCCCTTGAAGCTTGTTATGCGGGGATCTGCGGCTGGAATACCTTGAACCATACCATTTTCCACTCTAACCACTCTTAACATGATCGATTTGCTCCCTTCATTTTCTTTATTTATTTTTAAACTATCCTTTTCTATTCCTGATCGATTACAGGGAAATATACCGTGTATTTTTCATCCGTCACGTCATTCAACGGTATGAACCGTATCTTCGGGTTACGTCCGAAGGTCCTGTACTCGGTTATCCAGTTGCCCCACTCTCTTTCGCGGAAAACGGCAAGTCCTGTCTCAGGTTTCGATCTGTCCAACGCCAGCGCTTTATCTTCATCGGTCAGTCCAGCCAGAACAACCGGGCCGTCCATAAAGGCTACATAATCTTCTTTTCCCGGAATCGGGCAACAGGTTAGTTTCTTTGGAAATTCGAGAAGTACTTCGTCATTTGACCAGGTCTGGTCGATCGCAGCATAGCCGGATGGCTTTGCCGCAGATCCGGTTTTTATGCCATTGACCAGAATGACAGGATCTCCGGCGACCCACCACGGGATCCTGACATTGAGTCTGAAGTGCGATGGGGTTTCACATGTTACTTTTATCCTGATCCTGACTACGTCCGGTTTGTGAGTCTTTTCGGTTTGATTGTCATATTCCATCCTTACCTTAACGCGCTTGGAACCATGTCCCCAGTTGAGTTCAGAGGGGATATACTGTTGTACGTACAGGCCTTGATCGTCTTCATAATATATGCCGGTCTGAATATACGGATGCGCCTGTACGAGAGTGCCGTGGCAGCACCAGAAATCTTCCGTGGCGGTCCCCCATTTTTTTACCGACCCTGGCGCCAGAGGTAAAAAGTAGGCGATCATACCCGTATTTTTATTCTGCTGGGCAAGGATCCCGTTCAGCATGTTTCTTTCCCAGTAATCGCCGAAGGCCGGGTCGCCCGTCCAGCGGAACATGAAGTCTGAAAGCCTCATCATGTTATAAACGGTACAATGTTCCTGGTTCTTTTCTCCAAGTCTTGCAAAGAAATCGAACGGCGGCGTCCATATTTCACCATGGGTCTGGCCTCCGGTACAATAGTAGCCCCTGTCTGTCACGGCCAGCTTCCAGTATGCCTCGACAATCCTTCTCCACCTTTCGTCCCCGGTAACCTCCCAGGCTCTGGCCGCTCCCTGAACCTCGGGGATGGTCGTGTTGGCGTGCATATTTGTCAGTGCGTCCTCTCCTTTTATAAGGCGGTCGAAAAGGCGCGGCCTGTCATATTTGTACAGTAGGTCCAGATGCTCCTGTTTACCCGTCTCGCCGTAAAGATTTGCCCAAATCTCAAGCATGCCTCCGGTTTCAAAGTCGAGTATATCGTCCATCTGAGACCTGGAGTAACCGGACGACCATTTAGTAAACCACTTTGCGAAATTGCAGAGTATCTCGAAAGCCTGGGCGTTCCCGGCATTTCTGTACATATCCCACAGTCCCATAAGGGTTTTGTGAATTGTATAATGAGGGGCCCAGACCTGCTTCCCCCTTGCGATCCAGTCAAAATACTTTTCAGGGATGGAACCTGCCCATTCCCCGCCGTTTTCCTTCTGGCATTTTCCGAGTTCCGAGATGATATGGTCCGCTTTGATTTTTATTTCAGCATCATCATTCAAAGACGACATCAAAGACGCCGCAGACAGCCAGTGGCCGAGGAAATGGCCCCGCAGCTGGCAGGCCGGATGTTCCCACCCCTTATGGCAATCGTCCAGGTCCGGCGAATAGTATATGTTGACATTGACGCCTGCCTCCGTGTAAAAATTCTGCAGGAGCTTGTTGGAATCAAGGCTCATCATGTATTTTCTGTTCAGCTCATACCTTCTTTTGACTTCTCCCGGCAACACTCTGACGCTGCCCGGGCTGACCGGCTTTACCGCATCAACCTTCCCCTTCATCATCATCTTCCCCTCCATAATGAGCCGAATATACTATTTCGGCTGCTACCTTCATTATAAGATTTGATAATAAAGATAACCATTTACTTTTTTTTACTTCGTTATCATTTCTTTACCTTTTGGAATTTTTGTTTTGTTTATATAGTTTTCATTTGTTTACCCATCAGGATCGCATCATGGTATTCCTGCGGGGAGCTTCCAGTGAATTTTCTGAAAAAACGGGTAAATGAGGCGGCTGTTTCATAGCCTACCGCTTTGGCAACCTCATTTATTTTTATATTATCTTTTTCAAGCATTTCCTTAGCCCTTTTAATACGGGCATTGTCAATAAATTCCGAAAGATTTATCCCCACCGCCTGTTTGTAAAAGCGTGAAAGATAGGATGGATTCAGGAAAACCTGTTCTGCCAGCCTCACCAGGGAGAGGTCTTCATTCAAATGGGTTTCCACAAAATTTTGTATATACTCTATCGCGTTGTCCGTCCTTCTTTTCTGTTCCTCGTTCTGGAGCTTGAAAAGGACCATGGACAAATCATTGAGATATGTTACCGCTTCCTCCCACGATTCATGCTTACCAACGTTCATGAGCTTGCACAGGCTTATATGGAAGGCCACCTTTCCCGAGAGCTTCCAGCGGTTGATATAGGACAGCAGTATCATGGAAACTTTAAAATAAACCTCCAGTGCAAGATTGTTGCTCATGCTTCGAACAAGTTTCATAGGCTCTATCAATTCGGACAAGGCAAGGAAATATTTCTCGCTTTGTCCTGACTCCAGATACGAATTGATTACTTCAAGGTTCTTCTGCCTAAGCCGCAGTTCAAGTCCCTCAGGCTCGGCTTCAATTTCGGGCGCCTCGGCAACAGGATCGTTATTCAATATATTGTTGTTAAATTCATTATCGACCAAAAACATTTCTATTCCCGACCCTACACGGTAATTCAACAGCTGACACAGCGAATAGTATTTCTGGGATATCTCGTCCCACCTGCAAGGCTCTCCGCTAAGTGCAAAGCTTATTGATAAGCCGATGGATTCCCTGCAAACATTCTGGATCATTTCGAGTGTTCCCTTCAAAAACGAACCGGTCTTCTCAAAGCGGACAGCAGTACTTTCGGGGGCTGTAATCATCTGCAGCTTCGGCTGAATAAAAATAACAAACCGGTAACCCTCATCCGTTACATTGATATTTCGGACGTTGGTATTCAGGTATTTGTCGACAAGAAGCTTAACCGAATACAAGCTTTGTATCTTGTCCCAGTAAGCAGCGTTTGCAGGCATATTGTCGATCTGTCCCAAAAGCAGAATGACCGGCATATCCGGAGACATAGGGACGGAAAGCTTCTCAAACTGCGATTTGTCTACCTTAAGCGCAGAATCCTCATGCAGCAGATGGAGAAAATAGTCTTTCTGGAACAGGTCCAGCGCCATATTCATCTGTTCCTTCGCTTCATGGATAAGATTCTCCGTCTTGACACTCTTCTGTATCTCCTTTATGGCATTCCCGACAGCATCGATCACTTTATCGTTGTCTTCCGTTTTAAGGATATAACTGACCCCATTGTGCTGGATTGCCTTGTACACATATTCAAATTCATTGTAGCCGGTAATGAAAATGACCTTGCATTGCGGCCAGTTCGCAAAAATCTTCTCCATCAGCTGAAGTCCGTCTATCTCGGGCATCCTGATATCGGTCAGCACAATGTCTATCCGCGTTCTGTTCAGCCATTCTATCGCCTCTTCGCCGGAATACGCCTTATAAACGTCCAGATCAAGGTGTTTCAAGCTATTGAATATTTCATACAAACCATTTACGATTATCTCTTCATCATCAACGATCAGCAGTCTGTACATTAATTTCACCCCCCTGTAATTTGATCCCAAGAATGGCCTTCAGTCCGCCCAATTCGCTTCTGGACAGCTTGAGTCCGCTTTCTTCACCAAAAACCAGCCTGATGCGCCGATGTATATTTATTATTCCAGTCGTTTCGAGGCCTTCGCCTTCTGATTCCAATGAATTCTGCAATTCGCCCAGTTCTGTATCAGTTATGGCATTTCCGTTATCTTCTACGATGATATCCAGCTCGTTTTCCGACTCATCAAAACTCACCGAAACTATGCCGGAGGCTCTTTTATTCTCTATCCCGTGTTCGAAGGCATTTTCAATCAGCGGCTGGATAATTAGCCTCGGTACGTTTAAAGTAAAATATTTCTCAGGGCATTCCCCGAATTGGATCTGAAGCCTTTTGGAAAACCTCATGCGCTGTATTTCGGTGTACACCTTGGCATGCTTGACTTCATCCTCCAGCGGAATATAATCCGAAGAGCTTCTCGTGACAAACCGGAAATATTCACCGAGATGCTTGGTAAAAGGTATCAGGTTTTCATCACCTATCGTGGCCATGGTATTAACCATAAAAAAGCTGTTGTACAGGAAATGTGGATTGATCTGTGACTGCAAATGCTTCAGTTCAGCCCTCTGCATCAGTATCCTCTGGTTATACACCTGGTTTATGAGCATATTTAGATATTTCACCATCTCGTTAAAACGTTTATACAGGTAACCAAACTCATTTTTCGAATCATGATCGATCGATACCTGCAGGTCTCCGCTTTCCACCCTGCGGAAGGACTCCACCAGCTTCAGAAGCGGCTTGTGCATGAACCTGTAGGTCGAATATGAATATATTATGATGATGAATACGGCAGCAATAGTGAATATCCACACCCAGACATAAAAATTCTGAATTGGCTTCAGGATGATTTCCTCCGGGATATATTTCAATAAAACCATGTTCAAATACTCGGATCTTGAATAAACTATATAATACCCTTTTTTATCGATCCTGGTGAAATCCATGCCGCTGCCATTTTCCCCGAGTTTGCTGGTAAAATTTATGGCAGACGGTATGTTGCTGGCGTCCGATTGATTCGCAATTATGTTGTTGTTTACCATACTGATCAGGAACGAACCGCTTTTCTCATATGTGTTGAATTGGGACAAGGCCTGTTTAAGCGCTGCCTTATCAAGCTCGACAACGATCAGGTATAAGGCGTCTTCGGCCCCAGGCTGCTGCAGCGTACTGAGGTAAAGGTCTCCCTTATAGCTGATTATCTGCGCCCCTTTAAATCCAACCGGGACTCGTATGTTGTAATATTTCTCCGTATGGATCGTATCAACACCCGTATTTGAAGAAATCGTCTTCTTTATCGGAAGGATATGAACGCTGACATCATTTATATAAATGCTGCTGTTTTTGATCATCGCCAGCTTTTGCTGAAGCCGCCGTATGCAGTCTATCTGCTGGTACGTATCCATTATCTGCCACCTGACGGCAAGCTTGTTGAGATTCTCATCATTGAGGCAGTCGTACTGAAGGATCTTGATCCTCTCTATTTCCTTTTCGAGGCCCTGCAGGTAAAACGATACCTGCGCCGTGGTCGACTTGGAAATTTCGTCCTTGACAGTACGCAGTCCCCAATAATATATATATATTCCCAGCATGTAAATTGGAATTATGATAATGAGAAAGGTGATAACCAAACGGCTGAAAATACTATTGTTCAAGTTCAATTGCAGCTTTCCTATCTTCAAAATCCTTTCACCTCATTGATTTCCCGCAAACTCATACAAATGTACGCCAATAATTCTATCAATAGTAAATAGATTATAACATACATAAATTATACAAATCATTGTTAAAATTCAGGCAATAGAGATCTTTTCACATACCCATTCATTTCAGCTTCTGTACGCATTTCAGAGCCTCCTCACGGAATTGATCCATTCACTGTGCCTTCCGTCTATCAGAAGCTGCAGTTCTTGATATCCATGATCTCCTGCTGATATTGACCCATGCCGTAAAGCTTTTCATTTTTGCAGGCAGCAGGGCATAGTCCGTATCAAGGACCTCTCCCATCATTATTGAACGAACCCTGAGGCTGTTCTCGTTCCAGGGTTCTATCACAAGCTTTTCTCCGTTAAAGCTCCAGATCAGTTTATTTGTATCTTTATTGAATATCCCCATATTTTTTTCTCCGTTTTTGCAGAATTTCATTCGAAATAAATCTAATATAAAAATTATACCGTTTCGTATTTGGTTGATTCTATAGTATTTCGTTAAAATAAATGTATTATATAAGATTTATGCAGTGGCAAGCCAACGAAGCCTGAAATGTTCAACGTCTGTAGAAAATGGGAAATGCCGGACTCCTTGGAATAGCCTTGAAGCGCATGAATAGCCCTATTCCTCAGGTGAAATTTGCTGATGCTTGGAAAGCCTTTGACGGGATGGAAATCCGGGTCTTTACCAGGTAAGAGCAGGCACAACGGGTGTCTGCCCGGCAATGAGCTTTTGTCCGATGTCCTTCGGCGCTATGCCATAGTATTCTTCCAGCGTAACGCCTTTTTTTGTCATGTCTGCCGCGAGTTCAATGCCGATATAGCGGAAATGCCACGGCTCATATACGTATCCCGTTAATGCTTCCATGCCTTTCGGGTACCTTAGAATAAAGCCGAATTCTGCGGCATTTACAGCCAGCCATTTGCCTTCGCGGGTATTGGCGAATGAATTGCTGAGCGCATAATTGATGGATCTGGAGGATATGTCGATGGCGAGGCCTGTCTGGTGCTCGCTGCTGCCCGGTTTTGCGCTTACCATCTCCGCAGTTTTCTCGCCAAGCTGCCTGGTGTATTTATAATATACGGACTTCTGAAGCTCATATGACCTGAAGCCCGAAATAGCGGTTAATGCGATTTTGTCCTTTTTTGCCGCAGCAAATAACCGTGCAAGTGCGTCAGAAGCTTCCTTGCGCAGGAACCTGGCTTCTGCTCTTCCCCTGTAAGGCACAGTTATAGCCACAAGATCCTTCGGCTTCCAGCCGGCAGGGAGCTTTCGCGTTTTATTCGCAACTACGTATCTGCTGTTATAATCATCTATCGAAATGGACTCCAGAAATACAACCGCCGGTTTTACAGCCGGCTTATCCGTTGGTTTATCCTCCAAGGCGGCGGCATTGTCAGGAGTGTTTGAGGAGTCAGGCGCGTTTGCAGAGTCACCGGTATCGATTTCAAAACTATTCGGATCAGCCGCGGGAAAATTCAAATCGGTATCGGCCGTTTCCTCCCCGGCAGTGTTAGTGTCGGCCGCATTATCCCCGTCAGCGCCAGAATTAACGGCAAGTACATCCTGCGGCTTAACAGCCAATACTTTCTGTGGCTGCGTACCGCCGTAAGCCGCGGTATCCTCTGTTCCCTGGTTCATTATTTCTATATCATCGTCTATACTGCAGTAATCCATTGCCACGTTCTGCCCGGATACAATAAAGACCTTCCCTTTTACAACAAGGCTGTCCAGCACGGCGTTATCGCCATAAACATAAAGATCCCCTCCAATAACGGCGTCATATACCGATATCCCGTCCATTGTGATTTTGACGTCGTTGTTGATCGTTACAGGCTTCGCCGCATCGGCGGGTTCATATCTGCATCCCTGTTTGTCCAGGATAAGAGGAGCTTTTGTCGTATCGATCATTTTGACGGCAGTCCCGTCAGTCAACTTGATAAAAGTGATCATTGGATTTGTCGGGTTATTGGATGGTGATGAAGGAAGACCGACTGCCAGGGACGGAGCCGATAAAAAGCTGATGATGCCGGTGATAACCAAAGCTGCCCATACCCTGCCCAAGATGTGTTTCATCCATGCGCCCCCAAAAAGGTAAAATAAAATCAGAAAATTCGATGAAATGCTTCAGAATCTCTTATATTATATCAATTTTCCCAATAGTATTGAAGCGTTTTACAAATTTTTAACCGTTAACCAATCTGAAAAACCGGAGAAATTCAGGCATGCGAAGGTTTGTATTGTCAGTTGCCGCGCATACTTGTAAAATGGAGTTGTGCAGAAAAATAAAGTGAAGCAAATCACCGGAGGATTTAATATGCCTTTTTATGATCTGAAATGCGAGTGCGGCGAAGTATTTAATGTAATGGCGTCAATGAGCGACCGTGAAAACAAAAGGATAAAATGCCCCAAGTGCGGAAGCGACAAGCTGGAGGCCGTATTCTCCAAGGTCAATATCATCCCTTCCAGGAGCTCCGGCACAGGCGAATGTCCCAACGCGCACCACTGCGGCAGCGGCTGCCGCCACGCGCGGGGCTGACCCATGCCGACATGGCGTGTGAAATATACGGGCAGGTTCGACTTTACGGATCCCAGTGGTCCGAATTATACGTGATCTGCAAGTACGCTCAGTGCCATGTTCAGCAGTATGGGCATAAAAGCAAGCGGTAAAGTTTTATTTAAATATAACAAATCTTCGGTACTACTTTGTTCCCCACTATGTCTATTATGGCATAGGACTCATCCGATTCGTCCCTGGGATCGCTTGTGCTCCCTGGATTCAGCAGAAAGACGTCATCCTTTTCGATGATTTCCGGGACATGCGTATGTCCAAAAAGGATCATGTCGGCTTTCAGCTCCTCAGCTTTCTTGTAAAGCCTGCCATAATCCCATTTTACCGAGTACCTGTGCCCGTGTGTGATAAAAATCTTCTTTCCGCATACCTCAAGCATCTTTTCGGCAGGAACGTTCTCCACCATAAAATCACTGTTGCCATAGATGTATTCAATTGGTATGTCCGGGAACATACCCGACAACTTTTGTGCATCTCTGAAGTAATCTCCAAGATGAATGATCAGATTGATTTCTTTATTTGATCTTATGGCTTCCTCAGCCTTATTTGTATCTCCGTGTGTGTCACTGATGACCAAAATCTTCATTAAAATAAACCCCCAAAATTGCGTCACTGCCTGCCGCTGTCCATTCTCTCCGTCCACTGTTCTCCCAGTTGCTCAGCAAGCTTTATCATCGCTTTGCCTCGATGGCTGATCCTGTTTTTCAGATCTGACTCCATCTGGGCTACAGTAAGACTGTATTCGGGAACATAGAACAACGGATCATAGCCGAAGCCCTTGCTCCCCTTCGGTTCAAAAGCTACAAAACCTTCACAGGTATCTCTTACTACAAGGCTGCTTCCGTCCGGGAATACGGCTGCGATCGCACATACAAATCTGGCGGACCTTTTGTCCTCCGGTATCCCGTTCAGTGCGCGAAGCAGCTTGTTGTTCCTGTCGGCGTCTGTCGCGCCTTCGCCTGCGTATCTTGCAGAATATACCCCCGGCGCTCCGTCGAGGGCATCGACTTCAAGTCCCGAGTCATCTGCCAGTACCGTGCCGCCTGTTACTCTCCAGACGCTTTTAGCCTTTATAACGGCATTTTCTTCGAAAGTACTGCCATTTTCCTCTATCTCTTCGGTAACTCCCGCCTCTGCCATCGAAACGACCCTGCAGGGAAACCGGGAAAGAAGCTGAGCAAACTCCTCCAGTTTCCCCTTGTTTTTCGTTGCCACTATGATCCGTACCGGCTCCGATACCATTTTCGCCATCCTGTTATTCAAGCAGAAGCATCCTTCTTTACTGTTATTATACGTACCAGAATACATAATGTATCTTATCTATCCATCACATCGTTAACGGTCACGGGTATTGACAGCCCGTCCGATATGTCCGTACCTTCGGGAAGTACCGCTTCACGGCCCTCCACCTGGAGCTTTATCTTCTTTATATCCTTGCACTGTCTGAGGGTGTAGGCCAATTGTTTCAAAATGCCTTCCTCCCTCGCGGTTCCCCCGTAATTCGCAAATTCGCTGCTGAAGTTCAGCGTTATAACTCCGTCTTTTGTGCTTGTACCCAGCAGCTTCACTCCGCCGGGCATTTCCGAATCAAGCCCGTCTTTCGAAACGGTACTGAGAAGAAGCTTGACCAGTTCTTCCGGCCGGCTTCCCGACCCGCCCGTACTGACCATTGTCACAGGCACCGGATAAGTATACCAGGTATTTGCCTGTTTCAGGAAAAATACATCTTCCTTTTCCCTGTTACTCGTGAGCACAGAGGGCTCCGCGTTTATCGCAACATCCTCCCTGCCAAGCTCACCGGTAAGATCCGAGCCATATTTCATTATGCCCTGCGGGTACCCGTTTATCAATATCCTGACGCCGTATATGGTATCAAATTCAGTCAGTGTATATACAATCGATGCTATAATATTTCTCTCTGCTTTCACGCTTCCGTAATTCAGCAGGTTCCTGCTGAAATCGACAACCGCGATGCCATTTCGTATATCGATACCCAATATTTCAGTATCTGCAGGCAAAACCGGAAAAACTCCGTAGTAGGCGATTTCCTCCCGGTTCAGCGCGCTGTCGACTATCAGGTTGATCGTCGCCCGCGCGATGCCCTGCTGAGGCTCGATCCATCTTGTCATCGGCACAAGGTATCCGTCGCCATCCTGGTAATAGACAATCACGGGTCTTCTGGGCTCAGAATAATTGGCGCTGCTGCCGGAACCGCTTTCCGCCGCCATTACTCCTGTACCCTCAGGCTTTGAGCCGTTTAGAGCATCACCCTGAGCTTCGCTTATCGAAGAAGCATTGTCTGTGGTCAACGATGATGCATCCGACATTCCGGAAGAAGCCGACGTGCCGGGCGCTATGACAGAATCGCCAGTGTTCCCTGAAGTGCCGGCGTTGCCGTTTATGGCGCCACCGGATACCGCCGCCGACGAATTATCCATTCCTCCATTACCGCCCGCACCGGCAGCGATACCGGACCCTGAAATGTTCATGGACCCTCCGCCGGTTGTCTTCGAACTGTCATCCGCAGGCATCTGCATCATTTCCTGTCCCTCGGCCAACGAAGACGGTTCGTTCTTCGATTTGCCGAAAAAAGGCAGCGCACATCCCGCAAGCAGCATCAATTGTATGATTAGAAAAATAGCTATAAACCTTTTCATATTGTCCTCCTGTAAAACATTACATTTTATGGAGATTATGGACAACTCAAAAGGTTTCTAGTATTTCCCACAATATATTACCTTTCCATATTTAGTTGTCAAATATATCAAAATTCTTCACTTCATGTTACCATAACAGGTACATAAAAAAAATCAGTAGAATTCATAAATTCCACTGTTTTTTTTTATAGATATTTATACAAAACACATCCCGGCCTGGTATATGAAGATATTCAATCCAATTTTGCCAGGGATTGTATGACAGAATCACACAATGCCCGGGCTGCCTTCTGCCTGTAGGATGACTTCAGCAGATTTGCCCTGTCGGTCTTGTTTGACAGGAAAGCTACCTCTGCAATGGCCGACGGCATCGACGTCTCCCTGAGCACTATCAGATCGGGCCTTGAGACCACTTCCCTGTTCCTTGTTTTCAGCGCGGACAGTAGATTTTTCTGTATGATGTCCGCAAAGCTTTTACCTGTAAAACCTCTGCTGTAGCTCGGGCAATACAGCGTCATCGTGCCGCTATAGCTCCTGTCATCCAGCCAATTTACATGGATGCTCAAATACAGGCTTGCATCAAGCTTATTGGCGATATAAACTCTTTCATAATTATCTACGCTGCTGTCGTCGCTTCTTATCATGTAAGTCTTTATACCCTTGCTCGTCAGCAGAGTATCGAGGCGTTTTGCCATATCAAGGTTCAGCTCCTTCTCTTCAGTAGAGCCGTACCTCGTTCCCGTAGCATAACCGCCATGCCCCGCGTCGATAACAACCAGTTTCCGGCCGTCTGCCGCAGGCTTCATAACCGTTATTGTCGTTAGTCCCGATTCCCGTGTGAAAGCAAGATAAGAATTCTTACCGTTCCCCGTAAATATGAGGGAGGTCGTGCCTGCCTCAGGATTCAGTTTTACCTCGAAGGATTTCAGGTAAGCGTCGTTAATGTCCAGCCTGCCCTCCCTGACGGCAGATTGCGAGGTCGGGAAGGTTATAGTGTAACGATTCCGCGCTTTATCGTAACCGGCGTTATAGAGAAGCTTCAGATCTTTCCCACCTTCGGTGAGCCTGGTATTGTTCATGGTGAAATAGACCCTGTCGCTGTTATTATTGTAGCAGATGTTCGTATAATCAGGCCGGTGGAAGGTCAATACAAGCCGGCTGTTGGTCTCGTTGACTTCATACTGAAACTGCTCCTTCAGGTCTATGGTAATAACAGCTCCTCCCGCGCCGGTTCTTTTATAGCTTAAGGCTCCAATCTGCAAGCCGCTTACATTCGACTTCATATCCGTGCCGAATACGCCTGCGTCGGGTATGGTCAGCACAAGCCGGTCGGGTCCGGTAACCCTAGATATTTGGCAGCCTTTAAGGCTTTTAAGGGATATTCTTACGATATCCTTGTTTGCTGCCGTATCCAGACCAATACTGTAATCGGCGCCTCCGAATGTAATAGCCTGCGCCTTGTCAAGATTTTTCTGCGCCTGCTTTTTCCTTACATATACGGTAATGCTGTTTTTGCCGGGCTCGGCCGAGTACTCATAGCCTTCGTTCAAGTCGAGAACGACTCGGCTCTTGCCTCCGGTATTTTTTGCATACCTGACAAGCTTGACGTATGCCCCGCCTGCCTTCACATAAGTCTGCTTTACAGGCGCCTTTGTATTTTTCAGGTCGATGACCAGCCTCAGTGGATCCTTGAGCTCCATCGAGTCATAATCCGTGTAACCCTCCGCATATATCCGTACAATCTCATATACCCCGTCGCGGCTGTACTTGACACTGATTGGCTTCGCTTGCAGGAAGGCAACAGGAGTTGCCAGAATAATTGAATCGCCTGTGAAAACACAGGAAAGGATTACTGCGAGAACTGCTGCTACGAGTTTTTTCATTATGACACCCCTGTAAAATTTCTCATTTGTTGACAGAAAGCAATACATGATATAATTCGACAGGTATGCCGATTATCCTATTGTTTCACCAATTATTAACCATATTGTAATATTAGTGAAATGAGCCGATGATTGTGGAGAGTTGTACAGCTGATCTGAAAGAGCATGTTTGAGCACTTTTTAACTGAGAACGGATCCACACGATAAGCTGATAAAAGCATGTTTGAGCAACCCATCCCGACAAAGAACGGGGCTGCAGTAGTGCGATAAGCTGATAAAAGCAACTTGTATATGACTTGGATATTTGTATCAGCGAGCGTTTATCTCAATATCCCGATTTCTTACCTGTGAGAGAATCTATATTGAGCCTCATGCCCAAAGTCCCGTCAAGAGCCCTTTCCGAATATGTAAAGCCGCTTCTGCCGCTATATTTCAGCATGATCGCATCGAGCAACTTCTTTTTTTCTTCAGCGTCCCTGACGAAATTTACCCTTCCGACGCCGCAAACGCTCCTGTACCTGACGGTTGAGTCGCATGCGACCTCCCGAAGCACCAGTGCGGCGTCGATCTCAGTCTGGAACGCAACTTTGCTGTTTTTCTCCAGAATATCAATTTTCCTGCCTTTTGCCGCGGAATGCAAGTAAATGCAATTATCCGTGCCCGAATATGCAAAATTCATCGCAACGATATAAGGTTCGCCGTCATCGACCATGGCGATCCGGATCACTTCAGCCTTTTGCAGTATCTCGGCTATTTGGGCCTTGTCGGTAATTTCTTTGTCTGATCTTCTCATTGAAATGCTTCTCCTTAAAACTTAAGATGCCCTATTACACCAAATTTTTTGAAATATTTTCATTCACACGAAAGTTTTGACGCTTTCTGACTTTTCACTGTCAAACTTAAATTTTTTTGCAAAGATATACCGTAAAGTATGTACATGCTCGCCTTCGTCGCCGTGATTCTCAGTGTCTTTCATCAAACCGGTCTCCAGGATATCAAATTTTGAAAAATGATCCTTTATGTCCTGGTCGGAAAAATAATGCACTGGTCTCCCCTGTTTGCTTTCAAATGTATTTTTTTCAACTTCGCTGCCTTTCCCGTAACTTTTTTCCTCCGTCGAAAAAACCGTAAAAAAGGCAACCCCTCCTGCCTTCAGCCAATCGAAACACTTATCGAGAAACAGAACGCGCTCGTTCTCCCTGAACAAATGAAGTACATTGAAGCAGTATATAGCATCATAGCTTTCGTTTGTAATCTGAATATCCAAAATCGATGATTTATAAAATTCTGTTCTTTCATCATAGGCAAGGGCTATCTTATAAGCCTCTTCGGATATTTCTACACCGGTGACAGCATAGCCCTTTGAACTGAAAAACTTCGTATTCCGTCCATAGCCCGCACCTGGAACCATTATTCTTTTTATATTTCTACGTTCAAAAAGTTCCAGCGCGTATTCAGCCGTATGGCTAGGGCGTTCTCCCCATATCCTTTCTTCGCTTTCGAAACGGCCGTCCCAATAATCCTTCATATAGTTCAAATAATTATCCATATTGGTCACTTCCTCATAATCCATTATATAATGGACTCATTGGCAAATCTTTCTGTTATTTGGCCGGATAACAGGAATTAATCACATTTCTCACCATTTTATCAAATCCTGTTAACGAATTATAGAATGACACATCGGACAAACCACCTGACCGGGCTCGACTTTTATACCGCAGGTTGAACACCTCGGCGAATCGTCGTCAACATCCGTTTCTTCGGATTTTTCTGATTCATCTAAGTTTTCCAGTTCTTTTGATTTTTCGGGATCCTCGGGACCCCATATATCTTCAGCTTCTCCGGATTCAATCGATGAATCCTTATTGACGTAGTTGTTAATTTTTTCGTAGACAGTCTGTTCATTATCCGAGGCATCCTTAACGCTTACCAGATTTATATATAGTATTGTCGCACCTACACTGACAAAGCTGGAAAGGACATTTGAAATCACATTTATCAGTATAATAAGGGCATCAAGTTCCGATTTTGATTTTATTAAGTACCTGTAAGGGTAAAACATGCAGAAATGAATAACCATTGGAACCAGAGAAAGAACGAACAAGTTGCCAAACACCTTCCACCAATTGCCTTTAACGACGAATTTGCTGTAATCCAGCGCATTCTTCCATTTATAATCAGTGAGAGCAATAGCTTGGCACATAAATGTGTAATAAATCAGCCAAATAACCCCTGGAATGATGAACAATAAAATAAGCGCAAAGGTAATAATGTACTGCAATACGCCGGTGCCGATATATGTCCCTAATCGCTTGTATGCCATGAAAAATGACTCTTTAAAGGATATAGGAGCGTTACCGTTCAAAGCATTTACCACTATAAACACGGTAGCCAATGCCGCAATTCCGGCAACTAAAGACACAAGCGTTGACAATATATCAAAAGCAAATTTAAATGAGCTGGTTCTCCGAATAATGGAAAGGCCATAATTTACGATATTTACAGGTAAAGCTACGACAAGATTCACCATAATAATTGCGAATAAATTCTCTTTGAAAATCGCCCACGACTTTCTGTATAATTGCCCCAGTGTAATCTTTGTTTCAGCTAATGTACTCATAGTTCCTCCACAAAAAATACCTATGTTCTCCTTCTTTTATCATAAGCTGTAAATAAGCAGCCTTTACACTTTTTTGATTCTTTAGATAGTTCAAAATAGCCTTTACCATCTCTTAAGGATAAATTCTCAGTTGGCCCAATTGAACAGGCTTATCCTTTTTCAATACCTGTCCGATTATTCCTGCCTTTGCACGTCATTTTTACACGCCTCAAAGCTATTATATAGTTTTGCTAAACCGACATTTCCTCTATAAGGGTTGATTACAAATCCATTCACCATTGCTATTATCCTTGATTTTTGTCTATCCTATATTATTCACATTTTTAGTCAAAGTCGGATGAAGCCTTAGATTCAATGCCGTTTCCAATGCCATTCCTATACCTAAAATACTGCCTTCGGTAAACGGCAGACCATTGATTACAATGGGTACAGGTATGCCATTCTCTTCGTCATATCCGACCGGCAGCGTCAATGCCGGACAGCCTGTTACCGGGAACGCCACAAGTCCGTATAACGAAACTGCTGCTTCGAGCGATAATTCGGAAAAACTCTTCTGCAATGCTCTAAGTACATTTCGAGCCGTTTCACGGGCTTCAAAATATTCGGGAGTCAACATGGGCTTTGGCAAAGATAACGCCTTTGATATATTGGTCTGCCCATAACGCAGACATTCATCGGCATGCGCTTCGTTAAAAGCTGCAATATCGGTCATTGTGCATATGGATCCGGTACTATGCCTGAGCGCTGCGTCCATAGCAGGGTGAAATTCATGCAATAGAACAGTTTCCATATGTTCTCCGGCGCCTTTCGGCGGCGAAAACGGGATAAGCTCCGCACCCAGGGATTCCAACAGATGCAGGGCATTATGGAAGGCAGGGTACTTTACCGGCTTATCCTCATCATCCAGCATAAATACTCCTAAACGTACACCTTTCAACCCGTTCGAATACTTTTGAAAGTCCTCCGGTTTCGGCAGCTGCCGGTCGATACATGATCCTGTCACAGGGTCGGCGGGGTCGTACCCTGCGATTATTGAAAACGCCAACGCACAATCAGCAACTGTGCGTGCCATAGGACCGGCTACATCCTGGGAAGGTGCAATAGGAATAATGCCCTTCCTGCTAACCCAGCCCACGGTAGGTTTCAATCCGACGATTCCCGCCGCCGCTGCAGGACTTATTATCGAACCGCACGTTTCTGTTCCTATCGCCAACGGCACGTAGCCGGCAGCCACAGCCACGGCTGAACCGGTTGATGAACCGGATGGATCTCCGTCAGTCTTCCATACGTGCTTTACCTGCCCGCCGCGGGATGAATAGCCATTAGGCATATTATCGGTCATGAAATTGGCAAACTCCGTCATGTTCGTTTTACCGCAGACAACTGCACCCGCTGCGCGAAGCCTGGATACTATGAATGCATCCTGAGGAGCATAACGTTCCGCAAGTGCAAGACTGCCTGCCGAGGTATGCACGCTGTCACCGGTGTCGATATTGTCCTTCAGCAGTACCGGAATACCGTGCAATGGGCTTCGCCGCTCTGTTCTCTTGTATTCGTGGTCCAGGGCGGATGCAATACCTTCGGCATCGAGATTCCACTCCAATACGGCGTTCAGCTTAATACCCGCCTGGTCAATGGCGGCTATTCTTTGTTGAGTCCGCCCCAACCAGGCCAATGCTCCGTCTTCCCCACATTCGTATTTTAGCTGCATATTCAGTATTTCGTTTTTGCCGCCAAATCCATCTATTAATTCCTTGTAAGCTTTCATTGAAATCCCCACATCTTTATAATAAATTTGCACGAAGTTATAATATTATAATCTACATTCCCGTTATGCTTAGAAGTTAATGATTGCTCTTGTTTTTCAATCCATACTAATCACGGTATAAGCATTACCACTTTAATATTCTTCCATTAATGGTCAAAAATGAACCGCTAATTTTCATTTATCCTCCCAGCCATTTATCAGCCTTATGACCCCCAACCATATACCAACGAGGATTATCCAGTTGCCAAAGCTTGCTTTTTTTATAGTATTGCATTTCAGCATCCTCAGACTTATCCCAAGCGTCATATGACACTTTACGGACAACCACCATTTTTCCGTTTACAAGTTTTGTTTCAGTCAATCCGTTCGAATCAGCATCCAAGTTGTTTGTCATAATAAATTTACCATCTATATATTTATAAATAGAACCGCCCCAAAATTCTGCGCCTGAGCCACCGGCAGAGTAAATGCATTTATTGTTCGGATCAAGTGCCGGATTGTAAATTTCAGTAAACGATTTAGATTCAACAAATGAAGATGTTTTAGGGTCCCACAGCCAACAGTTGTACAATGTATTGCTATGGGCGCCGGAATAGTCGTTCAAGACAATCACATCCTTGTAGCCATCGAAGTTTACATCCACAATATGCAAACCCATCGTGTCCATCATCTCATTGTAAACGGGGCTGCCAAGAACCTCATCACCAGAAGTTTCCGAAAAATCTGCCGATAGGATGAGATGCCCTTTTTCGTCAAAGGCTTTCATCCCCATCACGAAACCTACCGCATAATCTTCCGTACCCCTTGTCATCCCCATAGCTACAAAACGGTATTCTGGCATGTCCTTATGTAGACGGTCACTCACCTCATAGGTCACATCTTTATATGCGTTACTGGATAAATCCGCTAGTAGCTGCTTGTCGCCACCGCCTGTGCTCATGGAATATATTTTTGCACCGGTTATCGTATAATATATTCTGCCATCCCACACCGAAAAACGATCTCCGTGGTCGTCGGACAATAACTGTCTATCGCTACCATCTGTTTTAACGCTGAAAATTCTCCAATCGTCCCCTTTTTGGTAATAAATCCGATTATTAACTACACTCATATTTGGTGCATAGTCGTCGCTTACCTTGTGTCTGTCGCCGCCGTTTGTTCTCATGGCATAAAGTTTGTAGCTATCTTTTGTATTTGGATAATAAATCCAATCGCCTACTGCGACAATACGAAAAGGTTCGTCATCGGACAATTTAATTTTTTCGCTTCCATCCGTTTTCAAACTGTAGATACCTTTATTGCCGCTTAACTCAGAATAGTAAATCCGGCCTCCAAGCACATCCATATATACCGGAGAGTCGTCACTCAACTTTTTTCTGTCGCTGCCATCGGCTTTTATGCTGTATAAACTGTCAGAGTCATCATGGTTACTGTAATATATCCGTCCATCATATACACTCCAAAAGATAGAAACCAGTTTATCATCAGACAACTTGCGTCTGTCGTTACCGTCAGTCGTTATAGAGTATAGTTTTGAGCTGTCGCTACCATTTTCATAATATATTTGGTCACCTGATACACAAAACAGCGGTGAACAATCATCATTCAACTTACGCTTTTCACTGCCGTCGATGTTTATGCTATAAAGTGTCCCATTGTCGTATTCATTGGAAAAATATATTTTACCACCCTGAACCGTGAAGTCCGTACATTGATTCATATTCTCCGACGTGATTTCGGGTGCATTAGAAGGCGCAGGCTCAGAACTTGAAATATTAGATGATGCAGATATTTTGGAAGTCGCAATCGGTTCTATATTGTCCCTCTCGATGCCTGATGTGCTCAATGCGTTCAGCGTACTTGATACTTCTTCCACGTTCTTTTCAGACTGAACTTTGCAACCGCTAAGGATTAGAACAATTGTGAGGAGTAAAAAAACGATAGCACTTCTACTCATCATTAAACCTTCATTCTAGCGTATATTTTTTCTACTATAAATCGTTAATGTTGCGCGTTATAGCCACAACGAACAGTATGTAAATACCCGGAATCTGAATTTGTTCTGGTCAACTTCGCAGTATTAGCCTAATCCGAAGTTGGTTTCTTCCTCTGTTATAAACAAACTGCGAAGTTCGGCTAATACTTTGAATTGCCCAGTTTACTTCTTATACACCTGGCAGCAATGGATAATGGCGCACCTTCGGAATGTATCCGTCACTGCCTTATGCAAGGCTTTTCCGCCATCCAGAATGAACAGACGTGGCGCGTCCGGGGCCAGTTCCCGGTTTATCAGGTCAGCGAGCAGTCCTTTGATGGATTACTGATTTAAAGAAGACCTTCAGTTTTTTACTTTTCATTGCTATATCAATGAAAAAGAAATGGGAAATGAGGCTGAGCACTGTGTTCCAATCAAGCGTCCGATCTGGAAAAGGCGTTCTTCATCTGGCTGCTCAGTTCGAAGAGGACCTTGTCCAATGTATCGGCGGTTTCTTTTTTTAACATGTCCGCGATTTCCTGATTGGCCTGTTCCCGAAGCGCGGCCCGTTTTGCCATATTCGCTTCCCGCCGGAGCTTTTTATCATATTGGTTGATCAGCGCATGTCCTTTGGACTGTACAGCAAGCTGATGTCGCTCGATATGAAATATGGATTTACCATAAGCTGCGTCCGCCATAGCGGCAATCATGCGGCTGGACCAGTAAAAACTGTCGGTTGAAATTTCCTTAGTTGTATTGGCAAGATAGTCCGGTGTTGCGGACACATTAGCATAAAAAGGCGCCATCACATTGAAGGCGTTGGATGCGAAGGCGAGCCACTCCACCACACAGAACTCCTCCGGGACGTCCGGGCGCATCTGGACCAAAGCCATAAAGTCATTCCGGTTTATGCCGATCGGGCGGAAGAGGCCTTTCGTGGCTGGATCGCCATGAGTTTCATAGGGATCATATGGCGTTCCTTGATAATGAGAGGACAGTGCGTATTTTACATCCTCCGGCGTGATCTTCTTCTCCGGCGTCATGCACCAGGGCAAATCATCGGAACGCGGCGTGAAATCCGCATTCGGGCCATCCCATACTTTGGTGTGCGGGTTAAAATACCGCAACATGAACCAGGCGCGCGGCGTATTATAAACATGATCCGCATCATCGTGACTTCCGAAAGCATCTCTTGGATTAAGGCCTCCGTTCAGCGATAAATCCAAATGGTTCTCCTCAATGAACTCCTTCATATCAGCCGAGCACATATAGTTTTTCTTTTCGGTAAGCGCATCCTCCAGATCAAACCGGTCAAGTCCCAGCTGGTTCGGCATCACAACAT
>JAEXNT010000028.1 GCA_023439545.1 Bacillota bacterium
GGGTCTGGACGTCGAAATGGATATCGACCACTGCAGCTACAGCATCATTTCGTCCAAAGAAGTCGAAGTCAGGTACAATATAGGCTTGAACACCCGAGTCAGCAGGCAGGTATCAATACCGGTCATATCGAAAGCCTTCGATCAACCGCTGGATGACAAGCGGCTGGCGCAGCAACCGAGCGTTACGATCTATTTCGTCCAGCAGGGCGATACGCTGTGGAAGGTCGCGAAAAAATATTATACTACGATCGATGAACTAAGGAATAACAATGGTTTTGAGGAAAATGCCCAAATTGCTGCCGGAGAACAGATACTCATTCCAAGAAAAATCTGATGTATTTTTTAGGATGAATAAATTATACATAAGTGCCTGAAAATATGTTTTCGGGCACTTTTTATTGTATTCACCATGTTTTTTGTATATAATGTACCTGATGATATTGGAGAATGAGGTACGTGATGGCTGTTCTTGAAATCCCCGCACATGCAAAAATCAATCTGAGTCTTGATGTATTGGGAAAAAGGCCGGACGGCTATCACGAATTGAAGATGATAATGCAGACTGTCGAGCTGCATGATACGGTCAGGCTTTCAACAACCGAAGAAAACGGCATAACTCTTGAATGCGGAAGCCGGTTCGTTCCCGAGGACCGTACGAATACTGCGTGGAAGGCCGCAGCTTTACTGATGGACAGATGCGGGACAAAAGGCGGGGTCAGGATAAACATAGTAAAGCGGATCCCGGTCGCGGCCGGAATGGCAGGCGGCAGCTCGGATGCGGCGGCGGTCCTGAAGGGTTTGAACGAACTATTTTCGTTGGGGTTGAGCGTCGATACATTAAGGGAACTTGGAAAACTGGTCGGCGCGGATGTTCCATACTGTATAGAAGGCGGGACCAGGCTTGCCGAGGGAATAGGCGAACGCCTGACTGTACTGGCCGATTTCAGCGGAGTTGACATACTGCTGCTCAAGCCGAATATCGGCGTATCTACGGCCTGGGTATACGGAAACCTCAGGGCTGATGAGATAAAGGATGATGAAAGACCCGATACCGATTTGCTTATAAGTGCGGTTTGCGCACATGATGCCGCAGTTGTCGCAGGCAATATGAAAAACGTCCTTGAACGAGTGACTATCCCCAGGCACAGTATTATCCGTGAGGCGAAGGCTCAGCTGCTGGAACTGGGCGCAATGGGAAGCATGATGAGCGGGAGCGGTCCGACGGTATTCGGGATCTTTAAGGACGCGGCTTCGGCTGCCGATGCTTTGCGGGTGCTCTCGGCCGACCACAGGTGGAGCTGCATGCAGACAAGGACTACAAACCTCCCGGTGGCATGATTCAGACCATACAAACGGAAAATAATATATACGCTTACCGGTACGGCAATAAATGAAGGAGATGTACGTAATGGCGGGAAAATTAACAAAAGTAAATCTCAATGATTACAAACCCTTGCGCGAGGTAATTTTCAATACGCTCAGGGAAGCGATCATAGTAGGAGAACTAAAGCCGGGTGAAAGGCTGATGGAAGTTCAACTTGCCGATAAAATGGGCGTAAGCAGGACTCCCGTCCGGGAAGCCATCAGAAAACTTGAACTTGAAGGGCTTGTTGAGATGCTGCCGAGAAAGGGCGCGCACGTTGCCGACCTTTCGGTAAAGGATATCATGGATGTCCTTGAAGTCAGGGCTACGCTGGACGGACTGGCGTCTTCGCTGTCGGCTTCACGGATAACCGACGAGGAGATCAAGGAACTGAGACATCATCTGTCGCAATTCATCAATTATGTAGAAAAGGACAATCTGCAGGGCTCCATCAAGAAAGACGTGGAGTTCCACGATATAATATACCGTTCTTCAAGAAACGACAAACTGATACAGATATCCAACAACCTCAGGGAACAGATACAGAGGTTCAGGGTCATATATATCAAGGACTACGGCAGTTCCAGGGAATTGATAAAGGAGCATACGGAGATTTGCGACGCAATTGCGCGCAGGGATCCTGTCGCTGCCATGGAGCTGGCGCAGAGGCATATTAAAAACCAGGAAGAGACAATTATCCGCTTTGTTAAAAAGAATCAACTCGTAAAATAGAGTGATCAAACCCGGACAGGTGGAATGAAAATATCCACCTGATTACCGGGCGGCAGTGTCATTGCAGCACCTCATAGCCCATTTCGGCAATTTTGCCCTTGATGTCAACCGGCTGCTGCAATGCCGGATCGTAGGAGATTCTTACGGTCTGTGACTTTAGATCGACGTCGACTCCATCTATTCCCCGTATGCTTCCGAGTTCGCTTTTTATGCGGTTGGAACAAATGCTGCAGGAGATCGACGGTACTGTAAATGTCGTGTCCATGTTTACCTCCGGAGTTAATTATTATCTGAAGTTTACAGATCTATATTACCTTGACCTGAAATCAGATAATTAATTCTTCTGCCGACTTGATTATTTCTGCATTTTATATAAATTCATGTAAAAAGTTAATTATAATAAAACAAATACTTTGATTCGACGTATAATTGATTGCATCGCAAATTTTAAATATACTGAAATAGCTATTTTACGGCATTCGATGAGAATTAGGTATTGAACGGAGGGGTTTTTGATGGCAGCCGGGGAGTTTTGGTACGACAGTTTCCTGAGCAAGTACAAGTCGGGCATCTCGCATGAATTTCTTTTTTATTTCAATGTGCGCGACCTGGTCGATAATTACAGGTATATGGACAGGTACATCTATGAGGAATTCATCAAGCAGAGAGGTTTCGGCATCGTAGCCTTCTATGATATCTCCCGTGGCCTTACGTTCTTTGACGCGGGCATGGAAAAGGAATTCAACATCATAACCGCCAACGAGGCCGTAAATCTGATGAATGCAATGCCCTCGAGAATATTTCCGTTCATTGACAAAGCGCTTAAAAACACCAAAATGGTGCTCTTTATAGATCATGTCGAAAAAATTATACCCTCGGGGGATATTGCGAGTATGTCGCTTGAGGAAAGAATCGCTCTCATATGGATATGCGAGTGGTCGGTCAACGCAAAGATTTCAACCGTGGGCAGCGCCATACTGATGCTTTCCGACAACCTTGCCGACGTCAGCCGCGAGCTTTTGAAATCCTCCTACAGGATCGAGCCTGTTTTCGTAGGACTGCCAGATGAAGCGCAGCGCAAGGATTATATTGAATATCTCCTCAAGGATAACGATATAAAGACGGACATCAATTCAGACGAGTTTGCAAAGCTGTCTTCGGGATTGAGCAAGAAATCCATCAAGGATATCAAGCTCAAGTCAGAAGCGGAGGACGACCCTATCAGCTTCGACTTCATAAAGGATAAAAAGCACTCCGTCCTTCAGAAGGAATACGGAGATGTGCTTGAATTCATATATCCCGAGATAGGCTTCGAAAATATAGGCGGAATGGAAAAGGCCAAGGACTACCTGCTTAAAAATGTGGTAAAGCCGATTCTGAAAGGGGATCTCAGGAGGGTGCCGATGGGGATCCTGCTATGCGGCCCTTCGGGAACCGGCAAAACGCTGCTCGTGAATGCTCTGGCCAAGGCGAGCGGTTTCAACTGCGTCAAGATAGATATGTCACGGATACTCGGGCAGTATGTCGGCGAAAGTGAGAAAAATTTCAAGAAATGTCTGCTTGGCGCGCAGTCGCAGCACCCTGTCATAATTTTCGTGGATGAGATAGACACTGCCTTCAGGAGGGGCGACAGCGGCGACAGCGGAGTGAGCAGGAATATATTCAGTGAATTTTTACAGTTCACAAGTAATACAAATAATAGAGGAAAAGTTATATTCATAGCAGCGACGAACAGGCCGGATCTGATAGATCCCGCATTGAAGAGGGCGGGAAGGTTCGACAAAAAAATACCGATACTTATGCCGGACGCCAATGAGCGTGCCGATATTTTCAAGATAATTATCAAAAAATATGGTTTTGAGACAAACGTTGAAGATTTCATACAGTTTGCCGCAGGCACGGAGAATTATACGGGCGCCGAGATCGAAACGGTTGTGCGAAAGGCGTATGAGATAGCGAACGAGGACGATACGGAAAACGCGGTACTTACCCCGGATATCATCACCAAGGCGATAGACCGGTGCAGGCCCAGTACGCAGCAGGTACAGTTCATGACTATGCTTGCGATCGAGGAATGTGACGATAAGGATCTGCTGCCTGAGAAATACAAGGGACTACTTGACACGAAGAATCTTTCGGTAGAGAGGTAAAGCTTTACATTGTGCTATATTTAATATAAATTATAAATATACAAATATTGGACGGGACGAACCAAATAATAAACAGGGAGGCTATAATAATGGGTTTTTTCAGTAGATTGGGAGCATTGATCAGGGGCTTTTTCGGAAGTTTGCTCGGCGGCGTTGAAGAAAACAATCCTGAGCTGCTTTTTGAAGACATTAAAATGCAGATTGATAGAGCAAGAAAAGAAGCTGAACAGCAGATTCTCGAAATTCAGACCAATGCTGAAATGATAAAGATCGAAATGAAGAACGCGGAAAAGAACCTGGCGGCAGTCAAGGCCAGAGTTGAATCCGCGCAGAAGCAGGGTGACAAGGAACTGCTGATAGAACTGCTCATGCAGGAAGAGGAGTACCAGGCGACGTACGATACGCACAAGGCTACGTATGATACGGCGATGGCGGAGGTTGGCAAGATCAGGGAGGATTACAAAATATTCGAATCCGAAATGTCTGCCAAGCTGAACGAGCTCAAGACCTTGAAATCACAGGCCAAGATGGCTCAGCTCAGAGAAAACATAAACTCCGTGAATGCCAGATATACTTCCAGGAACAATACGGTCGGGCATGTCAACGAAAGCATGGACAGGGCGAGGGAGCTCGTCAACAAGAAGACGGCCCGCGCAAATGCAGTGGAATCGCTGGGCGATACCAACATGGACCTGAAGCTCAAGAGGCTTGACATGAACTCGGCAAGAGATAGGGCCAGGGCCAGGGCTGAAGCCATGCTTACCAGCGAACAGGGCTTTGAAGTTAAGGAAAAAGCGGATAATAAGGTTTCGCAATAACATATAAAATGCAGCCCGGCTGCGGCGTCAACGACGTCAGGGCGGACCGGGCCTTGGTTCGGCGTTTGCATAAAGCCGGCTTAAACGGGAACAGGTGGTTGACCTATGAGATCTAGGATGTTTTTGAAAGCATTGTTCAAATTGAAGAATATCGGGGTATTGGCAGGCGCTTTTATATTGGCCGCCTTGCTGAGCGATAATGGTGTAATGGGCGATATAGCACTGCCCGGGGAAATTACGGCAGTGGGCGCTATTGCGGTTTACTTTGCCTCCGTGGTTCAGACTTTATCAAGTAAAAAGTTTCACGAGGACTTCAACCGTGCGGAAAAGCTCAGGAACATCCGCGAATTGAACCGCCAGGCAAACCGGCTGGCTTCGGAAGCGCGCAGGAATACGAACAGCACTTACCTTCAAAAGCTCAAGAAGGTAATGGAAGACAAAAACGATATCTATAATTCATACTCTACGGGAGAGCAAAGCTTTCTGAAGGAAAAAATTACAGAGCAGACGCTGACGCTCGTTATAGCCTATCTCAAGCTTCTCAACAATTTCTGTATCAGAAGCCGTGAACTCAGCGGAGTGGACGTGAGCGCCGTATCGGCCAGGATCAACAACAACAGCAGGAAGCTGAGCTTTGCCAAGGACGCCCGTATGGCCGAGGATGTCAGGAAGATCATCGAAATGGACGAGAAACTGATAGGAAGGCTGAAGGATGAGAAAAAGGAGCTTGAGAGGATAAGCGCCAAGCTCGACTATATGGAGAGCACGGTCAATATGTTCAAGCACCAGATAATGTCCAGCGTTGAAAACGAGGATATGCTGGAGCAGCTCGAAACCGCCGTCAATGAGGCTGAAGCGCTCGATGCGGTTCTTGAGGACAGGCGCAAGAGCAGAGTGAGGCAGTGAACCTGAGTGAAACGCAGGGACGGTTCTTTTATTTCACCAGGGAAGCGGGACAGGGTAACGATACCTTGTCTCTTTTTAGTGTCCCCCTGTTTCAAAAGAAGGAATATAAGGATTTGTGTCGAATTAATCCACTATCTTACTAAGGAGAAAAAAGATGAAGGATAGCGTGATTTATTCGTCCGAATATATTAATATCCTTAAACGTGATGACGGGTTTTATATACAGTCTTTCAAGAAAGGCATGTCTGTCGAGCAGTTCCAAAAGCTGTTACAAGAACGTAAGAATATAAAAGTGACCAGTATAATGACGGTCAGAAACGCTCTGGTCAATGCACCCAGGCCTCCCGAGAAGTTCGCGGAGGGCGTGGAGCGCATAAATATCGAGCTGACTGACGATGACGTCAGGGCGTACCTGACATTGGACGTCGATCAGGAGGAATTGACGGGCGCCGGGCGGGCCGAACTTTTTAAGGAAATCATGCGCAGCCTGAAGGAAATGGGAATAACTTACGGTATAAAAAACGAAATCCTGCTGGGCGGTCTGGAAAACAGGAAGAGGATACTTATAGCGGAAGGTATCCCGCCCGTAAACGGAACGGACTCCGTGATAACGGCGTATGAATTGAAGGAAGTCAAGCCTGAGGCAAAAGAAGACGGCAATGTGGATCACTATGAGCTCAACCTTATCAACAGAGTCGTCGAAGGCGAATGGCTCGGCGAGCGTACCGATCCGAAGGAAGGCAGGCCGGGTAAGACTGTGAGGGGAAGCACTCTGCTGCCGGTGAAGGGCAGGCTCCTGCCGCTTGTTTATGACAAAAATACCGTCAGGGAGTCTTACGAAGACGGCGTAACTAGGCTGTATTCGAGGATCCCCGGCGCAGTTCATTACGATGGCGACAGAATCGGCATATCTAACCATCTCGAGATCTCGGGAAATATCGATTACAGGACAGGCAATATAAATTTTGACGGCTTTCTGACTGTCAAGGGGACGATAGAGGACAGCTTCTCCGTAGCTGCCACCCAGGATATAGAAATACTCGGCGATTATGGAGTCGGAGGCGTCAAGGACATCACGAGTAACTACGGAAGCATATTCATAAAGGGCGGGATAGCAGGAAACAACAAGGCGGTCATATACAGCCGCAGAAACATTTATACCAAATTCGTTTCAGATACGAACATCGTATGCGAAGGCAGCGTTCATATAGGCTTTTACTGTCTGAACAGCAATATCAAGGCGAAGGAAGTCATACTCGACTCTCCGAAAGGGCAGATAATAGGCGGGAATATAGAGGCTGAATTCAGGGTGATATCGTCCATAATCGGCTCTTCGAGTGAAAAAAGGACCTGCATTACGGTCAAGGGTTTCGACAGACAGCTTCTGAAACAGGCCTCCGACAACATTTCGGCAAATATCGAGGTCCTGAAGTCGGAGCTGGCGAAGGCTAAGCTTGAGGTGTCGGTTTACGGAGGTGCGTCGGGACTTTCAAGAGAACAGCTTGCAGAATACGAAAGAATAATGGATAATTACTATGATATAAGGGATCGCCTGAAACGGGCCGAAGAGGAAAGAAAAGCGTTTTCCCAGTATCTCAGGACCCGCGGCGAGGGTGAGATCTCGATTTTAAAAAAGGTCTATCCAAATACGATGCTCAGCATCAAAAAAGAGATCAAAGAAATCACAAACCCGACTATGAGTGTTAATTTCTGCATAGTCGACGGTGAGATAAAGGAGTTCTGAGGGCACAATTATGGCGGTATTCTGCGGCGTGGATATAATCGAAATAGAACGAATAAAAAAATCCATAGAGGAGACGGGCAGCTTTAAGGAAAGAGTTTTCACCGGCAATGAAATAGATTACTGCGACAAGAGAAATAAGGCCAGGTATGAAAGCTATGCCGCAAGATTCGCCGGCAAGGAAGCTGTTCTGAAAGCGCTTGGTACAGGCTTGTCCGATGGCCTGGAATGGAAAATGATAGAGATTCTTAACGATGAAAAGGGCAAACCGCGTGTCGTGCTCTCTCAAAAAGCCCTGGAGCTTTATGAGGGAATGAGGGCACAGGATATTGATATAAGCGTTTCCCACTGCGGCAGTTACGCCGTGGCATATGTTGTGATCCAGGCATAGGGAGGCGGATATGATGCGGATCAAATTTCTTCAATGCGGTGACCTTCATCTGGATTCTCCGTTCACTTCACTGGCGGACGCCGAAGGTAAACCTGATCAGAGGCGCCAGGATCTCAAACATGCCCTTGCACGTATTATTGAACTGGCCGGTTCCGAAAAGACCGATATGCTGCTTATCTGCGGCGACCTTTATGAGCACGGCTATTTAAAAAAAAGTACGTTCAGTTATATATGCGACCGGTTTCAAAGGATACCGGACATACCTGTCATAGTCATCCCCGGAAATCATGATCCCGCAGTGCCCGAATCCTTTTACTCAAGCTATGAATGGCCTGATAACGTACATATACTGGCCGGTGGGAACCGATACCTCGAATTCACGGAAAAGAGAACGAGGCTGTATAGAGCGCTGGAGCCCGCGGGCGCACTTGACCCGGCATATTTCAATGTACTCGTGTATCACGGCACGCTGGACATGCCGTTCAGCAGCGACGCCTTCCAGCCTGTCAACAGTGCTGATATTACAGCTTCAGGCTTCGACTATTGCGCGCTCGGGCATTTTCACACGGTCATTTCCGGGGCCGGAGAAGATAAATGCATTTTCAATGCAGGAAGTCCGGAACCTCTGGGATTTGACGAAGAGGGAGAGCACGGCGTCATTGTAGCCGAACTCGAAAAAGGAACCGGCGGCGTGGAGATATATACCAGGTTTATGAGTATTTGCAGAAGACGGTTCATTTCTATTGAAGCGGACATAGGAGCATGCCTTAATGACGATCAGGCCGCGGAAAGAGCGGCGGAGTTGCTGGAGAAGGCAGGAAGCGTTGAGGACCTGTACAGGATAACACTCTGCGGCTATGTTTCCAATGAATTCAAGCCGAATACCGAACTTATAAGACAGCTCCTCAGAGAAAAGGCGTTTTATATAAAGCTTGCGGACCGGACCATACCTGATTATGATTTCGACCGGATCGCAGATCAACCGGGCATCAGAGGACTGTTTGTCAGGAAGATGCTCGACAGGGCGGCTGTCGCACCCGGAGAAGAAGAGAGACAACTGGTCATGCAGGCGCTGTATTATGGCATGGAAGCGATCGACGAGGGTAAGGTATGCGTATAGAACGTCTTGAAATAAAAGGCTTCGGAAAACTGAAAGATATGATAATAATGCCCGTAGACGGCCTGAACGTTTTGTACGGCGATAATGAAGCCGGGAAATCGACGCTTCAGGCGTTCATACTCGGAATGCTTTACGGTCTTAAAAACGGAAGGCAGGCGGCCGGTTCCATAGGCCCGCTCAGGAGGTACGAACCCTGGGATGGCGGCGCATATGGCGGGGCGTTGGTGTGCACGCTGGACAACGGCAGTACATATAGAATCGAACGCAATTTCAAGGCCGGCACGGTAAAAGTCTTTGACAATTGCTATTCCGACGTTACGGGGGATTTTGGGATTGGACGTGATAAAACGCCTCTGATCGCGGAACGTTTGCTTGGAATGGATGAAGCCACTTTTACAAGGACGGTATTTATCAGGCAGATGGAACTCAGGCTCGATGAAAACGATTCGGCGGCGCTGGCCGGAAGGCTGGCAAATGTGGCTTCGACCGGTATCGAGGATATTTCCTTCAACAAGGCGGAAAAAGCTATTTCTGATGCTTTGAAAAACGGCGTCGGGACCGGAAGGACGAGGACACAGCCCCTCGACAGGCTGGAGGCAAGGCTTGTCCAGCTGCAGGAGGCATCCGGACGGCTTATTGGCCAGCAGGAACGTACATTCTCCGCAGGTAGGGAACTGCAGGACGCCAGGGATCGCTGCCGCAGGCTTGAAGCCGGTGAAAAATACCTGGAAGATATCCGCAGGCTGATAGAATTAAGGAGAACGCTCGACGGCTTTATGAAAAAGGAAGCCGTACTGGAGGATACCGCCAGGCAGCTGAAGGAGGCAGATGCCGCCGGATCGAGATATCCCGGCGGACCTGTCAGCAACGGGACGGAAGTCATACTGCGGAGGAACAGGTCCAATGGTGCGGGAAAAGGCTTGAAAGTGTTATTGATAAGCGTTTGTACGGCTCTTGTGTGCTTCCTGGCGCTGCTAGCCGCCGGACTTGCCGGGGTGAAGCCGTTTCAGCTGCCAGCTCCTGTATATGGAATTGGGGCCTTTGTTTCAGCCGTGGCAGGTATATTGGTGCTTAACGCATATAAAAATATGAAGTTTTCAAAGGTTAAACCGGCAAATGTCTCAAGCCAGGCATATCCGGAAATCTCCGGAGCCGGTATGAGAAGGGTAATGATACTGAAGGAAGCGTCGCTTGCCTGCGGAAAGCAGTTGGAGAGCTCCGCAGCTATTGACCGGGAACTCAGAGAGGTAGCTTTGGAGCTCGAAAGGCTGAGTATGGAGCTCGAGGCCGGTATTGAGGCGGCTGCCGCGTCGGAATACGATTCACAGGGCTATTTCAGATGGGGCGTTCTGGACGCAGTCATATACGATTCTGATATTACCGGACTTGATGAGGCCTGGGAGGCAGAGATAAAAGAAGTAAAACAGGAGAGGCTGGACGCCTCATTGAAGATAAAGTACTGCGAAGGCCTTCTCGGAGGAGACAGGGAAATCCCGGACGAACTGGCGGCCGTTACAGAAGAAACCATTGCTGTCAAAGAAAAAATCACGTATCTTAAAAATAAAGGCGATGCGCTCAGACTCGCCCTTGAAGTACTGAATGAAGCAGGCGCTGAGATCAGGCGGAATTTTGCGCCCGACGTGAATCAAAGAATGAGCGGTATAATTTCCGGGCTTACTGCCGGAAAGTACACTGATCTCAGGGGCAGCGACAGGCTCTCGCTTGGAGTGGCGCTGCCGGACAGCGGAGACGTCAGGAGCGTCCTGTCACTCAGCGGCGGGACCGGGGATCAGATTTACCTGGCACTCAGGCTTTCATTATCCGATCTTTTGACTGAGGGCAACGAAAGTCTTCCGCTGATCTTCGACGAAGTATTTTCGCAATTTGATGACAGAAGAACATCACTTGCGCTACAATATTTACATAATATTTATTTTAGTAAACAGATTTTGATTTTTACCTGTAAGCAGCGTGAAATTGAGCTTGCACAGGAAGTATACGGCGAGGATATGAATCTGGTGAGGTTGGAATATGAGCGGACTGCATGCTGAAAGACGTTTTTCTATTATTTATATCATTCTGCCTGTTATAATTTTGCTTGCCATAACAGGACTGACCGGATGCCAGGACCTGAGCCGTGAAACGTCGGCCGAGGGAGGCGACGGATCCCGGGAGGAACGGGACGCCGAATATATTTACGGTATACCAATGGACAGCAGCGCAGCCATTATTACGGCAAGTGTCTCCGATATATTTTCAAGCCCCGACATAAAGTCCGAAAGGGTTACACAGGCTTTGTGCAACCAGCCGGTAAGCGTTATTCAAAACGAGAACGGCTGGGCAAAGGTGAAAACGGTGGACGGCAGTACCGGTTGGATAAAATCGAAATACCTCGACGGCGATATTGCGAGCATTAGCGGTAGAACCTACACGCATAGAATAATTGTCACAAGCAGGGAAAAAGTAGTCCTTTCAGGGCCTTCAGGAGGGTCGACGCTTGTAAATGCGCCGATGGGTTCGGAATTTTATGCGTTTAACGATTACGACGATGCATACGAAGTGTTTTTACCCGGCAACAAGACAGGCTGGCTCAAGGGGAGCGGCCTCATCCATATCGGGCTTGATGAGATGATCCCCGTTACGAACCCCGATGATTTCGCGGCTACGGCTCTCAGGCTCAAGGGCACGAGTTATCTCCTGAATGGCTTGAGTTCGATGGGGATAGACGCCCCGGGCCTCGTCTATGTAAGCGCCCGTATCAACGGGATTAACCTGCCAAGAACTATTGAAGGGCAGCTGGCCTCAGGAACGGAGATCTCTGTGGAGGATACGAAGGCCGGGGATCTGGTTTTTCTCTCCGGCACGGGCGAAAATGAAAGCAGTATTGTCAGCTGTGTCGGCATTTGCACAGGCGGCGGCAGTTACCTGTACGCAGGCAGGAAGATCGGTTATGTGGCCGTAGGCGACATCAACCGAGAGAATCAGGACGGCAAGGTCGTTGCCGCACGCAGGATATTCAACGACGCCGATTGAAACATAGGGGCGTTTCACCTAAGCTGGCTTATGTAATAGTCCTCAGTCTGATTTTGTACCAGTCTCTCCACTATATCCGATATTTCTTCGCAGGCATTGGGCTTTGCCAGTCTGCCCGCAGCTTCCGACATCCGTTTCAATATATTCGGCTTTAAGAGAGTATGTTCCAGCAGATATTCGAGGTCGTCCCTGTCCGTCAGGCTGAATGCCGCGCCGGAATTGCGGAGGAATTTTGCATTTCTCTCCTCCTGTCCCGGAATAGGGTCCATTATGCATATCGGGAGTCTTTTGACAAGAGCCTCGGAAATCGTTACCCCTCCGGGCTTTGTAATAATCAGGCTGGAAGCGCTCATAAGCTCGCTGATTATTTCGGTATAGCCCAAGATCCGTATATTGCAGCATTTTGCCGATATGGCTTCAAGCTTCTGCCGCAGCTTATTATTGCTTCCTGTGACCACTACTATTTGAATTTCCTGCTTTATATAAAGCAGCGACCTGAAAACCTGCTCAATATTACCTAAACCCAGGCTTCCTCCCATTACGAGAACTGTAGGCTTATTTTCGAGTCCCAGCCTTGCCAGGCATATGCGCCGGTCTGCTTGCTCTTTTGCAAAGTGTTCCGCAACCGGTATGCCGCAGACATATATGCTGCTTTCCCGCAGGCCCATTTTGACCATGTCTTCCTTTATGCATTCGTGTGCCACTATGAAGGCGTCTATTTCGTCGAGCTTCCAAAAATAATGGTTAGTATAATCCGTAACGATACCTATGACAGGAACGCTCACGAGACCCTTTTTCTTCAGCCTTGCAAGCATTTGCAGCGGCATGGTATGCGTACAGATGACGGCGTCGGGCATGTCCTCCTGGAACAGCTGAAGCAGCCTGCGTGAAAGGAGATTGTTCAATCCCCTTACCAATTTCGTTATCGTTTCATCTTTTTCGGAAAGGTCGTAAAATTTGCCGTACAGACATGGTAGCGTCTTGACGGTATTTAAATAGGTTCCGGTTATTAGCCGGTCGATGATCGGGTTTATGTATTTTAGAGCGTCAACCAGCCTGGTCTTGCAGCCGGGCAGTTGTTTTTCCATATGCTCCATCAGAGCCTGGGCGGCTTTGACGTGACCTCCGCCAGTTGCTGCGGTAAGAAAAAGTACGTTCATTGTTTGCCTCTACCTCCGGTACAGCCTACCATAACATTATTCACAGAACATTGCCGTATTATAACGTCTATATTCAGAGAAAATATTTAGGCAATAAATTTCGCTAAAGCGAAATGTTTCATCAAAATAGCATTCTGCAGAGCAGAAATCAGTATATAAAAATTTTCCTGCATCAGCGGCGTTTTATACATCCATCCGACGTGCGGCATATCTGCAGAGCGGAAATCCATAAAAAGAATCGGAACTAATATTTTAGCCGATCCTTATCTGGAATATTTTTTAGCATTAAGAAGAAAATATTATTACCGGTATGCCGTGTATTTCAGAATCGAGCTTTTAAAGGAGAGTGCGCTTTGAACAGGAATAAGAACTCCGCCAGGTTAATGACGGTTACAATATTGTGCGTTTTTGTTTTTACAATGTCGGATGTTTTGATACGATGGGGCGGCGTCTTTGCCGCGGGAAGCGGAGTCAGCGATGTCCAGCTCCTGGCAAGGGCAATAAACGGAGAAGCCAGGGGTGAGCCCTATGAAGGGCAGGTGGCCGTAGGTGCGGTCATAATCAACAGGACGAAGGATTCCGAGTTCCCCAATACCATTGCGGGCGTTATATATCAGCCTGGCGCTTTCACCGCGGTCGACGACGGACAGATAAATGTGCCGATAGATCCGGGTTCGACCGTCGTCAAAGCTGCGCAGGACGCCTTGAACGGCTGGGATCCGACGAACGGGGCCCTGTATTACTGGAACCCTGCGACTGCAACGAGCTCCTGGATATGGAGCAGAAAAATCGTTTACAAAATAGGCAAACATTATTTCGGTATATAGGCATATTGGCCTGAAGAACGCTAATAGACAGGAGGCAAAAGCATTGGGTATACGTGATAAACTGCTGGATTTTAAAAGAAGATTGTCGGACAGAAGGATGTACAGTATCGTTGTGGTCGTGATAGGCGCGGTGGCTATATGGGGGATCTATCAGTACAAGCATGCCGCAAATCTGAGGCAGGAGCTGGACAACCAGTACAACCGGGCATTTTACGAGGTAGTTGGGTACGTCAATAATGTAGAAACGCTGCTTGCCAAGTCGATGGTGAGCACAACTACGGGCAAGACTGCGACTACTCTGCAGGAAGCCTGGAGACAGGCGAATCTGGCCCAGACCAACCTTGGGCAGCTGCCTGTAACACAACCGGTGCTTGCAAGCACTTCAAAATTCCTTACGCAGGTAGGGGATCTGAGTTACGCACTGGATACCCAGAATATCAGGGGAAAACAGCTCAGCGACGACCAGTATAAAACAGTCGAGCGCCTTTTTAAATACTCTTCGTCCCTTAATAAAAATCTGAGAGACCTGCAGAGCGACCTGTCCACGGGAAGGCTGAAATGGGGCGAGCTTGCACGGAAGGGCACGCAGCTTTTCAGTAAGACAAAGCCGGGAGATATGATGAAGAAGCTTCAGAATGTCGGCGCTGTTTTCCAGGATTATCCCACTCTGATATACGACGGCCCGTTTTCGGACCATATGACCTCTACTCAGCCTAAAGGCCTTTCCGGGGACAACCTGAATTCCGAGCAGGCAAAGGACAAGGTTAAGAAATTCCTCGGCGCCGACAAGGTAGCCAGTATAAAAGACGCCGGTAAAAATGATCAGGGGCCGATAAAGACCTACAGCTACACAGTAACGGAAAAGAACGCGCCAAAGGGTCAGACGATCAATATCGGAGTCGCGCAGAAGGGCGGGTCTATCGAATGGATGCTTAACAACAGGCCGGTCAAGGATAAAAAGCTGGACATGGACAAAGCAAAAAAGGCGGGGATAGATTTCCTGAAATCAAAGGGCTATGACAATATGATCGATACGTATTATCTGGTCCAGGACAATGTCGCCACTATCAATTATGCTTATAAACAGCAGAATGTAGTTGCTTATCCGGACCTGATAAAACTGAAGGTAGCGCTCGATAACGGCGAGATCGTGGGCTGGGAGGCAAAATCCTACCTTTCCAACCATACCGTCAGGAAAATACCGACGCCGAAGGTAACCATGGCAGATGCACGCAAGAAAATAAATTCGAAAATGAAGGTAAACAGCTCAGGACTGGCAATAATACCGACCAACTACAAGAAAGAGCTGTTCTGCTACGAATTCAAGGGCAGGCTGAACAATTCGGATTTTATTGTGTACATCAACGCCGAGACGGGCAATGAGGAAGATATATTGATGATCGTCAACACGCCGAACGGGGTATTGACCATGTAGAAGATACTGTAACTACCGGAAGTTATTGTTGCAATTTATCATGCCTGAAGTTAATATAAACTATATCAGCTTCATCGATATTAACACGGAGGTATGAAGTGGACGACGATAACATTGTACAGACAGGCCCGACGGCCATAGACGGCGGCTCTGGACGGCCCGGTATTTTACAGGTCGGCATATTATACTCGGTAACAATATTACTGTTTTTACTGGTAGGATACAGGGTGCAGAACAACGGTATCTATTCCGGGCTCCTGATAACGGAATTCGGCCTTGTCATGCTCCCTGCCCTGCTGTTTCTGCTGCTTTTCCGTTTCAACCTGAAAGATGTGCCAAGGCTGAACAAAACCAAACCTCTGAACTTCCTGCTTGCTTTCGGAATAATGCTGTTTGCCATACCATTGGCTTCGGTATTCAATTTGATTAACCTTTTCCTCGTCAATTCCGTTTTCGGAAAGATAATAGTACAGCCGCTCCCGGCAGCGCAAAACGGGTTTGAACTGCTGCTCGGGATAGTCGTCTTTGCGGGAAGCGCCGGGATATGCGAAGAGTTCCTTTTCAGGGGTGTGATACAGAGGGGGCTTGAAAGGGCGGGCAATGTAAAGGCAATACTTATTACAGCTTTACTGTTCAGCCTGATGCACATGGATTTTCAAAAAATATTCGGGACGTTCTTCCTGGGAGCACTGATAGGCTTCCTGGTTTACAGGTCGAATTCCCTTTACTGCGGCATGTTCTCCCATTTTGCGAATAACGCGCTGGCCGTACTGGCGAGCTACGGCTCGGCAAAACTGGTAAAACTGCTGAATCAGGCCGGGAGCGCCGTACCGAAGGAACCGGACCTGAACGGCCTTTTTTCTGCCTTTGACGCATTGCCAAAAAACCAGTTGATACTTGTTCTGTTCATCTATGGGTTCATGCTGCTATTCCTGACGGTTATTTTCGTACTGCTGCTCTTTGCATTCATCAAGGTAAATCCGGTCCGGAAAGACGCTTCGGCCGTAGGAGAACACAAATCCGTACACAGCCGGATGCTTGGCCTGGTCGGTCTTGTTCCCGGCTTGCTTGCGGTAGCCGTGATATATTTTGTAGAAGTTCGGGGTTTCATAGGAGCCGGCAACTGGTTTACGAAAATCGTAAGACAGCTGCTCGGAGTGTGATTGGCAGATTTACCGGGCTATAGAATCAAGCACCGGTTGTGAGTACGCTTCTGATAATGTGTACATTTCCGGTCTGACAGGCGACTATTCAAGACTCCAATGCTTTAAGGCGTCGTATGTCTTCTCCTGCGAACCTGAAAATGTCGAAACCGCCTGTGATCCTGGAAACTATCCTCTCGTCGTAGTATTCAAACAGCTTTTTGAGGTCGATATTCGTTGCTATTATTGTCTTGCAGGGTCTTCGTGTATCATTTGAAAGGCGTGTGTCTATTATGTTCAAAAGCTCGGCGTAGCGCATACCGGTCGGAGACTCTGTTCCAAGATCGTCTATTATGAGCAGGTCGGACTCGAGTATGCTGTTGTACAGCGCCGGTTCCCAATCGTCGTTGTTTGTTGAATTATACCGGTATTCGTATATCGTGTTGAATAGCGCGGGCGCAGTCTGATAAAGCGCCGTATACCCGCGTTTCATCAACTCCATGGCTATGCTTCCGGCCATATAGGTTTTCCCTACTCCGGTCGGTCCGCTGAAAAGCAGGTTTTTTGTGCTGTTGTCTTCGAAGTTTCCTACAAAGCTCATGCAGTTTTCAAGTATTCCGTGGATCTGCCTTCGCGGCGATTTCTTGATGCCGTACTTCTGCTCGTCGGCAGCATCAGGATAATAGCCGGTTTTGAAGCTTTGAAAGCCGTCGTTCTTAACTATGCTGAGGTTGGACTGGTCGTAAAGCACATCTATCAGCTGTTGTCTGTAGCAGGAACATACGGTGTCGGGGCCGCTGGCCGCCGATTTTATTATGCCTGTGTCCGAGCACTTTTCACAATGATACGAGGGGACAAGGAAATCGGGATCATAGCCGTATTTGGCCAATATCCTGGCTTTCTCCGACTTCAGCCCCTCGATTGTCTCGGACAGCTTGGCGACGGCGCTGTCGGAAGGCAGCATTCCCATTAGTATGGCCTTGTTGTATTTAAAGCCCGCATGGTTTATTTCGTCTTCTATTTCCTCAAGACGAGGCACACTGTAGTACAGCTGGGTTTTCCTCGCTTCCAGGTCGTCCTGAGCGGTTCTGCGTCTTCTCTCGTATTCATTTTTTATTTTCTGGTATGCGTTGGAATTCATTACCCTGCTCGTCCCTCCATTTTAGGGCTCATAAAACAATAACCTTCCGTTTTTGTTTTGAGAACCCTTGCATCAAACATCCTTGTAGAGCTTTTCAAAGTCTTCGTCATTGTACCTGCGCTGCTCGAAGTTGCCCTTCTGCGGAGCAGTATTGCCGCGGGGCTTTGCTTTGACGGCTTCCGACGGCTTCCTACAATCCTCCGCCGCAATTATCTCTTCCTTGGTCTTGTAGCCCTTTTCATGCCAACTGGTCAGGATCCTGTTTATATATTCGAAACTCGGGTTGACGGCTGAAGTAGTACGTTTGAGCGCCAATTCGATAATCTCGAAGTCATACCCGTATTCGACCACCCATTTTTCGACGTAGGCCTCTTCATATTCCGTAAGATAGCCCTGTTTACGGAGCTTTTTCATTATCCTGCCGCGGATGTCCTTGACCCTTTGCGCCTCCATGGAGTACTTGTCGAGGTCGAAGCTGTTGTGTATGTTCCTGCTATGCCAGTTGTCGGCCACCTTCATTATATACTGGCGCGAGAGGCTGTAGCCGGAACAATGCTCGAAAAGGGCGTACATAACGTCCTCTTCGAACTGGTATTTGTCGAACCACGAGTCGATATCCGTATACCAGGAAGGCGACATGACGCCCTGAAAAAATGCATTATTTATACTCGAAATGAAGCGGCTGCGTTTTTTGCTCCTTTCGGCGCTGAGCGCCGCATCTTCAGGAGCGGATGTCGTTTTGGCCCTGTAGAGCTTTTTGATTTCTTTCTCCTTCAGGTCGGTTATTGTTATAACATGTTCATTCTGGCCTCTTGAGATCAGACCGATCTCCTCGAGACGAAAAAGAGCCTCCTTCACGCGTGAGGGCTGCAGTTCGAGCTTTTTGGCTATTTCATCGGACATAAGGCTCTTTTTGTATTTGCTTAGAAACTGGCAGTATATGTATACCTTTATAAAATCACTTTCAAGCGACGGCATGTATTCCGATATAAAAATATCCGGTATGAGGCAGTCGGAGTACATTATAGATAAGTTCGCATCAAAAACCATGTAAAAACAACCTCACAAATTCTAATAGGAGCGGGAATGTCCCAATAGCTTTAGCGTCAAAAGGGGACATTCCTTGTAGTGGACATTCGTTGGGGACATTCCTTATAACGGCATTTGAAGGTGTGTCCCCTGACCTTTTATGGTGTGTCCCCTTCCATTATACCATGATTTATCATGGTATAATTGCGCATCGCCGTTTTGCCATCAAATTTTTTAAGGGCAAATAATCGACGGCGCATAAATTCCGCCGGAGGCGTATAATAGCCTTACCTCGTAAGGCTATTATACCATACCCGCTCTATCAGAAAAGTGAAATCGTCCAAAGCCGAAGTAAATTATTTCAGAATGCCAGTTTTCTTGGAGGACGTCCTGAAAAATCCGAAATCACCGCGGTTCCGTGCTCAATGTAAAAAACTTTGAATATGGGATTGTCGGCGGAGCGGTAAATTCTTTTTATAATAGGATAAACCTCCAACGCCTTTTCCTTTTTGGAAGGATCCTCGGTGAAATGGATTTCCGCGCTGATCCTTAGCATGGTCATATCACCTGCCGTTACCGCATATTCCACAAACGGGCATTCCGTGAGCTGCCTGTAGACCTCCTTTGTACTGCTCGTGCTGAAGTAGAACCTGCCGTCCTCCTCGAACAAGAATCCGAACGCCCTAACCCTGGGTTTCCCATTGTCGACTGTCGCGAGATACCCGCAGTTCCCGTTGTTCTTCAGTAATTCCCTTACCTGTTCCATTACAACATACCCCCTTGGGCAATTTTTATTGTAACATCTTCCAATTACAAGTATAATTTTATTAGCATATGTTTATTCTGACAAGTACGCACATTCATATTACATAGTCATATAAAAAAGACTAGTGCTATTAATAGGGGATTTGAGATGGATATTAAGGAAGCTGTGAAAACCTGCCCTGTAACAGTGACGCAAAATGTATTGATGGGGAAGTGGAAGCTGGCCATTCTCTGGATCGTCGGGCAAAAGACCAGGCGCTTCAACGAGCTCCAGAGGCTGATGCCCAATATATCGCGGGGCGTCCTGACACAGCAGCTTCGGGAGCTTGAACGTGACGGGCTGGTCAACAGGGAGGTATACAGGGAGGTGCCTCCGAAGGTGGAGTATTCTCTGACCGGGCTCGGGAAAAGCTTTATCCCGGTGATGATGCAGATCATGGAGTGGGGCGTAGGTTATATAAAGCAAACGGCAAACTGCAACATGGATATCTGCCTGTCGAATAAGTTTTCCTGCCAGAAGTGCTATGAGATGATGAAGGCGGGAATAAAACAACCCGGATGAGAAATACGGCCACATGCGCAAAAAATAAATGCCAAGTCCAAATAAATACAGTTGATTTTAGGCCGCGGATGTATTATCATATATTATGCACTTTGATATGGCACCAAGAGTTTTTCAAGGCTTGGCCCTATCAGTTGCGGAATATGCGCCCATAGCTCAATTGGATAGAGCGTCTGGCTACGGACCAGAAGGTTGTGGATTCGATCTCTGCTGGGCGCGCCAAAGAAAACCCTGATTGCTAAATGCTTTCAGGGTTTTTTCGTATGTAGTACGCAGCCTGTACTGTAATATTTCACCTTCGCTGCAGTTCGCTTTGTTATACTATACATTTTAATCAAGCTGACGGATGACAGGGGCCAGGGTGTTTGCAATCTTGTGGAATCCGAGATCCGTCAGATGAATACCATCTACCGTCGCATCTTCCAGATTAATCTGACGGCCATCGAGAAAGTGCATCCGGCTATCTCCGTTTTCCCGCCGTCTCATAATCTCTGAACGCTGAAATTCGCTCCAGGAAATCTTTTTTTGCCGGTATTCCATATCCCATCTTTCACGAGGCATTGATGCTCCTGAGAGTACCAGGACAGGAAGATGAGGCTTAGCCTTTCGTACAATGTCCAAAAACACAGGTAAATTTTTTTCCAAAAGGTTATCCGGTCCCGCGTTTTCCTCAATATCGACTATCAAGAGCCGGAGGTCGTAAATTGAAGCAATTTGCGATGCCAGGCAGGGATTCGAGACTCCATTTCCGGAAAATCCAAAATTATATATTTCACAGTCAAGAAGTCTCCCTAATATTGCGGGATATGCCATACCAGGCCGGGACGCACACCCGCCTTGTGTGATAGATGTGCCATGTACAGCGATAGCTCCGGTCTGAGCAAAGTCTGAACACCTTTTGATTTCAGCTTTATCTCTAATACCGACCTCTATTTTTTTCACACCTATATAAAGTGGGAAATAGATCATAACTTCCCACAATCGACTTTCAGTCTGGGAGAAAATACAACATTCATAGGATCTATCATGGATGGGAAACTTGGTTACGCCGGCCATAAACCAGTCTGATTGCCCTGGAGAACGCAGGTAACAGTCAAAGCCACACTGGCCTGCCGGCGTCATATGGCTCATATAGGCAGGGCCGTCCAATTCCGCTCGAATGCGTATTTCACGGCTGTCGGTTGAAAACCGCAAGGCGCCGCCGGCTGTGTGACGCATTAACTCAAGAAGCTGAGGCCGCTCCTGTTCAAGCAAAGGCTTAATAGATGCAGGAAGCCGGCAATAATGCGTATTCTCATCATTAAACGCAAATCCTTGCAGCGAGAAGGGTTCTTGATCGGGTGTATGCCATAGGATTCCGGTGTTTTTCATTCCCGTATTAATTGCCATATTACTATCCAGATTTTCAATTCTCAACTTTATCACCTTCGTTTAGCAAATTTAGTGCAAGAAGTGCAGCGCCAACTGCAGCATCTGCAAGTGGGAAAACTGTTTCAAGTTCAGGCAGGTTTTGTACAAGTAAATCTTTAAAAAGTCTGCGCACTGCCTCATCCTTTATCAAGACACTGCCTGAAAGCGCCAAAGTCCCCTTTTGCAAACCCAGCTTTTCAGCTACGGGAATCACTAATGCGCACAATTGGCTGCTCGCTTTGGAGCAAATCTCCAGGGCTGCCTCATCTTTTATTTCCAACGCTTTTGGCAATAGGGAAGAAAAACCGGCAATAAAATCCTTTCCTTGATCAGGACGGTATATTTCTGAGATAAGTTCCTCTATGGCAGAAATGCCAAGCTTTTTAAAGACAAGCTCTGTAAGTGCAGTCGGCGAAAGCCTGCCATCCTGTGCACGCACTACTGAGCTGAGGATATCCCGGCCTATGGCATATCCACTGCCCTCATCGTCAATAAGGTGTCCCCGGCCACCGGAACGTGCCTCAATTCCACTTTCGTTACGGCCGCAGCATATCGATCCGGTTCCCGCTATCAGCAGCATACCCACTGGTCTGCCCAGCGCACCGCTAAGTGCCGCTTGTTGATCTCCCACAATCAGGGTGGGTGAGTTGCATTCAGAGTATTTCAGTGCGGCCCGCAACATTTCCTCTGCTTTCGGATTACTCATGCCCGCAGCTCCGATACAAACGGCAGACAAAGATGCATTACCGGCTTTAGCGCGTACATTTATTAATAGCTCAGTTATAGTATCAAAGACTTTCTGTGAAGATGTACCATTGATATTTATCGGGCCGCCCTGAAGTCTGAACCACAATTGCCCGTCCATACCGACCGCTGCAAGTTCCGTTTTTGTACCTCCGCCATCCAGCCCTATGACATATTTACTCATCAATTTTCCTCATTTCATAATGATATTGAGCTTTCCCTCACATGGAGCTCCTCTTAAAACGAGCTCCACAGATTTTAAAGAAAGCGGAGTATACTCAAAAGCCGCCAGCTTGTATGCGCGATCATCAATCATCGCAAGATCATATGGATTTCGCATGGCCACTGCGATGACGCAGCGCCGGTTTTCGCAAAGAGCATTAACAAGTTCTATCTGCTCTCGATTTATATGACCGTTGTATGTGCAGATCACAACAGTTTGGCCGGTATGCGTTTTATTAAGCGACTCTGAAATATTACTTTCTTTCGGATTTACAGGCGTAACTGAAAATTGTCCGCCAAATGTAGAGGCCATATATTCGGCAAAGCTTACGTCATGGTTTAAGGCACTGGAGGCAAAGGTTGCCCGGTATGCATAGCATCCCGTAAAAAAAGTGTTTTTGTCAGGTAACGGCATATTGTCACTGCGTCCTATACGCACTATACTTTTTTTACTGATTGAAAGGGCCGACTCACGATGAAGAGGGCTTCCTGCCAGATATGTCCTGGGCTTCAATGCGGCAAATTTTTGCTTTTGGTCAAGGATAATCTCTACGCTTGCGTCCAGGTCCTCCATTCCAAGAGTATTGTTTTCTACCGCCTGTTCAGCCTTCTCCAAAGCTTCTATAGCCACTGAGGGCGAATGGGAGATACATCCGATATTTACTCCTGCACGCAGCGATTCAACGAATCCGTCTGTGGTTCCATAATACTTACTTATTGCATCCATTTCAAGAGAATCGGATATAATGATACCTGTAAACCCGAGTTTTTCGCGAAGGAGGTCCTTTAAAATGACAGATGACATTGTGGCAGGCACTTTTCTTTTTTCTATTTTTGGGAAAAGAATATGTGAGGTCATCATGCTGGGAACCCCATCGCGGATTGCATCGATAAAAGGCAACAATTCATTTGAAAGGAGCTCTTCCTCTGTTTTATCAACAGAGGGCAGACCAAGATGACTGTCCACTGCAGTATCGCCGTGACCGGGAAAATGTTTGGCGCATGAAATTACACCGCCATCCATCAGACCATGTATCATTGCCAGTGCATAGGGGGTTGCCCGTTCATGGCTGTCACCATAGGAGCGTACGCCTATTACCGGATTGGCGGGGTTGGTATTGAGATCCATACAAGGCGCCATGTTAAAATTAACGCCCATGTCGCACAATTCACTAGCGGTACAGAACCCTGCCAAGTAGGCATTTTTTACTATACCGGTGGATGAAACAGCCATAGGCGAAGGAAAATTGGTTGCATCCTCCGGCATACGGGAAACAACGCCGCCCTCCTGGTCCACAGCAATGAATGCAGGGCGCCCGGTATGAGTAAACACCTCTTTCTGGATTACCTCACACAAGCTGCGCAATTGGCCGGCACTTTCAATATTGTGAGAAAACAAAATGATATTTCCGCATTTGTATTCGCGAATAAGACGAAGAGATATATCATCCAGAGTTTTACCTGGAAATCCAAACATCAGCATCTGGCCTAGTTTTTCACGGATTGTCATGATGAAGCCTCCTTATTCATAAAGATGATAAGCTTGCTTGTCTGCTGCAAAAGCTTCCTCATCCTGCTTATAAGCTTTTAAAAGTTCATTTAGAGGGGTATGGGCCATTAATAGACCGTCGCCTCCGAGTAATTCTATATGAGGCCGTGTAGCGGGCGGAAGAGGAGTGCACCATTCAAAGTGTTTACTCCAGCGCTCCTGAATTTCATACATAAGTGAGAGAGCTACACGCACAGGTTGAATTTCTCGCATATTCATAATATGGATTTGCACTCCGCCGCACATAATTCCCTTATGCTTTGAGGTACCGGGCGTAAAATATAAAGGGCGGAAATGCACGCCGGCTAACCTCTTGCTATTCATATCGGCTGCCAACTTGTATGGATCCATGATATAGGGCGCTCCAATGATTTCAAAGGGCAATGCGGCGCCGCGCCCTTCAGATAAATTAGTACCTTCGAAAAGGCAGGTGCCGCTGTATAAAAGAGCCGATTCAAAGCGCGGGAGGCCCGGTGAGGGCATTACCCACGTTAGCTTTGTATCAGGCCAGAGCATATTGCGCTTCCACCCCTCGCAGGGTATCACAAAAAGTTCGGCGCTATTGGGCAGCGACTTGTTTGCCATTGCCGCAAATTCTCCAATTGTAAGCCCATACCGCATACAAAGTGGATAACCGCCTACAAATGACAAATAATCTTTCTTTACCAGGTTACCTTCTACACATTCTCCCCCCAGAGGATTGGGCCTATCCAGCACCGCAAAAGGTATTCCGTAATCGGCACAGCTTTCCATTGCATAGAGCATAGTGTACAGGTAGGTGTAATAACGGCTGCCCACATCCTGGATATCACAGACTATGATATCCACCTTTGAAAGCATCTCATCCGACAAACGCTTGGAGCCTTTACGGTAAAGACTGTAAACAGGAATCCCCGTGGCTGTGTCGATTGTATTTTCAACAAACACACCTGCACCAATATTTCCACGAACACCGTGTTCGGGGGCAAAAAGAGCTTGTACACCATAGCGTTCGTTCAAAAGATCGACGGTAGGGTGAAAATTACCGTCTATTCCGGTAGGATTTGTAATAAGCCCGATTCGCTTTCCCTTAAAAATACTGTCATATTTAGAGTCTCCCATTACCATGTCGATTCCGTATTTAATCATGTAAGCCTCCTATAAAGCAGTGACAATACGATGGTTTTCATCCGGAATCATAAAGCATTCCGCTCGAGCGGTACGTGCTTCAATACCGCGGACACGGCTGAGGGTATCGTAGTACTCAAAGTAGGGGAAGCTTTTGCTTTCTATCACAAACGAGTGTTTAACAATAGCCTTTTTCCAGAGTTCGTAACCGGCTGTTGTGTCAAGATATATATAAGGCTTAAAATTTACGGCATCCTCCCAGTTTTCCGCAAAATAAAGAGTCCGGGAAAAATGCGCTGGTAATTCCCTTTCAAATCCGGCAATACCAGCGTAGAAACGTGCATCCTCAACTATACGGTGGCAGGCCATATGATCCTTGTGCATGCTATTTCTGTGATGTGTTATAAGAATGTCGGGTTTTACCATTCGTATGATATCACATACTTCAAACCTTACCTTATCATCATCCGGCAAAAGACCATCGGCATAATCCAAAACATAAGCTTCGCCACTCAATATTTCGGCAAAGGCTTCTGCTTCGATTAACTTTTGCTTTCGGTAATCTTCTGTGCTGGCGCCTGGGGGAACACCCTTTTCGCCTGCAGTAAGAGCAAGTGTGGTGATTTTACCTCCCCGGAGGGCGCAGGTGGCAAGGAGTTGGCCCGCAGTCAGCTCCATATCTCCAACATGGCCTCCAATAGCTAAAACAGAATGTTTTTCGTTTATCATTTTATCGCTCCCTTCAATTCTTTGCGCAGAATAGCAAAGCTTCTGACTGTAATAAAGCCCGCGCCTTCATAGATGCGTTTTGCGGGATTATTCTCACCTGTATAAAGGGACATATACCGGGCCCCCGTCCTTTTCTCGTGTTCGCAAAGGTAGTAGAAAAGCTGTGAACCAATACTCTTGCCTTCCCATGCAGGTGACACGCCTATTCCTGTAAAATAGCCCCGGCCTGTTTTTTCCGGATAGATAGGACCGGCAAAGCCGACCACTTGTCCGCCAACCTCCGCTACCAGGAAAGGAACGTTTTTACGGGCGCTTTCCTCTATTTCACTTATCCAGAGAGGATTTTTAAGATCGTTAAGCATTTCCGAAAGTCCGAAACAGCGGGTTGAATCATATAGAGAGATATAAATCCCTGAATCACCGAGTGCCGATTGCTTCTCTTTTATCCGGGCGGGAATGGAAAACGTTGAAAGATCAATGTACATTGCACTTTCGCGGCCTCGCTCAATATACCCGCATTTGATAATGCGACTGTATAGTTTAGTGTCTACAGCGATACCCGGTGCATTATTATGCTGGTGACCCTTTGTGCCAGGTATATACCAAGGCAGATGAATGGGGTTGAAAAACAAAATATCGCTTACTGTTTTTCCGGCAGCTTGGAAGCTGTTCTCCAGATATGAAAGTAAAAGGCGGGTATTTTCGAGTGTATCTACCTGCTCATCCAGTATTAGGCAAGTAAAATAACCCCGTTCATTGCCGGCCGGCAAATCATCTCCTGTACACCCGCAGATAAATCCTAAACCACCGTCTTCTTCCAGTACGAACGCATGCTGCGATGAAAAATATTTATTGTTTAAAAATATATGTGTGAAACTTTCGGGCGTATGCTCGACATAACCGTCAACTACGGCGCACTTGTTCCATAGCAATGTAATGGAATTAAGATCATTGATGGAAAAATTACGTATCATTTTATTCCCTCCCTGAATGGCAGTGAGATTTTTCCTAGTAACGCAGAATTCTTGGCGCCTGTCACACCGGGTATATTACCGGGAATACCGCGCAGGGTACAGTCCGCCAAAAGCGCAAAGGCAATGGCCTCTTTCGCATCACTGTTGCCCCCGGCTTCTTCCTGGGTGAGCACATCGATACCAAAACAAGCAAGCTCTTTACGAATAAAATTAACGAGGATGGGATTGTAGCATCCCCCGCCGCCTAAAATCATACGGGATGCAGGTGAGCATGGAAGTATAAAATCACGATAAGCCTGCGCAATTGATACAGCGGACAGTGCTGTTGCGGTTGCTATGACATTTTCCATAGGTATGCTTTTTTCCTCTGCCGCAGCTATAAGGGCGCCAGCGTATTCTTTCCCGAATACCTCGCGCCCGGTTGTTTTTGGTGGGAGCTGAGCAAAGTACGGGTGCTTCAAAAGGGATTGCAAAAGCTCAGGATCAACTTGTCCCCGGGCGGCAATACTACCGCCTTTATCCATAGCCAGCAGGCCGTTGGTACTACTTGTAACGAGAGCATCAATCACCATATTGCCCGGGCCGGTGTCAAAAGCGTAGACGTCCTCCACGCCGCATCCCTTCGGAAGCACGGTTATGTTTCCAATACCGCCTAAGTTTTGTAATAAAATCGTTTCCTTGTCACTGCGAAATAAAAGGTATTCTGTGAATGGAACAAGAGGTGCTCCTTGACCTCCGGCAGCCATATCCGACACACGAAAGTCAGAAACGCATATGACTCCGGTCCTTTGTGCAATAACGGCCCCTTCGCCAAGCTGAACAGTATAAGCACAGGATTTTTGCGGAAAAGGCTCATGCCATATGGTCTGACCATGGGAGCCGATGACACCAACATCGGCAGGAGATAGGCCAGCTGCCTGGATTACCGAAAGTGCGGCTTCCGCATATAGCTCTCCCAATAAGAAATTTAACCTGCCGAGACGTGTAACGATTGCATTGCTGGGGGTAAAGCAGTATAGAATTTCATTGCGAATGGCTTCAGGGAAAGGTTTGTTTTCAAAGGCCAGCAAGGTAACCTTAAGGTTCGGAGCTTCTCCTTCAATGCGTATTGCGGCGGCATCAATGCCATCTATCGACGTGCCTGACATAAGCCCAACCGCTATGCGGTCGGACTTATCTGGAATCATAAATTGCCTCATTTTATCACCCTTTTACGGCGCCTATTGTTACGCCCTCGAGAAAATACCTCTGCAGGCTGAAAAAGAGAATAAACATAGGCAATGCCGACAAAGTAGCACCTGCCATCATTGGTGCAAAATATGTCGTGTTGGCAAACTTAAAGTTTTTTAGTCCTACCTGGATGGTTTGCATAGCTTCCTCGCTTGTGACGAGGAACGGCCAGAAGAATGTATTCCAGCTGTTCATAAATGTGAGTATTGCCATCACGGCCAGAACGGTTTTGGATAATGGCATGATGATTTTCCAATAAATCTGCAATTGATTACAGCCCTCAATTTTTGCGCATTCAATGATTTCTGTCGGAATGCTTGAAATAAATTGTTTACACAGAAAAACATTGTATGCGGTAACAAAAGTAGGCGCAATAAGAGCTAAATAAGTGTTATCCATCTTCAATGTATTTACAACCAACATATAAAGGGGAACCTGTGTAACCTGATAGGGTATCATCATAGCGCACAATAATGTAAAGAAAAGAACCTTGCTTCCCTTAAACCGTATTTTTGCAAATGCATATCCGGCGAGTCCCGCAAAAATAACATTGCCTGAGACTATAGCAAACGATATTATAAGGCTGTTAATTAACCAACGAAATGAATACTTGCTGAAATCAAAGAAAAATTTATATGAATCAAAGGCGATACTCTTCGGGAAAAGTGAATATGATGCGCCACCAGCCTCAATAGGAGGACCAAAGGAGGATACAAGCATATAATAAATAGGGAATAGCGTTATAATCGCAAGAAAAATCAAAAATATAGATATTAGGCTATTACGCAGATACAATAGCTTTTGATTATCAAGATGCTGAGAATATAAGCCTGACATTGACATTTCGTATCTCCTCTCTTAGTATTCCACGTCTCCGCTGATGAACTTGAACTGCAACAGGGAAATTCCTGCTATAACTATTGCCAGCACGATGGACTGTGCACAGGCAAGACCGTAGTCGGAGTAACGGAATGCATTGTTAAAGATAAGCAGCCCGACCATCGTTGTGCTATTGTTTGGTCCGCCGCCGGTCATCATATATGCGTTCATAAATACCTGAAATGAATTTATAATGCCTGTTACCAACAGAAAAAGAGTGGTGGGTTTTACCATTGGTATGATAATGTAACCCAGCTTCTGAAAAAATGTTCCGCCGTCTAGATCTGCAGCTTCATAATAGCTGTTGGGTATACCTAGAATTGCCGCAAGATAGATGATTATATTAGCACCGTGTCCTGCAAGAAGTGTCATGGCAATAAGGCTAAACATCGAGGTAGCGGAAGAACCAAGCCAATTTTGGTTCCCGACTCCGAATACGTGCAAAATACTATTTAAAAGACCTGTTGGCAGAGGATCGTATATCCATAGCCATACAACCGAGAGCGCAACGCCCGATGCGATGCTGGGAAGATAATACATCGACTTAAACAGGGACTGAAATTTCTTACTAAACGGAAGTATTAGTATTGAGACAGAAAAAGCGATAATCATACTAAAAGGCACAGTAAATAGAGTATAAACAACTGTATTACCGATAGACTTATAAAATAAACCATTTGTAAAAGTAGTCTTAAAGTTGTCCAGACCAACAAAGATTGATCCTAAGGGCTTAAATTTATAAAAACTTGTAATCAGAGCACTTATAACAGGGTATACGGTAAAAACAGCAAAGATAAGCATTGCCATGGCAATAAAAGCATAGCCCCAAAAATCCTCACCGGTTATATGCTTTTTTGAGATAGAGCCGTTTTTACTCAATTTGGCTGATTTCATTTATGACCTCCTGCCCTTACCTTATTGTATAACAATCGGGGCATTGAACCTATTTGAATTTTTTGGTAAATGCCTCCCGTTGTTTAAGCGGGAAGCATTTACCGCTAAATATCATAATAATATTCTAGAATTATTAGTCCTTAACTACGCCATCCTCACCAAAGGTTTCAATAGCAGCTTTTTTAACTGCTTCATACATCTGATCGGGTGTAAGCTCATTAGCAAGAAGAGCTTGGAATTTCGGTACTATAACCTCATCCATCAGTCGTGAATGTTTGGCGCCCAACTCTGCTGGGATGTCAGGACGCGGTTCTGCTGCTTGAGCGGTTAGACTCTGCATAGCAGCGGCGTTTTCGGGGCTGCGGGGCACTTCGTTGTTAATTTTAGCCATAGCGTCACGAGCGGATTTGCTTAACCCTGAAAGGTACAACTCATTAGCGGTATAACCACCGACATCGCCAGCGGCCATAAAGTATAGAGCTTTTACCATATTGGCCAGATGTTCGGCAGTTGGCTCTTCTTTACCACGGAACATGGAATAACCGCCAGCTGCACCCTGTGCTGCCTGTTTCTCGCCAAAGAAGGTAGGTACGGGCAGTACAACATATTCCGCTTCCTTACTGTTTTCTACAGCGCTACCATCATTGGCTTTAATTTTGGCATTGTTTGCAAGAGCGAGACTTTCGAAGTTTGCAAGACCTTTACCAAAAATCATTGTCTGTCCGGTTAAGAACATATTCCAGCGTTTACCTGCATCTACGCTGCCCATTTCCTTAGGGGTGGAGCCATCGTTTATGACCTCGCGAATGCAGACAAGCAGGTCTTTGAAGTTCTTGCCCGTATAGGCATATTTTAGTTCCTTATTGAAGGGAGATGGCATACCTGCATTCTTTGTAAGGATATTGAGATAGTCGGCAGCCGTAACGCCCGCACAAGCAAATATAAACCCATACCGGCCTTCTTTTGTACCGGCCTTGATTGCGTTGCGGAATTCATCATATGTCCAGCCATTTTTCTGGATTGTTTTCCAGTCAATTCCGGCTTCCTCCAGCATGGCCTTGTTTCCGCCTAAGGCTTGAATGGAAATGTAGGTTGGCAGACCATAAAGTCCGTCGCCATTCCTGTAGAAAGCAAGAGCATTTTCATCAAAGTCTGCTAACTGTTCAGCGGATATAAGGTCTTTAATATCAAGAAGCAGCCCGGTGTCGACATATTTCGCTACATTATCACCCTCAACGAAAGCTATATCAGGGGGAGATCCTGCATTAACCTGTACATCCATTTTATCTTTGTAGTCTTCCCAGCTGGCTGTTTGAAAGTTAAGCGTCAAGTTAGGATACATAACATTGAAATCAGCCGCCCATTTCTCAAGCTGATCCTGATATGTTGCAGAGACAGGGGGCAGTAACAGAGAAATAGTATCCGGCTTAGCCTCGGTAGTAGAAGACGCGGATGGTGTGGCACTCGGCGCAGTGCCCGGTGTAGCATCCGGTGTAGCTGATTGCTGGCCGCCGCAAGCACTAAGTACACCTAGAGCCATTACAAGAACAAGAACGATTGATAGTACTTTTTTCATGGTTTTTCCTCCTCAACATATTTTCATAATATTATAAATGGAAATATTATGACGATTTTAATAACGTTGCGTTAATGGCGTTACGAAGCATACCGCCATTATCATCTAATATACGCTGCGCATCGACTGCATCAAGCCCTGTTTTAAGCATCATAATTGCAAGTTTTGTGCTATTCCCGGCCTCAGCTAGCATTCTGGAGGCATCGTCTTCGGAAACACCGCAAACCTTTTGAATTATTCGATATGCACGCGCGTATAGTTTCTGGTTGTTAGGTCTTAAATCTACCATCAGGTTTCCGTAAACCTTGCCAAGTTTAATCATTGTGCAGGTGGTGAGCATGTTTAGTACCAGTTTTTGCGCAGTACCGCTTTTCATACGTGTGGAACCGGCTATAACCTCTGGCCCAACAAGAGGAGCTATGCAAATGTCGCAGAGATGGGAAAGCTTTGTGTCAGCATTAGTTACGATTCCCAGCGTTGCAGCGCCAAGTTCCTTTGCCTTTTCTATCGCACCAAGTACAAAAGGAGCGCCTCCGCTTGCGGTAATACCTATTGCAACATCGCCTTTTCTGATACCTGCTTTTATTACAGTTTCAGCTCCATGACTGCTATCGTCCTCGCAGCCTTCCGCCGCTGTACGTAATGCACTGTCGCCCCCGGCGATATAGGCCTGGACTAGTTCGTAATCCGTACTAAATGTGGGGGGGCACTCACTTGCATCTAAAACGCCCAGCCGACCGGAAGTTCCCGCTCCAATATAAAACATCCTGCCACCTGTGGATAGCGAAGAATAGAGAACATCCACTGCCTGCGTGATATGCTCTTTCTCTTTTCCCACAGCCAACGGAACTACCATATCCTCCTGATTGATAAGGGCAACCATGTCCCTTGTAGAACAAAGATCAATTTCTGTTGTCTGAGGATTGATGAATTCTGTTGTAAGACCGGCAAAATAATCGCTCAACTAAATTCCTCCTAATTCGAGTAGTGTATAAAGAAGCCATTGAATTGAATTCATTAACTATAGGATAGGCTCGTAACAGATTCTTGTCAATAATATTCAAAAAAATATTTTACTTTAAATTTTAATTTTAAAGTAAAATTTCAGAATAAGCATAACAAAGTAAGGTCTTAAAAAAGCCGGTTTAGGGAACCTCTGAAAATAATCAACGATGGCGCCTGGCTAGTGCATCGTGAGTACGGGCCAGACAACCCTTAACAGATTTGTATTCAGCACTGGCAACACCGGAAAAGAGAATGTCCACTATATTGAGCATGGCAATACGCGATCCCATGGCTCCGCTTCGGAATGTTATTTCCGGTGTAGAAATGTGTAAAACGATATCGGATTCCTTCGCAAGTTCGCTTTTCGAATATCGTGTAATAGCAATTGTTGTAGCTCCCGAGCTTTTTGTCAGGGCGAGTGTGTCCAGAATCTCAATGGTATTACCTGAGTTTGAAAAAATAACAGCCACATCTTCAGGTCCTAACAGAGCTGCGGCTGTCATCTGGCTGTGGCTGTCTACATAAGCCGCGCAACGCTTGTTTATCCGCATAAATTTCTGCTGGGCATCCTGGCAAACAAGCCCCGAAGCCCCCACTCCGTAAAAGTCTATCCTGGGAGCTTTACATAAAATCTCTACTGCACGGGCAACCTCAGCTTTGTTAAGTACACTGAGCGTATCCTCAATAGACTGACAATTATTATGTGAAACATTGCTGATGATAGTGTCAAGACAATCTCCAGGGCGGATATCCGTATACTCATTCGGAGAACCATCTTCCATTGATCCGAGAGCGGAGGATAGTGAAAGAACAAACTCACGGTAGCCCCGATATCCAAGTGTTTTATAGAAACGGATGATTGAAGCCTCACTTGTATTGCTTGCTTTTGCCAATTGCTTGACAGAAAGTGACGGCACGGTAAGAAGATGAGTCTCCACATACTCGGCGGCTAATTTCTCCACGGGTGTCATTGTAGCTTTTGCTTCTCTCAGGCGAATTAAAATATTGTTGTTTGAAGCCATTTCGTTAACCTGCCTCTCTATCTCCTATTAACAAGTGCATATGTATAGCTTTATCATTCTTTTTATAACAGCGTACAATGTTTTTTTAATAATTGCAATATACTTAGCTACTAAAATAAAATAAAATTCCAAAATATCTTTAGCATGTTGCAATTTTATTTCGTGTATGGTACCGTAGTAGTCACTAGTATCAGGAAAAAGGGAGGGAAATATGGTACCTTTATCATCACTTTCGAGTGAAAAGAAAATAGGGCAGCTCCTGTTTTTTGGTTTTGATAGTCCTGATATGAGCGAACATGCGCGCCGTGCCATTCGCGAACAGCATATCGGAAATGTCATTCTCTTCTCAAGAAATTTTAAGAACCCGGTGCAACTTTTTTCTCTGATTAAGGAATTGCAGCATGAAGCGCTGGAAGCGAACGGTATACCTCTTTTTGTGGCCGCTGATCAGGAGGGTGGTCAGGTTACACGTTTCACCAATGGACTCACCTGGTTTAATGGTGAAATGGCGATAAGCGCAACAGGCGATACCCATCTGGCAGAGAAGGTTGGAGAAGGAATAGGTGCTGAAATGGCTCGCCTGGGACTTAACTTTAACCTTGCGCCGGTAGTTGATTTGGCCAACAATCCCAATAGCCCGCACATTGGTTCAAGAAGCTTTAGTGATCAACCCGGAACGGTAATCAGATATGCCGAAGCATCCATTAGAGGAATGCAAAAGCATGTAATTGCCACAGCAAAGCATTTTCCTAGTATTGGTGGGAGTCCTGTGGATTTGCACCTGAATTTGGGCCGCAACTCACGGCCCAGGGAAGAGCTGGAAATGTTTGAACTTGCACCAGTTGAGGCACTTGCCAAGGGCGAGGTGAAGTGCGTGATGACCAGTCATGAAATTTATTCTTCACTGGATAATGAACCGGGCACACTTTCAAAATACATTTTACAGAATTTACTTCGGGAAACCTATGGATATAAAGGTCTTGTGATAAGTGATTGTATGGAAATGAAAGCGCTTGCAAACTACTGTGGTACGGCAGAGGGCTGTGTACGTGCCGTATTAGCTGGTGCTGACCTAATGCTTGTATGCCATACCGAAAGTGTCCAGAGTGCTTCGGTTCAAGCATTGCTGGCAGCTTTAAAAAGTGGGCGGCTATCCGAAAGAAGGCTGGATGAATCTGTAGAACGGATACTTAAAGAAAAGGAGAAGATAGATATTTCGGGTATTTTTCATAACAAATGCCCAGATATTCAAAACGAAGAGCTTTTCCGCGATAACCGTGTATTAGCGGCAAATATCTGTGAAAAGGCATTTACATACTTCGGAAAATCAGACTTTTTTAAAGCAGACGAGGATGAGAAATTCCTATTTATTGCACCGCCACCGGTCGCGCTGACGCAGGTGGATGAGAATTATAGCTGCTTCTCTGTTGCAAGGGCAATTAAAAGTGCTTTTCCACAGGCTGAATGCGAGGAATATTCTCTAGCTCCCGATAAGCCGGAGCTTAATATGCTAAAGTCTATTGCATGCAAGGATTTCAGCCGCATCTTCATATGTACCTGCAATGCGCATCTTAACAAGGGTCAACAGGAGCTGTTAAACCTGCTCCTTGATTTAGATAAAGAAGTGGGGGTAATCGCGCTGCGTAACCCCTTTGACCTGGCATTATGTACCGGAGCGACTGCAGTCCTGCTTACTTATGAATATACGCCTACTTCAGTAAGCGCGCTTGTTAATTTATTTAAAGGAAGAATCACACCACAGGGAAGGCTGCCGATCCTTGTAGAAACAGGAGGTTTTTAACATGGCTCAAAAAATGTTTGGATATATTAATGGGCAACAAGCGGTGTGGAGTCATATTTTTGAAAACAGGACGGAAATTGTATCGGGCTTTACAGAATTACTTATGAACTATAAGGTAAAACGTGTTGCCATGGTCAGCTCGGGCAGCTCAAACTATGCGGCCCGTATTGCCGCTTGTCTACTTCGTCCCATAGTCGCAGACGTAGAATGGGTAACGGTTGTTCCCACACACCTGGAGGAGCTTGGATCTCATTTTTCTGACACGATTGTTTTTGCGGTTTCCCAATCGGGAAAGAGTACTTCAACTAATCAGGCCGTCCGTGTTTTACAGAAAAGCGGAGCAAAGGTTGTCAGCGTAACCTCTGATGAAGGATCACCTGTAGCAAAGGCAGGAAATTTACATGTTTGTATTATGTGCGGTGAAGAAACTGTGGGACCAAAAACAAAAGGTATGACCGCAACAGTTCTTACACTGTATTTGTTAGGGCTGGAGATAGCAAAAGTATTCGGTAAAGCGCCCGCGGATTGGGTTACTTATCTGAATTCGGCATTTAACAGCACTCGGGAAAATATTCGGCGCAGCCTTGATTTTGCATATAAGAATGCAGCGCTTCTTGCAAAAGCACCCTGCTTAACGCTGATTGCCGATGGAGTCGGACTTCCGATTTCTGAGGAGGGAGCGCTTAAGCTCCTTGAAACACTCTACATTCCGGCATCTGCCTGGGAATTTGAAGAATACCTCCATGGCGTCAACAACATCATTGGTCCAGGGGTTTACCATATATTTCTTCTGCAAAACAATGAAAATTTTGAACGGATGAACAAGCTTATTGAATACTGTGATGCGCGGGGATGCGAGGTATTTGTTATCAACTGTTCGGGACAGGAGATAGCTTTTAAAAATACAATTACACTAGTCTGTGCGGGAAAGCCCGAAACGCTTGCATATGAAGCATTAATCCCCTATCAGGTTCTTAGCGCGGTGGTATCCGAAGAAAAAAATAATCAGTGCGACCGTCCACGATACCCTGATTTTTACGCTGCTCTTGGAACAAAAACAGATGCAAAAACTGGAGACTAAAAATGGATTATTTGGCTTCAATGGATCTTGGCGGTACGCATTGCCGATTTTATCCGGAAAACATGTCCGGCGAATGTCTTGGTGAATTTTCCGGCACAGGATGTACGCTTAACCTTGACGGATATGATCGAACCAAAGATATACTTGGCTCCACAATTTATCCTGCCCTAAATTCCTGCGGATTGGCGCCGGAGGATTGCCGCGGGTTTGTTTGCGCCGCAAGCGGAGCGGATACCCGCGAATTAGAGCAACAGTACCGGCGCCTATTATCCGAGTTTGGGTTTAGTCATAAAAATATCCTCGTTTATAATGATTGTGCCATTTTTCTTACCCTTTGCAACAAACCGGCTCTTTTGATAGCCAGCGGTACCGGCTCGATTCTTTGGGCCCGCGACCAAGGGGGGGAATTATATCGATACGGTGGCTGGGGACATCTAACCAGCGACGAAGGCAGCGGATTTTCTATTTCACTCAAGGCGCTTTCATCAGTTACCCGGCATCTTGACGGTGATGGACAAGCACCTGTGTTAACACGTCTTTTACTTGAGGAAACCGGGATTTGCACACCGAATGAAATTTCTGCATTTTGTTATAAAAATGTCCTTGAAAAAAGTAAAATAGCTGCTTTGACGCCTTTGGTATTTCAAGCGGCTGAGTTGGGGGAGCCAGAGGCAGTTCGTATTTTATCAGAAGCTTCACAAGCGCTTATGAATGGAGCGATGGTATTGGCTAAGAGAGTCGGCACTTTTTCAAAGGTTTTCTTATGGGGCAGTATTCTTCTTAAGTCAGACCTCATTTCTGATCCATTAAGGAGAATGTTAACTAAAAGTTTTCGGGATGTAGTGGTGGAAGCACCTCAAGAAACCGCTCTTCAAACGGCGATTAACCTGGCACGGCGGCACTTTAAATGAAAATATCGGGTTATGGGATGAAAAACACTTAATAGCTCGTTTTCAGTCTCGATAGTGAATTCTCTTGCTTCGGTATTAGCGTCATACCTGCCTCTTTTCTCTCTAACGGCGACAAGCCGCACTGTACATAGAAAACCTACAGTGATTTTTCATATGCTGATTCTTTCTGGTATTTCATCTGTCCGCAATTAATATACCGATAATAACAAATTCTTTGATAGTCTGTTATAGTAATTTTATATTTCGATGTGAGTGGTTCCCTAAATATTAATATAATGTGGTACTTATAAGAACCATATAAAAGTTATATAATTGCACATAGAGGTTAAGATTACCAGCGATAGAAAGAGGTGGGTCACAATTGGTATATAACAAGTTAGGGGAAATTAGCGAAATGGCTTCCAGGTTCGGGATGGGCTGCATGCGGCTGCCCCATAAAACAGACGAGCACGGGAATGACGTCATAGACGAAGAGGAATCCATAAAAATGATCAGGTACGCCATCGGCGAGGGCGTCAACTATTTTGATACCGCTTATGCCTATCCGGGAAGCGAAGCTCTTCTTGGAAAGGCCTTGAAGGGCGGCTACAGGGAAAAGGTCATGATCGCAACGAAGACTCCCGTCGGCGACGTAAAAGAATACGATGATTATCGGCGTATTTTCGAAGAACAGCTGGAACGCCTGCAGACCGACTATATTGACGTTTACCTGTTCCATTGCCTGGACAGGAAGAACTGGGAGAAGCTTAAAGCTACGAACGGCATCGCCTTTGCGGAGGGGCTCAAAAAAAGCGGAAGGATAAGAAACATAGGCTTTTCCTTTCATGCGGAGCACGATCTGTTCAGAGAAATACTCGACGCCTATAACTGGGATATATGCCTTATCCAGTTGAACATACTCGACCGGAACCACCAGGCGGGGGTCGAAGGGCTCCGCTACGCCGGGAAAAAAGGCGTGCCCGTGGTTATCATGGAACCTTTGAAGGGCGGCTTGCTGGGTAACAAGCCTCCGGAAGAGGCGGAGGAACTGCTGAAGGACTATCCCGAGAGGAGATCGCTGGTGGAATGGGCTTTCCGCTGGCTTTACAGTCACAGCGAGATCAATGTCGTATTAAGCGGCGTCAGCTCAATGGAACAGCTGAAGGATAACATACGCATCGTCAATGACTCCGGCTGTAATATTTTGACGCCTTCCGACGAGAAACTCATATTGCAGATAAAGGATATCTATGCCGCAAAGGTAAAAGTGGGCTGTACGGGCTGCGGCTATTGCATGCCCTGTCCCAAAGGCGTGAACATCCCGGAGATATTCAAGATATACAACGATTCTTCCCTGTCTGCCTGGACCGAATTCGGAAAAGTGTTCTACGGCCTGGTTGCGGCGAGCAACGACAGAGGCGCTGATAAATGCGTCGGCTGCAGAAATTGTGAAAGGCATTGCCCTCAGAAGCTCCAGATAGTCGATCTACTGAAGGAAGCCCATGAGGCGATGAAAAGCTAGAGGGCTGGCGAACCAATGGCCAGCGAATCCGAGGGCTGGCGTACGAAAGGCCAGCGAACCGGAGGCCCAAAGCTGGGGAAAGAGGTAGGGTCGTGTTTATAGAACTGGACAGGAACAGCGAGATACCCGTAAAAAAACAGCTGTATGACGCCATAACCCTGAAGATCCTGCACGGTGAACTGAAAAAGGGAGAAAAACTGCCCTCGACGAGGGAACTGGCGGATCAGCTTAATATCGCACGTAACTCTGTGATCGAGATATACGAGCAGCTTACCTCCGAGGCTTACCTCGAAACGGTCGGCGGAAAAGGTACCTTTGTATGCGAAGGAAGAGGCGGCGTAATGGACACTGGCGTCCTCCCGGAGCGTAAAGAGCCGGATTATGTAAATACATCGAACTGCATCGACTTCGGAAGCGGCATACCGGATCTCGGCACTTTTCCAAGAAAAGCCTGGCTGCGTGCATTGAAGGAGAGCCTCGACCTGGCGGCAGACTGTGAATTGGGATATAACTCGGTTTTCGGGTATCGACCGCTTCGCTTTTCACTGGCGCAGTACCTGATGAAATATAAAGGCATAAAGTGCTCGCATGAGCAAATCGTTATTGTCAACGGCACAGCCGACGCAATAGCCCTGCTGGCTGTCCTGTTCCGGATGACCGTTGGCCAGGTGCTGATAGAATCGGCTGTAGTGAGCTTTGTGCCTGATATCTTCAGGGAGTTCGGCTACCGCATCGTGCCGGTGAAGGTCGATCAGTCCGGTATTTGCACTGAAAAACTGCCGGAGGCAAGGAATGGTCTTATCTTCACATCGCCGACGCATCAATTTCCCCTCGGGGGCACCCTATCGGCCGAAAGAAGGCTAAAGCTTGCAGACTATGCAAAAGTGAACGGCCATTACATCATAGAGGATGACTATGACAGTGAATTCAGGTATGCCGGGGCCCCGGTGAACTCCATTTGTCAGATGGCTCCGGAAAACGTCATTCATCTGGGAACCTTCAGCAAGACGCTTGCGCCGTTTTTGAGGCTGGGATATATGGTGCTGCCCGTTCGTCTTGTCCAGCAGGTGAAAGAGCTGCAGTCGCTTTTATACCGCAGGGTGGGCACGCATGCCCAGATGGCTTTGAACCTGCTTTTCGAGCGAGGAGTCTATGTAAAGCATGTAAATGCCATGTGCAAGCTGTACAAACGGAAAATGCTTGCAGTGACAAGCGCTCTGCGCCGGGAGTTCGGAGACCGCATACAAGTCCTGGGCGCCAGTTCCGGACTGCATGTGGCAGTTGTATTCCCGGAACCTTTATTCGATTCTAAAAGCCGGGCCGTATTTTTGCGCCACGAAGTAGACGTCGAGCTTTTATCCGATTACGCGACAGAAAATCAGGAGGCTTGCGATACCTTGATACTGGGCTTCGGTCATCTTTCCGAGGCTGCCGTCAGGGAAGGGATCAAACGCTTGAAGGCTTCCATGGACGAAATGCTGCAGGTTCAAAAATAATCTTTTACTTATTATTCCCTCCTTATTGCAGGAACATTTGTTCTAATGCTATTATATATATAGTCTGTACGGCATTAACAGATTAAGCATATAAATACTGCGGCTTTTGATTAAGAATAAAGGGCGGGTTGAGTGTATGATTTATAGAGAAATCGGTAAGACCGGAAGACAGGGCAGCATCATCGGCCTTGGCTGCGAGCACCTGGACGGCAAGCCCTACGGGCAGATCAAGGAGACCGTCGACGCGGCGCTGGAGCAGGAAATCAATATTTTCGATGTGTTCATGCCTGGCAGGGAAGTTCGGGAAAATATTGCGAAGGCGCTGGGTGAACGGCGCAACAGGGTAATGATCCAGGGACATATCTGTTCTACGGATATCCGCCGGCAGTATGACATCAGCCGGGATTTACAGGTGGTTCAACGGTATTTTGAGGAACTGCTGCGTATTTTCGGGGGCTATATTGATTTCGGCATGATGTTTTTTATTGATTCCGAGGAAGATTACAGGGGCGTATTCGATAAAGGCATTGCCGATTACGCACAACGGCTTAAAAAGCAAGGTGACATCGGCCACATCGGCTTCAGCTCCCACAATCCTGAAATGGCGATGCGGGTAATTGAAACAGGATTGCCTGAAATGCTTTTGTTCAGCATCAATCTGGCATTTGACCTTTACCCCGCAGATAAATATGTGCTGGATGAACTTGAACAGGGACTGGATCCGACGGTATTCAGGGGAATCGATCCAAAACGGGCGGCTCTTTACAAGCTTTGTGAGCAAAAGGGAGTAGGTATAACCGTTATGAAGACACTGGGAGCGGGCAAGCTTATCTCTGCGGAGCATACACCCTTCCGTCAGCCTATGACCGCAGCCCAGTGCATTCATTATGCACTGACCCGTCCTGCCGTAGCCAGCGTTATGCTGGGCTGCAAGTCCCGCGAGGAGGTGCTGGAAGCCGTGCGCTACCTTGCTATGAGCGACAGCGAGCGCGACTACTCTCATGTGCTGGACACGCTGCACAACGATTTCCGGGGCAACTGCGTGTATTGCGGCCATTGTCAGCCCTGCCCCGCCGAAATCGATATCGCGTCTGTAAACAAATATTTGGATATCGCCCGGTTGGACGAGGAAAATGTACCGCCCTCGATCCGTTCGCATTATTCGGGACTTGCCCATGGCGGCGGGGAATGCACAGGCTGTGGAAGCTGCGAGCGCCGTTGTCCTTTCGGCGTGCACATTATGGACAATATGTGCGCTGCGGCGCGCATTTTTGACAGATAGTTCCGCCAATAGCCGGGATGATAGCCCGAAATGCGGCTGAATGGAAAGGGGGAAGTCTATATGGAATGCAATATCCGGGATGTTAATTTCTATTACGAGAGCATCGGCGAGGGGACGCCCATTCTGATGATACACGGCTGGAGCCCCGACCACAGGCTGATGAAGGGGTGCATGGAGCCTGTATTCCAAACGACCGGTAAATCGTGGAGGCGTATATATTTTGATCTGCCCGGAATGGGAAAAACTAAAGGGGAGCCATGGATAGACGGTTCGGATCGGATGCTCGACCTGGTCCTCGGCTTTATCGATACCGTCATACCGAACCAGAAGCTTGTGTTGGCGGGTGAATCCTACGGCGGGTATATTGCCAGGGGAATAATATACAAACGCCCGTCGGTCGTGGATGGACTTCTCTTGATCTGCCCTTCGGTGGATCAGGAGGCAAAGGAAAAAGGCGCCGAATTCCGCGTACTGGAAGAGGACGCCGCGTTTTTGGCCGGCCTCACCGAAGAGGAAAGAAATTACTTCACCGGAGAAGGCTTCAACGCTGTCAGAAGCAAAAGAGTTTGGGAGAGGTACAGGGATGAGGTGCTTCCGGGTTTGAAGCTCGCCGATTATTCATTCCTGGAAAACTGCCTTTCCCGGCATGTGCCTTACAGCTTCAATGTGGATGAACTCGAAAAGCCATATATGAAGCCTTCCCTTTTTCTGGCCGGAAGGCAGGATTCCGTCGTAGGCTACAGGGACTTGTGGAAGATAATCGGAATGTATCCCAGGGCCTCCTTCGTTTTGCTCGATAAAGCCGCCCATAACCTTCAGATTGAACAAGACGCGCTGTTTACAGCGACTGTAAATGAATGGCTGAACAGGGTCGCGGCGGAAATGGATAATGCATGAGCAAGGCAGCATTGTCGGACAGAATACCCCCGTGTGAAAAGGTTCTATAAAGGGTTGCTTTATAAAAAATAATAAGGTATAAATAAGGGTATAGTTATATGTAAATACATTTATACATTAATATCGATCGGATCTTACAAATTGGGGGAATACAAATGCAATACAGAAAATTCGGCAGATTTGATTTTAAGGTTTCGGCGCTTGGATTCGGAACGATGCGTCTCCCTACCGAAGGCGACGTGAACTATGGCAACAGGCTCAGCAGCAATGTAGTTGAGGACGAGGCCATAAAGCTGATCCGCCGTGCGATAGACAATGGCGTAAATTACGTAGATTCGGCATACGGATATCATGGCGGACTCAGCGAAATAGTGACCGGAAAAGCATTGAGAGACGGATACAGGGAAAGGGTAATGCTTGCCACCAAATCGCCCGTCTGGCTTATAAAGAAACCGGAGGATTTTGACAGGCTGCTGGACGAACAGCTCGGCAAGCTTCAAACCGACCATCTGGATTTCTATCTGCTGCATGCCTTGAATGGCGAGCGCTGGAGAGATACCATCCTCAAGTTTTATATACTGGAACGTGCCGAGGCTGCCAGAAAGGCAGGCAAGATCAAGTATCTGGGCTTCTCGTTCCACGGGGATCAGGAATCTTTCTTTGAAATCGTCGATGGTTATGATAAATGGGACTTCTGCCAAATACAGTACAACTATATGGACATTGAAAACCAGGCAGGCATGAAGGGCCTGAAACATGCGGCATCCAAGGGGCTTGCTGTGGTCATTATGGAACCGCTGCTGGGCGGAAGGCTTGCGACCCCGCCGAAGGATATCAAGGCTGTGCTGGATGAAAGCAGCACGGGCAGATCTCCTGCGTATTGGGCGCTGGAGTGGCTCTGGAACCAGCCGGAGGTTACCGTAGTACTGAGCGGTATGAGTACAATGGAGCAGGTCGACGAGAATCTGGCTTCTGCAGACAAATCGGGAGTCGGACTTTTCGGACCGCAGGATCAGGAAGTCATCGACCGTGTGCGCGGTAAATTCGACAGTAGGGCGGCCATCCCATGCACAGGCTGCAGCTACTGCATGCCTTGCCCGAACAACGTCAATATACCGAGGAACTTCGGGATTTATAACGACAGTGTCATATATGAAGATGTGAGAGGCGCGAAGGTCGTCTATAACGCCTTCTTCGATGCTGCCGGTCATGCGGGCAATTGCATAGCCTGCAAGGCCTGTGAGAAGAAATGCCCGCAGAAGCTGCGCATTAGCGAGCTGCTGCCGAAGGTAGAAGCGCTGCTTGGGAATGAATGATCGACATAACTATTGTCGGTAAAGTGAAATGACGATTTGTTAATAGCCTGTGAGCCGATGTGCTTGCAGGCTTTTGTAATTTGCTTGGTGCATCCTGGATTTTTGATGCACCCTGGATTTATATTAATTGAACATGGCGAGCCCTATGACAATGTTTATTGCAGGTTACCCGTACGTTATGCAACATACCCTCCGAAAACCGTAACAGACCGGAATCCGGTTGAATTTCTTCCAGCTTTTAAAGTATCATGTAAATGTAGCCAACCGGGGAATTTTTGTGAGAGGGGGCCGCGGGGTATTGAAAATAAATATCGAGCAGTCAGGCGAATTCAGTGAGGTTGAAATAACGATAAAATGCAGCTATATCGACGAAGACCTTGAAAGAATGATTTCAAGGCTTAGGTTGTACGGTTCGGCCATTAGCGCCAAAAAGGATGGCAAGGTCTACTTCCTGAAGCCCGAGGATATCCTGTACTTCGATACTGTGGATGAAAAGGTGTTTATCTATACGATAGACAGCGTTTACGAAACAAACCTGAAATTATACGAGCTTGAGGAGCGTTTTACAGGCGCCAGCATCATCAGGGTGAACAAGTCGACGGTTCTCAACCTGATTAAGATCAACTACGTCTCTCCGCTGTTGAACGGAAGGATAGAGGCGGTCCTGCAGAACGGAGAAAAAGTGGTCATTTCCAGGCAGTATGTCCCCTTATTCAAAAAGAAGCTTGGTTTCTAGGAGGGTTTTATGAAAAAACAAAGTTTGGAGTATTTTCTTTTAGGCGTAATGATAGCTTTTACTATTGCTATCCTCATGCAGTCGGCCATATTGGCGGCAACTGTTGAAAACGCGGCGGTACCTGTCCGTATGGTCTGGCAGAGCTTCCTTCTTTCGGCAATGTGCTCCTTGATCAATCTCGTGTACCAGTCGGAGAAATTGAAATTTGTTTGGAAATCTATTATAGGCTATATTCTGACGACCTCGGCAATAATCGTCTGCAGCTTTGTTTTTGGCTGGCTCAGCTTCGGCGGGAGGAGCTTCGATACTGTCGATACCATTATTGCGCTCTTCACCGTGTGCTCCTTGTTCTACCTTGTCACATGGCTGATCATCTGGCGGGTCAACAAGGCCAAAGCCAGAAAGCTCAACGAGAAGCTGAACGAATATAAGCAGCGGCAATAAGGAGGGTGTATTTTGAGTATATCGGATGATAACATTATTAAAATAGACGGACTGGTCAAACGCTACGGCAATGTGACCGCCGTCGACGGGATAAACCTGTCGGTCATAAAGGGGGCGGTTTTCGGCCTCCTTGGTCCGAACGGCGCGGGAAAAACGACTACTCTCGAATGCATCGAGGGAATGAGACGCGCCGACGGAGGGAGTTTAATAGTGGGAGATTGCGATCCGCAGACTGAAGAAAGTGCGTTGAGACAGATACTCGGCGTTCAGCTGCAGTCTTCATCGCTGCCTGAGGGGCTGCGTCCGGTCGAAGCAATGTCCCTGATCTGCGCGTGGCACGGCTTGCCTGCCAGGCTCGAGCTTTTGGACAGGTTCGGCCTGACCGGACAAAGCAGGAAACAGTATCGCGAGCTGTCGGAAGGGCAGAAGCGGCGTTTGCACCTTGCACTGGCGCTGGCCTGCGATCCTTCTGTCATCATACTCGACGAACCGACCGCAGGACTCGACGTACAAGGAAGAGCACAGCTGCACGACGCTATCCGTGAACTGAAGAGCTCCGGCGTGACGATACTTCTCGCTACGCACGATATGGCTGAAGCGGAGTCCCTGTGCGACCGTATCGGGATCATGATCCGGGGCAGGATGGCTGTCATTGGAAGCCCGGCCCAGATAACGGCTTCGGGGCATGCGGAGACGAGGATAATCATAAGTACGAAAAACGGTTGTCTGCTGCCGGGTAAAGATACTAAAAACGCGCGTTTTCTGAAGCAAACGGATAATTACGGCATATGGCTCTGCTCCGATACGGCCTCGGCCGTTATGGAACTGCTCGGTGAAGTGCAGGCGGGCAAGGATGCCGTTGAAGATCTGAGGGTTGAACGCCCATCACTCGAGGAAAGCTTCCTGGAGCTCGTCGAAGGGGGTACAAAATCATGAATAAATTCATCAAGGCGTTTCCAATACACCTTTGGATACAATTCAAAATGGATATTCGCGAACGCGGCACTTTATTGACGTATTACCTGCTGCCGCTGATTTTTTACTTTATCATAGGCTCCGTATTTGTCTCGATAAACCCTGCATCAAAGCAGACACTGGCATTTTCAATGACGATCTTTGCAGTAACGATGGGAGCTGTTATCGGGCTGCCCGTACCTGTGGTAAGGATGCGGGAAGCAGAAGTGCTCCGGGCCTACCGTGTGTGTGGGATACCGGGCTGGGCGACTTTATTGGTCAATGCCGTAAGTGCGTTTCTGCACCTGCTCATTGTTTCGATTATTATCCTGTTTACCGCGCCTGTAGTCTTCGGCGCAGGCGTACCTACGAATTACGCGTCCTATTTTTTAATTCTTGTAATTCTGCTGTTCAGCAATATAGCCATAGGCCTGCTCATAGGGGTATTGGCGAAGAACCAGTCAGCTGCGACTCTGCTTACGCAGGCGATATTCCTCCCGACCGTGATGCTGGGCGGTATTATGTTCCCGGCTTCCATGCTGCCGGGAGCGCTTAGAACGGCGGGTTACATCATTCCCTCCACCCATGCGGTGCAGTCATTTGCAGGGCTGGCATACGGTATGAACGTGGAATCCAGCGCGGTATTGTCGCTGGCTGTATTGGCCGGGATAGGAGTGGCCGCGGTCTTGCTTGCGGCGCTGAGGTTCAGGGCAACAAGTAAGGCCTGACAGTATCGTACGGCAAGCAAGGCCTGATAGTATCGTGCGGCAAGCAGGGTCTGATAGTATCGTGCGGCAAGCAAGGCCTGATAGTATCGTGCGACAAATAAGGCCTGACAATGACCCGCGTTTAAGCGTTTATGTGCTAAAGCCCGGAGATTTGTGAATCCGCCGTATTACAATAAACAAAAGCCTCGCCGGATCAGTCCGACGAGGCTCTTATCATTCAAGCGGCATAAACCGTGAATCATCAGTAGATTTGATTAGTAAGTGATACCCTGCGCGTACATTGCGCTTGCGACCTTTTCAAAGCCTGCGATATTGGCGCCTGCAACGAGGTTGTCGCCGAAACCGTAATCCTTGGCGGCCCTGCTTGCATTCTTGAAGATGTTGATCATGATATCCTTGAGCTTGGCGTCAACTTCTTCGAAGGTCCAGGAGTATCTCATGCTGTTCTGGCACATTTCGAGTCCGGAAGTGGCAACGCCGCCTGCATTTGCAGCCTTTGCGGGTCCGAAAACGAGATTGTTCTTCAGGAATACTTCGACAGCTTCGGGAGTAGAAGGCATGTTAGCGCCTTCGCCAACTGCGAAGCAGCCGTTTGAAACGAGCTTCTTGGCGGAAGCTTCATCGATCTCGTTCTGAGTAGCGCACGGCAGAGCTATGTCGCACTTGATGGACCAGATGCCGGAGCAGCCTTCCGTATAAGTAGCCTTCGGGTGAGCCTTTACGTATTCGCTGATCCTCTTTCTTTCGACTTCCTTGATTTGCTTGACGGTGTCAACCTTGATACCGTCGGGGTCATATATATAACCGTTAGAATCGCTGAGAGCGACGACCTTTGCGCCGAGCTGCTGAGCCTTTTCAGTAGCGTAGATGGCAACGTTTCCCGAACCTGAAATAACGACTGTAGCGCCATTGAAGGACTTGCTCTTGATGGCCTTCATGGCTTCTTCCATGAAGTAGCAGAGTCCGTAACCGGTAGCTTCAGTCCTTGCAAGGCTTCCGCCCCAGGTCAGTCCTTTGCCGGTAAGTACTCCGGTGAATTCGTTCTGCATCTTCTTGTACATGCCGAACATGTAACCGATCTCACGTCCGCCGGTTCCAATATCGCCTGCCGGTACGTCCGTATCGGGGCCGATGTGTCTTGCGAGCTCGAACATGAAGCTCTGGCAGAACCTCATGACTTCGCCGTCGGATTTGCCCTTGGGATCGAAATCGCTGCCGCCCTTTGCGCCGCCCATAGGCAGGCCTGTGAGCGAGTTCTTGAGGATCTGTTCGAAGCCGAGGAACTTGATGATACCGGAATAAACAGAGGGATGGAGTCTTATACCGCCCTTGTATGGCCCGATAGCACTGTTGAACTGGATCCTGAAGCCTCTGTTTACCTGAACCTTGCCCTTGTCGTCGACCCACGGTACCCTGAAGATGATTTGTCTTTCAGGTTCGACTATCCTGTCGAATATTCCTGCAGCAACCCATTCGGGGTGTTTCTCAGCCACAGGCTCCAGCGATTCGAGAACTTCCCTTACTGCCTGGTGGAATTCCGGTTCGTTGGGGTTCCTTTTAATAACCTGGTCCATAACGCTTGCCAAGATTTTCATTATTTTTTATACCTCCTGATTATTATTATAATGCTTGTATGGAGATACTTTTACCTCGCCATGCAAGTAGTATTCAAAAAAAATTAACAATTGATTGTCTGTACAAAATGAAGGCGTAGAATGTAATACTTTCAAAATGTTAAGCTTCTCAGGCTGTCGGCCTTTGGTTGGAATACGCCCCAAAACATCTGACAATACTGCAACTTCCCTTATAATATATACGCATATTTATACGTTTGTCAAGAAAAAAATTGAAGGTTTTGGTACGCATAAATTGCAAGATTTATTGCATAATTTTAAAAAAAGATTTTTTTTAGTCAATTTCATATAACCGGAAGTTTTGAAGTTTTTTGTAGGATTTTGATGAATATTATGATAATATAATATTATGTCATTACATAATCTGTGGCGGTTGGCAGTACAAGGAAATGTGCAATTCGATAACATTACCGGGCAAGCCGAGGGGTGAGGTTACTTGTACAGGGTAATGCTGGTGGATGATATGGATATCGGTCTTAGGCAGTTGAGAAGGCTCAAGCTCTGGAACGGAGAGACCGAATTCAGCATTGCCGCAGAAGCGAGAAACGGTCAGGAAGCTTTGGATATCCTGCAAAAGGACCGGATCGACCTGATCATAACCGATATAAAGATGCCGAAAATCGATGGCATAGAGCTTCTCAAAGAGGTGGATGGGAAGTCGCTTTGCCCTTGTGTCGTCCTTTTGAGCGACTATGAGGATTTTGCTTACGCAAAGCAGGGGATCCAGTTCGGGGCTTTCGATTACCTGGGTAAACCGGCCAAATATGAGGATATCTTCGGATTATTGGAGAGGGTCGGTCAGTTTCTCAAAAAAAAGGAATACGAGACCGAACGTGTGAAAAACCTTGAAGTAAGGTTGGAAGAGAAGATGGAAGACCATTTCCCGTCGGCGGAAATGAACAGGCTGGTCGAAGCGTTCCTGAAGAAGCAGCCGGATACCCCCGCAATAACGGACAGGCTTGCCGAAGCTATACTTGTGATGTCCGGCAGGGATCCGCTCAAGTCCGGCATTTTGTTCAAAAGGGCGTTAGCGGAGCTTTTGCAGAAGGTTACCGGGCAGTACGGCTGGCTGGATATGTTTTTTGACATAAGTATATTAAAAGGAATAGATTTTTCAGGGTTCAACAATGCGGATGAAGCCGCGGCCGAATTCGGACAGTCTGTCAAAACCCTGTTCGGAAGCATTACGGAGCTTGAATACGGCTTTGATCTCGAGCAGCTGGAAAACAGGATATCACGATTCGTTCTGATGTCGGTGGACAACTATATTACCATCGAAGGGATTGCCGGTTCGATGTATATGAACCGTAAGTATCTGAGCGAAGCTTTCAGACAGAAAACCGGGGAACTTCTAATCGAATACATAACGAGGATAAAGATGAAACGGGCGGCCAGGCTGCTTGGGCAAGGCGGGAGAAAAACCTATGAAATTGCTCTCCTTCTTGGCTTCAGGGATACGGAGTACTTCAGCAGGCTGTTCAAGAAATATATGGGCGTAAGCCCGAGCCAATACAGGGGTAACATGGGTATGTAGCAAGAAACTGACATAATTCGGGGTAAAAACAGGAGAAATTTCATTAATCTATTGGAATAGACAGGGTAATATATAATAAGTTTGGATGGCGCCCTGTCTGATTTTATATGACAGGCAGCTAATACCTTATAGTGTGGTGTGTGACATGAACAAAGGGGTTATGCTGGCGATAGTGATTGTTGAGGACTCTCTGTTTTTTACTGATCTTATCCTGAGGATACTGAGAAGAAACGGAATGTCGGTCGCAAGCAGGGCGGTTTCTACAGAAGCTGGATTGCAGGATGTATTGAACGGGAATCGCTGGGACATTATCTTGTGCGACAATGTCATGCCGGAGTTCAATGCCCTGGGCGCGCTGAAGGTGAGAAACGGGATATGCTGCGATACACCTTTTATGATCGTTTCGGAGGATATCAGCCAGAAGGAATTGGCTGAAGCCTTCGAAGAGGGATGCAACTTTTTCCTTCCAAAGGATAGAATCTCCGAACTGCCGGAGGCCATTAGGAAAGTAGTAACGGAGCGTGATCTGAAACAGAATCGCCAGTAAATGTTTGATTGATGAAAGGGGGTGACGGTATGAAATCTACAGGTATAGTCAGAAAGGTGGATGAACTCGGAAGGGTGGTACTGCCCATCGAGCTCAGAAGGACACTCGACATAGCGGAAAAGGATGCACTCGAGATATTTATCGAAGGCGCAAACATCATTCTTAAGAAATATGAACCGGCTTGCATTTTTTGCGGAGACGCCAAGGACGTTATAAATTATAAGGGTAAAAATATTTGTTCCGCCTGCATGAAAGAATTGAAAGGCTGAAAAATTGCTTTCGTGCGGCATGCCGTGCCGTGAAGGAAGTATATAGAAGCAATTTGTGTTATTCGGCGCAAATTGCTTCTATAGGTATGTGAAGTAATTGGATGGTGATTTTCTGAAGACCCCGAAGGTAAATCCGGTTCTGGTAAGGTCATTACAAATAGCGGCAATTTCACTTATTGCCGGTTTTGTCATGTATTACGCGGTAACGAGGCTGCTCATATCAGAACTGGAAAATTCACTCGTGCGTTTTGCGCAGCAGGGAGCTACAACAGTAGACAACTATGTTTCGGCGCGTACATTTGAGGTCAAATCTATTGCTGCAAACAGTATAATTAAAGATGATTCGCTGCCTTTCAGCGAAAGGCTGGACGAGCTGAAGAAGCAGTTGTACCTGGACAGGTACAGAAGGCTCAGTCTGGCCGATACGCAAGGATATGCCGTAACGACCGACAACCAGCGGCTTTACGTCGGCGACAGGGAATATTTTTTAAAAGCCATGAAGGGTGAAACTGTCGTTTCCGATCCTATTGTCAGCCGCGTGGACGGTACGGCTGTCATTGTGTTTGCCGTGCCCATAACAGAGAAGAATGAAGTCACAGGCGTCCTGTATGCAACTTATTCGGCCGACGTTTTGAGTCTTATGACGGATAAAATCAAACTGAAGGATAATGGCAGCACCTTCATCATAAATAAAGCCGGAGATGTTATTGCCAATGACGACAGGAAGCTTGTTTACAGCGATGAAAACGACCTGAATATTATGGAAGGCAAACCGGACCTTGAAAAGCTGGTTGCCCTTGAAAAGAAAATGACGGGCGGACAGACAGGGACCGGCGAATATTACTATGATGGCCAGTACAGGTATATGGGCTTCTGCCCCATTGGGGATACAGGCTGGTCGATTGCGGTAACTGCCCCGACGAATGAAGTATTTGCCGGACTCAATATAGTATTTGCGCTGCTTTTTATATTAATATTGGCAGGATCCCTCATCATAGCAATTGTCATATCGCACTCCGGAAGCCTGAAAAGCGATCTGGTGAAGCAACAGGTCAATTCCATGCGTATAACCGATTTTACGAACCTTATCGCACTCAGCTTTAAACGCGATGGTACGATACTTTCGTCCAACAGGCATGCCGAGGATATATTCCTTTACTTCAGCAAGTTCAACGAAGACAGGATCCGGAACATTAATGAAATTTTGACCACCGTCGACCGGGAAAAGTTATTGGGAGCCATATCCGATATCGAACTCAAGAACAGCAGCTCAAACCTCGAACTGGCGTTAATGCGCGGAGACAGCAGGATAATGCATGTCTACTGCAGTGTTATCTGCGACAATGAAAACCAGGATGATGTATACGAGCTACTGGGTATCGATATCACTGACAGGGTCGAGCAGGAGTACAAGCTGCAGGATAGTTTCGAGGAGCTTACACTGGTATATGACGAACTTGCGGCTACTGAGGAGAGGATAAGGCAGCAGGCGTACAAGGATCCTCTGACAGGCCTGCCCAACCGCATAGCCCTTTATCATGACGTAAAGGATCTGTTCTCGGATTCAGGTGAAGGCTGCCGTAGCGCTCTTTTGAATCTGGATCTGGACGATTTCAAATATATAAACGACTCCTTCGGGCATAACCTGGGCGACCTGTTGCTGGTGGACATCAGCCGGCGGCTTAAGGACGCTTTTACTGAAAACGAGATCATTGCCAGATTCGAAGGAGACGAATTCGTAATATTCATAAAAGATATCGAAAAACTGGGCGGCTTGAAGGATAAAATTGAAAGGGCAATGGGCGTCTTCAGCGAGCCTTTCAGAATAATGGACAACAATTTCCACATATCGGCGAGCTGCGGTATCAGCGTTTATCCCGACCATGCGGGAAGTATCGAGGAGATGCTCAAGAGTTCGGACGTTGCAATGTTCCGCGCAAAAAAGGATGGAAAAAACAAGACGGTTGTATTCGAACGTGAAATGAATGATGAGATCTCCGAAAGGATCAGTATGGAGAACGGCTTGAGGCTTGCGATCGAAAAGAATGAGTTTTTGCTTTATTATCAGCCGCAGGTTGACCTCAGTACCGGAAAAATAAGCGGTTTTGAGGCGCTGATCAGATGGAGGGACGCTGAACGCGGCATGATCCCGCCTTTGAAATTCATCTATGTCGCGGAGGAGACTGGACTGATCGTTAAAATCGGCCAGTGGGTCATGGAAACGGCCTGCGGCTTCATTAGAGAGCTGAATGACAGTACCGGAGGCAGGTTTAAAATATCGGTGAACATATCTGTTATCCAGCTGATGCAGACCGACTTCGTTCAGACAGTAAGGACGGCTCTTCAGAATACCGGTCTCGAACCTTCTCTGCTCGAGCTCGAGATAACGGAATCGAAGCTGGTAGAAGCGCTTGAAATGAATCTTCAGAAACTGAACGAACTCAGAAAACTCGGCGTGAAGCTTTCGATCGACGATTTCGGCAAAGGCTTCTCCTCGCTTAGTTACTTGAAACAGCTGCCTGTCGATACGCTGAAGATCGATAAGTGCTTCGTCGATGACATACCGGAAAATGATAACAGTATGATAGAATCGATTATACAAATAGGACATCAGAGGAACCTTCGCATTGTGGCCGAAGGGGTAGAAAAGCAGGAGCAGACGGAGTTCCTTGCGCGGTATAAATGCGATATGGCGCAGGGCTATTACTATTCGATACCTCTGCCCGGAGAAGAAGTACCCGGGTTGCTTTAGAAAACGTGAAATATGTTAAAATCATGAGCAAATCAATGCAAAAATTATCATTGGAGATATAAAGGCGGATAAAATTAAAATAGTACATAAAACAGTTGCAAATGGACAAAATCAGGAGTAATATGTGGATAAGAAAATTTTTCTGCAGTAGAAAAATTTTCTGTTGAACTGATGCGTTACAATTAAAAACTTATGTTAGGTGAGGCTCCTATACAGATAAACGCTACTGCCCGGAAATGTCGAAAGACGCCAATGGGTCAACAGGTACTACCGGATTAAGGTTTTACTTAATGTAGCTGAGATGAGGTAAATCTCCACGCTGTATAGTGCCAAAGCTCAACGA
>JAEXNT010000050.1 GCA_023439545.1 Bacillota bacterium
CCTTATCAATAATGCTCCAATTGCCTTCGGGCGTCGGCGTGGAAGGTTTTCCAACCGCTACCGGATACTCCCTCACTAGCCTGTCGTCGTCAAACAGCTTTAGTTTTCGTCTGTTTCTGTCGATCTCTATCCTGTACATATCGCTGCACCCCTTTTCATCCTATTCGCTAAAGGCTCCGGGGTTGACAATGACAAGTTTTCAGATATAATTTTTCCATGAATGAAGACTGAATACAGTCGGAGCATTATGGAAGCCGGGGTGTAGTATGCTGTTTAAAGTTGTCGATATAGAGGCTGGAATGCCTACCGTTGACATGGGTACAAAGAAGCTGTACTTCGAAATAATCACTGCTAGGAAGCAGGGCATTAAAGTGCTGAAGGTGATACACGGCTACGGTTCGTCGGGCGTCGGAGGACGTCTGAAAAAGGGCGTACTGGAATATCTTGCGGCTAAAAAGCAGGAAGGTTTCATAAGGGATTTTATTCCCGGCGACAGCTGGGATATTTTCAACAGCACGGCAAGAGACATAATTGTCCGGTACGCTGAATTGAGAAATGACAGGGACCTGGGCAGCTGTAATCCAGGGATAACGATAGTACTGCTATAGACTCGGTCATACCGGATCCGTAGCAGCAAATGTGACTGCCCAGTATCACTTGTTTTCCGACGAAGGCAATCCGAGCATGCTCCCGACAATGCCGAGCGCCGCGCTCGCAGTTATTATCACAGTGAACATCGCGTTGATTATAGAAGCGGCAGGCGGCAGTGGAATAAAAGGCAGCGGGCCCGATATCCGGGCATATATCTGTCCGAGTACGAATGAAGCAAGCAATGACGCAAGTATCCCGCCGCCCAGGGTCATCAGCAGTCCCTGGAGCACGAACGGGAAGGAAATGAAGGCTCCGGGAGCTCCCAGCAGCTTTAGCGTATTTATTTGCTCGCGGTTGTCCTGTATAGCCAGCCTTATAATATGCGATATTATCACAAGAGTAGTAATGGCGGCGGCGGCAAGTACAAGCCAGCCGATAAACATGAACAGGCTGGATATGGATTTTATGCGGTCGAGCACGTCCCGGTTGTCCCTGACGGAAGCTATGCCCGGGAGGTTTTTCAATTCGCCCAGTATGCTTTCTACCGAATCCAGTTCGATATTGACCTCAATATAGGAAGTGAAAGGATTTTCATCGAATACCTTGAGTATCTCCGACTCTTTTCCGAGAATCTTCTGCATATCTGCGAGAGCTTCCTTGTCGTCGACGAGGCGGGCGGATTTTACCCCTTCGATCGCTTTTATACTGTCAACAAGCTTAAAGGCTCCATCCTGACCGACAGTATCACTGAAGTAGGCGCTTATTTCAGCCTCGCCCTGTATTACGCGCGTGACGCCGCTGCTTATCCACCAGCCCGTCACCACCATGGCAAGGATAAAGAAGAGCATGCTTGTGCTCAAAAATGAAAGCATGTTTGAAGATAATCTCAAACGTATCATTAAAAAAGTTTCTTTAAAAAAGTAGCCGAGGTTGGAAAAGAAATTTTTCATTTTGCTGCCGTTTTCGACCTTTCGCATCTCAGATTTCCTTCGTCCATTGTTACCAGCACCGCATCAAGCGAAGGATCGATCAGATGGGTGGCGTGGGTGGTTATTACGACGGAGGTTTCTTTATTTTTGAATGAATTCAGAATACCGAGTATATTCATCGCATTTTCCCGATCGAGGTTGCCCGTGGGTTCATCGGCCAATATGAGCGAAGGCTTCCGCGCCACGGCCCGTGCGATAGCAACTCTCTGTCTTTCACCCCAGGAAAGATTCTCGACCCGCGACGATATTTTATGCCCGAGCCCGACTATTTCCAACGCTTCCAGCGCAGCTTCCCTCACCGGTTTTGCCGGGATATCCAGAAAACGCATACCCAGCAGGACATTGTCAAACGCCGATCTGCCGTCGATAAGCCTGAATTCCTGGAAAACAGGTCCTATGCTCATTCGGAGCCGTCTGATACCGCTGCTCCCGCCTTTTTCCATGCGCTGTCCCAGCACTGTCAGATTTCCTCTGTAAGGAAACTCCATACCCATCAGCAGCTTGAGCAGACTTGTTTTCCCCGAGCCGCTCCGGCCGGTGATGTACACGAGCTCTCCGCTTCCTATTTCTAGGTTTATATCTCTCAGCGCTTCAGTCCCGTCGGGGTACCTCAGGCTGACATTTTCCGCTTTTATCATACGATCCTCTCCTGCTTTTCTATATCGTGACATTCAAATACCCGTCCATTATTTCGACGGATTTCAGCTTGCTGCCGCCCAGCTGCGATTGCAGGTCAAATTCCAGGTTTATATCCTTCAGCGCATCCGATATGGAGTCCTTATCGAGAGCCATGCCGTAAAAGCTGCCGCCGTCAGCCTCGAACCGAAGGATATGGCCTTCCGCTATGACAAATTTTCCTGTAATCGACAGATTCCTATTGGGGAACTCCACCGTGACCTTGTCCGGGCTGAATGAAAATTCTATCTTTTCCAGCCTGGGATCGCCGGCAAGGAGATCGTTTATAGTTTTATCGTCTATCGTGATCCTGGCAGTGAAAAAGCCAAAGGTAATTTTAAAGGCATCCGGCGGAATGCTGACTTTTTTGGAGTAATCCGTGATTTCGCCGGCGGTAGCCGCGATGAGCGGAGCAATCCCCACCCATGCCTGCTGCAGGTTGCCGAGGTAACCCTCGTACCTGCTTCGCTCGGTTGACAGGGACGCTAGATATTTTTCAAGCTCCTCTTTCAGTTTATTTGCTTCCGAGAGGGCTTTCGTCAGCTTGCGTTGTTTTTCCCGAACCGACAGCAGTTGGTCCGACAGCCTGGTTTTCTCCTGTGTCTGGAGCTTCCTGTCTTCCTCTATGCGATCCATAAGCTTCCCGGTATTGTTCGTAAGGTCCCTGAGCGTATTTATCCTCATCAGGAGGTCTTTCAGGCTGTCCGATTGCAGCAGTATCTCCAGATATGACCCGGGGCCCATCCTCTGGTAGCTTTGAAGCACCTGTTTCAGGCTTTCCCGTTCTTTTTCGTATTTTGTTCCGTCAGCTTCTATTTTCTTTTTGAGGCTTTCGATCTGTTCGGAGGTCTTTTTGATGTCCCGGGACGTCTGTTCCGCCTTTTTCTCCGTTTCCGCAATCAGCTGGGACTGTGTGAAAAGCTTTTGGAGGGTCGCCTTTTCCGCCTCTGTTATACCGCCGATCTTCGTTTTGACATCGGAGAAGATATCTTCCGCCCCCACAACGGTGTTCACAGGATTTCCAAATATAAGTGAGACTATCAGACCGATGGCCGGAACCAGTTTCAATATATTTTTTCCTTGCATTTGGCGCCCCTCGCAGATAATTGACATTTGCCACTATTCTAGCATTTTTATACAGCTTTCTCAACCCGGACAAGGTTAAAAAGCTGTAATATCATTTATGAATTACTCGGTTTCGGCCTTCAATGCCTCTGTCATCGGGATTCTGTCAACCTTCCTTTTGCTCATGGCCTTAGATAGCTCATATGTCAGCCAGATAACCGCAAACCCGATTATTATATAGGGATAGCTGATAATTACCGGCAGAGTCAGATTCACGCTCTCTGTAAGCGACTTGAAAAACACGCGCATGGTCGCCAGTATAAGCGGTATTCCTATGATATATCCTATTGCGATCATTATCGACGAACTGTTGAGGATGAGCGAATTTACTTCCTTTCTGCGATATCCGAATACCTTCATCAGTGAAATATTTCCCTTGTTTTCCTCGATGATGAGCGAGGTAACCACATAAATGACGATCAGTCCTATGATGAAGGACATGAAGGAAATAACGCCGACAGTTACCTGGATCGGCTCAGTCGACTTACCGAAGTCCTTTACGGAGTCCTCGACCGTTCTGGCGCTGTAAAGCTGATCTTCAGGTATATCCAGCGCGGCGTCGCTCCATACTCCCATATAACTGCCCGCGGGCAGTCCCATGAGCTTATCGAGCCGTTCTATGGGCATGAATACGAATTCGCCTATAAAGGTCTCCGCAACACTGTCGACGATGATTGAGTATTCCTTCGAATCTGTCTTGCCGACGACGTCAATGACGTCTCCCGGGCCGGCCTTCAGCTTTTCGGCAAGCGGCATCGAAATTATAACCCGATCCGGAATCAATGCAGCTCCGCTCTTATCCTTGAGCACAATATATTTAGCGCCGGGTTCAATACCGACTATTTCAAAGGAAGTAGCATTGTCCGATTTAAGAGTTACGGAGGCCGCGGAAAATTTTTCTGCGCCCTGAGGCGAATGTGCGGTCTGCAAAGTCTTGTAAACATACTCGTACTGGAACCTGTAGGCATCCTTGAAGCCGAAGTTCATCAAATTGTCCATCGAGCTCTTCGCAGTAAAACCGAGAAGTAAAAGCATCGTTGCCATAACGACCCCGATCAGCAGGAATGCAAGTCTGGAAAGGCTCCTGAGCTGTTCCCTGATCCTGAACCTGGTGGCAAATCCGAACTGTTCGAGCTTAAGTCCTCTCTCAATGAAGTTTACGCTGTTCTTTTCCCTTACCCCTTTCATCAGGTCGACCGGAGTATTGCCAAGCACCTTGCGCAGTACAAAGCCGCCGCTGATTCCGAGGAAAAATACCGGCAAAAGCAGGCTCGCCGCTACATACCCCGCACTGTAGGTAATGGAGCCCACAGGTATATTGAAATAGGAAACCATCACTGCGAGCATGGGCTTGAGCATAAGCGCTCCCAATGAAGTACCGATAATCCCTCCTATGGCTGCTATCGTCAGCGGATACATCAGGTAATGCCTGCGGAGCTCCTTTCTCCTGTAGCCCTGCGCATACAGGGTCCCTATTATAACCGATTCACGCTGGAGCATCCTCCGTATAACAATACCCGTCAGAATGCAGGTAAGCAGCAATATTGCGATCGGCATGGATTTGCTCACGCCGTTTATGCCTTCGATCTTTATTTTTACATAATTAACCCTGGCATTATCCCCGATATCGGTCCATTGGGTGACCTGTACGCCGCTGCTCTTCAAGTAGTCCCTGAGCTGTTCCTTCCTTGCCTCGATGCTACCTGCTCCGTTGATTCTGCCTGCTCCGGCGGCGTTGTCCGTTCCGGCGATGCCGCCTGCTCCCGTGCCGCTGCCTGTTCCGGAGGTGCTGTCTGATTCGCTGCCGCTGCCCCCAGGGATGGAATCGAACCTGACCGAGTAAAAACCGCTTCCCTTTCCGAACCGGTCAAAGTCCTCCTTGCCGAGGACTGCGATCCCAAAGGTCATGGGATCGTTTATAATGTCGGTTTCGTTTTTCAAAATATAGATATAGTTCGGGAGCGACATAAAGCCGGATATTTTGAAGGTATTGTCAAACACCTGCAATCCGTCCCCTATTTTAAGACCGTTCGCTTTTGCATAGGAGGGATCCAGCAGGATATCCCCTCCGCTCGGGTTCTTACCCTCGATAATAGCAGGAATATCCACCTTTGTATTCTGCCTGAATATCCTTAACGTCTTATCCCCCGAAACTGCATCGAAGGAGGCTCCCTCCTCGATGCGCGCACCGAACCTCGACTCGAGTTCCCGGAGATTGTCCAGCCTGCCCGCCGTTGCAAAGGATGCGTCATTCTGAACGCAGTCCTTCTCAAAGGCGTCCGTCAGGGCGGCCATATTGCCAGAAAGCTGGGTCATCATCGTAAACAGCAGGCAGCTTATAATAATAAGGACAAGTGACCCCAGATATGACGATCTGTTTTCCAACATAGTCCTCATGATTTTTTTATTGATAACCATTACCACTCAATCCTTTCTGCCGGCACGGTCTTTTCATTCACGGTTTCCCCGGCTATCTCCCCGCTCCTCAGCCTGCAGACCCTGTTTGCCATCGCACTGATAGCCGTATTGTGCGTTATCATAAGGATTGTAGTATTGTATTCCTTGTTTATCTGCTGCAACAGCTTCAATATTTCTCTCGAAGTGGTAAAATCGAGCGCTCCCGTGGGTTCATCGCACAAGAGGAGCTTGGGGTTTTTGACTAACGCCCTTGCTATCGATACCCTCTGTTGTTCTCCTCCGCTGAGTTCCCGGGGGAACCGGTGCTTCTTGTCCTGCAGGCCCACCGCTTTTAGAACCTCATCCGTATTCAGCGGCGCCTTGCTTATATTTGAAACGACTTCCACGTTTTCTGCAACTGTAAGATTCGGGACAAGGTTGTAAAACTGAAAAATGAAGCCCACCTGATCTCTTCTGTAGTTTGTGAGTTGATCGTCCGTCAGCTCGGTGATGACGGTTCCATCCACTGTTATCTTCCCGGAATCGCAGCGGTCGATCCCGCCAAGGATATTCATCATCGTAGATTTGCCCGAACCGGACGGTCCAAGGATGACTCCGATCTCTCCTTTATCGAGCTTGAGATCGATGCCCTTCAGTACTGCTGTTTCTACATTGCCTGTTTTATAACTCTTTTTTAATTTCTCTATGTCTATAAACATGTCCTGTCCCCCATTCCGTTCTTTAAAAGCTCCATCATGTCTTTTATATAGCGCATATATTTTTCGAAGCCCTCGTCTATGATGTCGTCGCCTGCGCTTTTGGCCTTATTGAGAAAACTCTCCTTCAGTTTCGTCGAGACTGCAATTGTAAACAGTACGAGAGTATGATCATCGATATCCTTCCGTACACTGCCGGTTTCCTTACCCTGCTGCACAAGCTTCAGGACAAAATCGTCAGCGACCTTCAGCATGGCGGTCATGGATTCGTCCTTTACACTGCCGTATTTGCCGAGAAAAACCTCCTGCAGAAAAACAGCTGGTTCTTTTTCTTCTCTGAGCATCTGCAGCAGAGGCGTGGTAGTTTCGAAAAAGAAAGTGAATATATCGATATTCATCGATATTACATTCTTTTGGTATTTATTCATCAAGAGGCTCATCGACCAGTTTACTGCGTATACAAACAGCTCCTTCTTGTTTTCGAAGTACTGGTATATGCTCCCTTTAGCCACTCCTGCCTGTTTTGCTATAACGCTGACATTTGCCTTTTCAAAACCGTGTTTCAGGAATTCACTTATGGCTGATCTTATCACCTTCTCCTGCTTTTCCAGGCTGAGGTTGAAAAATGTATTCTTCGGCACTGTTTCACCCCTTTTATCGATTTAGAACGTGACCCACAGGTCACATGACTGATAAGTCATATTGTATGACCAGCGGGTCACACTGTCAATAGATCATTTAAAATAAAAAAACCGCTGATCAGCTTTCAGCGGCTTGGTGAAACGCAGGTGGAACACAGGGACGGTTGTTCTTTTGTTCCATTTAATTCTACTTGTTTTTAAAATAGTTTCCGCGTATTACCGTATCTGCTATATCAAGGCCTTTTACAGCTTGAGCGACCTGTTCTGCATCGTCGGAATCCCCGACATATTTGCCTCCCTGCAGCACCGCGAAGCTTCTGTCCGTATTGAGCAGGTTCCTGCCCATTGCCGTGCCTTCATATTCACTGCTGCCAATACCCATAAGATAGCAGACAGTGGGAAGTATATCGATCTCGCCGCCGGTTGTCGCTATTTCCTCCTGCTTCATACCCGGCTTGTAAACAATCAGCGGAGTCTGTTTTTTATTATCCTTCCACCAGTCGCCGTCCAGGGTAACATCCCTAAGGCTGTCCGGGAAGTACTTGTGGATGCCTTCGTGGTCCCCGTACATCACGACCACGGTATTATCCAGCACTCCATCCTTCTCAAGGCCGTCGAGGAATTGTCCCAGGTACTTGTCCGTGTAATGGATGCTTTGCAGATAACCGCCAAGATATGAATCGTCGAGGGCGGCGGGCAGCTTCAGCTCCCTGAGGCCGTAAGGCAGGTCATATGGCGTATGGGTGGACTGCGTTATCATAAAGGTATAAAAAGGCTGTTGTTGTTTTACTATTATCGGTTCGACCTGCCTAAGGAACGATTCGTCGCTGATGCCCATGCCAAAAGCTTCGTCGGTTGTGAATGCGGAATTGTCGAGGCGTTTTTCAAAGCCCAGCGATTTCATCAGAATCATCCAATTCCAGAAGGAGCCCGGATCAGGCTGTATGTCCATAGTATGATATCCGTTCCTTGCCATGATCTTCGGCAGCGTATTTTGGTAATCGTTATACGGGTAAAGGAACGACGTGCTGCCCTGTAACAGCGGGTAAAGCGAAGTATTAGTAATGAATTCGGCGTCTATGGTATTGCCTTCGTGCACCTGTTCGTGCACATCGGTAAAGTACACGCTGTTCTTAAGCAGCTTGTTTATGTTAGGTGTTATTTCCTGGCCGTATACTCTCTGGTTTATTACGAATTTCTCGAGCGATTCCACTTCTATTATGAGCAGGTTCTTGCCCGCAAACATCCCCTTATAGCTGTTGTCGGGCAAGGTCTCCTTGTTTTTGGCATACCATTGTGCTATCTCATTTTTCCGGTCCGCCGACAGCTTTATCGTCTTGCCTTCGCTGAAAAAGCTGTAAACGCTGTACATCTGGTAACCTAACGGCGACAGGTTCCGGCTCGTCACTGTGGAATCATACATGTAGATGATGGAATTCTTCACTCTCACGCCCGACATTCCCGACATGTAAAGCTTTAGCGGGGTATATGCAAGTATTCCGGCTGCTGCCGCGAGTATTATGATAAATGTAATCAACCGTCTCTGCGCGCCTTTATATGCTTTACCCGCAAATAAGGCAAAAGGTATAAGCAGGATAAAATCACATGCGAACGCGAGATCTACCGGCCGCATCATTCCGATGATGCTGCCCGACAAATTGTTAAGATTGGACGTTTCCCTCAATATGTTCATTGTGGGCATAGTGTTGAACGCCCTGAAATACCACAGATCGGCGCAGAAAAGCACAGAAACCAGAATATTTACAATAATCAGATACCACATCCGGCCTTTCTTTTTGAACAGGAAGGCAAAAGCCAGCGGAAGCACCACGGATCCCAGATAGAACGCAAAATTCCTGTTTGCAACCTTCATGGCGTTATTGAAAAGAATCGAAATGTGTAGCTGGTCCAATGTAAGGCCGAGCAGGACGATCGATTTCAGAAAGAGAGCCGCCAGTGTGTAAAGCCAAAAAATATCCGTTATGTGTATAGCATTTCGTAATAACGCCCCTGCAGACGCCCTTCCCCGCACCGCAGTAAACGGCATACCTCTGTATATTTCCATCTTTATAAATATCTCCGGTATTAATGATTAACCGACCGTCAATTTCCGTAGTTCCGACGTCGGTTTCCAGAACATTATACCACTGTAAAACCAACAAAAGAAAACTTTTTATGACAACAAATAATGGGTATAATAATAAGACATTAAAAATAATGATAAAACAACGATTATTGCATGCACAGGGAGGCCTCATACATGCCGTTATTATTGAAACCATTGCAGGCAGGAGCATTAATGCTGAAGAACCGCCTCGTCATGCCGCCGATGGCAACCGCTAAAGCCGGTCCGGATGGCAGTATCACAAAGGACTTACTGGACTATTATGATGAAAAGACCCGCGGCGGACATATATCGCTCGTGATCATCGAACACTGTTATGTGGGAAAGGAAGGCCAGGCGCACAGGAAGCAGCTTTCCGCTGCCTCCGACGAACTTGTCCCCGCATTGGGCGCCCTTGCGAAAACTATCCACAGCAACGGCTCCAAAACGGTGATGCAGATAAATCACGCGGGAAGCAGCACAAGCGAGGAGACCGCCGGGACGGCGCCCGTCGGTCCGTCGGCCGTTCCAAACCCCAGATCGGGAGTTGTGCCGCACGAGCTTACTCATAATGAGCTCGCCGGTATAGTGGAAGCTTTCGCAAATGCCGCACGGCGCGTGAAGGAAGCCGGCTTTGACGGCGTTGAGATCCACTCCGCCCATGGATACCTGCTCAATCAGTTTTTCTCACCCCTGACCAACAAGCGGACGGATGAATACGGAGGAAGCGTCCTTAAACGGATAAAACTGCACCTTGACATCATAGAAGCCGTAAGATCGGCAGTGGGAAAAGAATTCCCCATACTTTTGAGGCTGGGCGCCTCGGATTTTACAGAAGGCGGAACAACCATCGAGGATAGTCTTATCGCGGCAAGGGAGTTTGAAAAAGCAGGCATATGCATTCTTGACGTCTCGGGAGGGTTTTTGGGATATACCGTTCCCGGCCTTTCAGGGCAGGGTTATTTTGCGCCGCTGACCGAGGCGATAAAGAAAGTGGTTTCCATTCCTGTTATTCTGACCGGCGGGATTACCGAGGCACAGGCGGCGGAAGAGCTTCTGGCCGGCGGCAAGGCCGATCTGATTGGGGTTGGCAGAGCGATCTACAAGGATTCGGATTGGGCGAAACACGCAGTGGAAAGCCTGTGAGGAGGGGCGCCCTCCCTAATGAGAATATCGGCTGTACATTCTGGAAATTGCATTAGCCTGTCACCGGTATAATCAAAAAACGCTTTAAATGAACTGCAATAGTAATTCAACCCAGGAAGTTGACCGCTAAAAGGTTCTCTATTGCGCCTGCAGCCGCCCGGCATAAACTGTACCATTTACATTCCGCACATACCGGGTCGGTACTTACAAGTATCATCTCCGTACACCATATCGGGCGGATACCCACCCTATCATCAATAGATAGGGTGGAAACGCTTTTCCGCCTTGTTTATTCCAACTCGAAAGAAACAATCGAATAACCGTCGATTTTGGGTACTGTAACCTTTCCATCGTTAATGGGAAGAACTGTTCCTTCCGGTACCATTCGGGCTGATTTTATTCTATATGGCAGATGCAAATCCAGTGTTACGTCACGCAGTACTGTGCGTTCTTCGATGAGATCAATCTGCGCTGATTTTCGCACCGGCACATAGCAGAGCAGATGCGCGCAGACACGGTTATGCTGAGGCTGATGCAGCAAGCTTACCGACATGCTGGAAGGGCCATCGTGTCGTACCATTCTCTCGGGCAGCAGCAGGTCGATCACATTGGAGATAAGCTGTTTGCACCAGTAGGGAGCATTTGCACGATATTGAGTGAACAGTGGATGACCAAATGCAATGACGTTTCCGTTTCTTACAGCCGCCGGAAATTCTGCGCCCTTTGCGGACGGTGTGTAGCGGTGCGAGCAGAAATGATCCCCGGAGCGTGTAAAATACGGCTCATGAAGAGTAAGAATGACCTCGCCGGCCGTGGGCGTAATCCGCTCGCCCTGCAGATAAATTGCATATTCATTATTCTCAGCCAGGCCATCGGCCATTTTGCCCCGTGGCAACAAAAAGCTCGGCCACAGGTTTTCTTTCCCTTGGTAAGCAGCGCCGTAACAGTCCGGATATGAATTCTCCGCGTTTAAGCCACCTCTAGCGCAGGCAATCACTCTACCCCCGTTTTTGACATATTCGTCTATCTTTTTCTGATATTCCGGCGTAACGATGAGGTCGTCGGGAAGAATTACCAGCTGATACTTATCCAGCGGCATCTCCATATCCACAACATCAAACTGCAGCGCCAGCTCTTCCAGCAGCTGCACTGCCCCGAAAATGCTTTCCGGAATCTGATGCTCGTAAGGCACAGGCTCCGACGTCACAAGAGCGGCCTCCACCAATGCTTTGGAGGGACGCGCCCATGCCTCGCGTTCCGCAAATTGGCTGAATACATTTCCGATCAGTTTATAGGTAGCAGGATTCAGCACGCCGTAAGGTTCCATCTGGTCGCCGATAGAAGCCGCATAACCGTAACTAAGCATACGGAAGCATTCAAATTCCAGTGCCGCCTGATTTTTCAGCGAGTGGAAATCACCCCATTCCGTATGGAATTTTCCCGTCATGCCCATGCAATCCAAACCTAACGTCCTGGCATATCGCGCCGTGACCGGAAAATGCAGATATCCCCAATTGCCGGAGGGCAAGCTCTCCAATTCGAAATGAGTATAAGCGTCACGGCTTGCACGCGTACAAGGGCCTACATGCCCGGCGTTATAAAAGATTGTGCAATTGGAACTGAATTTTCGCACAAGGGCGGTCAGCTTCTCTTTAAAGCGATCCATCGAAAACTTGGCAAATGAGCGAACAGCATTTTCATCTGAAGCATCGAAGCCCCGTTCTTTCATTTCACCGCGGCAAGCGGCGCAGGAACAAGGCCGGATACCAACAATATCAAAAAAGATGCCATCCAGCTCTTCACCCAGCAAGGTGCATACTTCTTCCGTATGAGCGGTCAAAAAGTCATAATATCCGGTGTTGACACACAGGGACTGATAAAATCCGGGTTCGGTAAACGGCCCTCCCTCATGTGCTCCGCCAGGTTTACGAATCAGCCACTCAGGATGGGTTTTCGCGGAATGGTAATCCCACTGAACCGTGATATAAACAGGAGCCCGTACGCCGACGGAATGCAACGCCCGAACCTGCTCCAGCAGCAGGTTATGGTCCGTCAAATTGGGATGAATCAACTCAGGGAACTGTTTGGACGGATAGTATAGCCAGCCGTGATGGCATCGGGCAAATACAGTCACAGAGGTGATACTCGCATCTCTGACCGTTTGTGCGAAGGCCTTTGGGTCAAAACCGGCAGCTATTTGCGGGATCTCCTCAGAGGTATGAAAGTCCAGGTGTATTTGTCGCGGAGCTAAATACATATAATTCAATCCTTTCTCGATTTCATATTTGCATCAAATCATCAAACGCTCGACATAAACGTAATAGGCGCCGATTTCCTCCCCATTTTGATCAATAAACCATGCGTCCAAATCCGTTTCACCGATTTGAGATACCGGTAGCTCAAACGTCACTGCGGATAGTTTTTCATCCGCCTCCATTTCATATTGGGCGCCGAAAAATCCAACTCTAGCCCGCTGAGGCAGGATATCCTTGATTTTCTCTTTATTCCGCCACGCGACACCTTCCGGAGAACGCAATGCATCAGCATAAGGGGCAAGCTCCGAGACTTTCTCCTCAGAAAGCGCCCCGGCCATAGGTAAATTCAGTTCCAGAGGCCAGCGTCGAAGCTCGAAACGGTACCGTCCGGTCTGGGTAAACTTAACATGCCAGCGGCCCGTCGACTTTCTTGCCAACGCAATTGAAATCTGGCTCCATGCCACATCGCCCATAACATCCATTGCATCCAGCCGGGTGGGATTCTCATGAGCGTCGCCCAGATAAATCGGAGAATAAATTCCCATGGTGCTCTGCATGTCCTGCCAATAGGATTCATGAGCTTCCCGCAGCCGCTGTACAATGTGGGGATATTCCTGTGAAAGATCGGTCTTCTGCCCAGGGTCGGTCTTGATGTTATACAGTTCCCTTCCCCGAACCAACCGCCACTCATCGCAGATAACCGCACTTTCCCATTTCTCCGGTACTATTGTGGATTGATGGTATTGCATGAATTCCACACGGCCTTCCGGCAGTCCAGCTTCATTCATCAGCGCATTTTTCAGACTTATGCCATCCAGCTGAAGGGGCGGAACTATAAGGTTGCACAAGTCGGCAAGCGTTGGTAAAAAGTCCACATGGAAACTGGTGTAATCAACATCCCGGCCGCCCTGTAAACCTCCGCCGGGCCACCGGATAAAAAACGGAACCCGATGTCCTCCGTCGTAGTAGGAGGTTTTCATGCCGCGCATGCCTGCGTTGAATCCCCGCACCACATGTTCTTCCCTATCTGTTTTACAGCCGCCTGAGGTTCCGTTATCAGTCATAAAGATCAAAATTGTATTTTCCTCTATATTCAGTTCAGTGAGTTTTCGCCACAAGCGGCCAAAATTGGAGTCGATGTTGCTGATCATGCCATAAAACTCAGGATGGACAATTTCATCCTTCCCTTTGTAAGGAGCGGCATATTTTTCTTCCACCAGATAAGGCTCATGCGGAGCGTTGGTGGTGATACAGGCAAAGAACGGCTGATCCGGATGAGACTCGATAAACCGCTCCGCCGCATCAAACCAGACGTCCGTGCAATACCCGTCAAAGCGGGTTAATCTCCCGTTCTTGCAGTATACATCGTCAAAGTAGTTGTTACCCCAAAAATCAGGCGTTTGACCAACGCCGCCGCCCTTGTGGGCGACAACCTCGGAAAACCCCCTGTCCTGAGGGCGGTAAGGGTAGTTATCCCCTAAATGCCACTTACCGAATAATCCGGTGGCATAACCATTCTGGCGAAAAATCTCTGCCAGAGTTGTTTCGTTTTCGTGCAGGATCGACCGTCCCCAGCAAGTAGCCCACACACCGTTTCGAAGAGGCCGGCGGCCTGTGAAAATCGCACCCCTTGTGGGAGCGCAAAGCGGAGCCACATGATAGTCGGTAAACCGGATGGAATCGTTGTAAAACTGATCGATCTGCGGCGTCCTGATATATGGATTTCCAGTACAGCCCAGATCGCCATAACCCTGGTCGTCTGTCAGCACGAAGACAACATTTGGATGATTGCTTTTCATTTTCTCACCTCAATATCAAATTAGCCTTTGACTGCTCCTAAATTAGCCTTTGACTGCTCCCGAAGCCAGTCCATGCTCCACCTTCTCCTGGCAGATAAGGTAAAAGGTCAGGATGGGAATTATAACAATCACGATAGAAGCAAAAATCAAACTGAGACTGGTTTGGTAATCCCCTTGGAAAGATAATAGCGCTACAGAAATCGTTCGGTTTTCTGTTTTCGTCAAAATCACGTTGGCGACAGGAAGCTCGTTATAAACGTTTAGAAAACCAACTATGGCAGCTGTTGCCACCCCCGGCATGGCGATCGGGAAAATAATCCGGAATATGGTTTGAAACAGATTACAGCCGTCGATGGCTGCAGCCTCGTCAATTTCATTGTTAATGCCACTGATATAGCCAACCGTTATAAAAGAAGAAATCGAAATATTCAATCCTACATAGATCAGCATCATGACAAAAAAGTTATTTTTCGCATTGATAAACCCCACCATTTGAACAATCGGAACAATTGCTCCCTGCAGTGGGATCATGAGCGCCGCAAGCAGATAAAACTTCAGCGCCTTTGCGCGTTTAATCAGTTTTCGGGCGATCACATAGCTTGACATTGTCACACATACAATCATAATCGCGACAGAACCAAGTGAGATGATCAGCGAATTGGCAATTACCCTGAGAATTCCCGCAGCCTCCGCTGCTTTGATGTAATTGAACCATTGAGGAATTCTGGGCAATTGGAACATAGTATCCCATATTTCATCATCAAGCTTCAAAGACGATACTGTGGTAAAATAAAGCGGGAAAAAGGTCAGCGCGAACCATAAAAAGGCTAATAAGAAGTGAATAGCTTTACCTATGGTTAAATTCAGAAACCATTTTGCAATTTTCCTTTTCAAATTGTCATCTCCTCTCCTCAGACTGCTTCTTTGTCCTGCAGAAGCTTATTGGCAATCAACATTACAAACATACTGAAAATAACAGTCATTACGCCAATTGCATCCGCATAACCGTATTCTCCATAATAAAAAGCATTCTTGTAGATCAGAGTTGTCAGCACTTGAGAAGAGTAGCCCGGGCCGCCGTCGGTCAGCGCCGCAATCAGGTCGAAGACGCGGAAGGCGTTTGTCAGCAGCAGAATCGCCGACATGTTGATGGTACCCCTTAGCAGAGGAATCGTAATATAGCGCAGCTTCTGAAACGGAGTAGCGCCGTCAATCTTAACAGACTCGAAAATTTCACTGGGGATAGCGGTCATGGCTGCAGAAAACAGAATCATATGCAGCCCCGTATTACACCACAGAACCACGAAAGCGCAAGCCCAAATGGAAGTACTCATATTTCCCAGCACGTTAATATTGCTGTTCAGCCCTAGAAACTTTATCAGTTTTACGAATGGCCCCACCTTTGGATAAAGAATAAAAGTAAACATGAGGCCGATCGCAACCTTATTGATAATGACCGGCAGAAAGTAAACAGCCTTTACGGCACGGATGCCGAGAAAGTGCCTGGAGATCACCGTCGCCAGGAAGAACGCAATGGGAATGACACCGACCACACTGACCAGCATGATTACTATGACATTTTTCAACGAGGTTATTGCAATAATATCGGTAAAGAATTTTCGATAGTTTTCCAGTCCCAAAAATATGTAGGGAGATGAGGGAATACCGTCCCAAGTAAAGAAGGAAGTATATAGCATATTAAGAAGTGGGTACGCGATTACCAAAGTATAAATTAAGACCGTTGGCAATATCAGGGCGCCTGCTTCCAAAGATCTGTTGAATTTGGAGTTTATTTTTATCATATCTCACCTGTCACACGGAATAATAGAGTTGGTTAGTGGGGTATGACCCCACTAACCTCCAGCGTTACCTTTGAAGCTATCGAGCTTGATTATTGCCACAGTGCTACTTCGAATCCTTGCTTTTGGCATCATACTGTGCATCGATCGCAGCAGCTGCCGCGGCTGGGCTGACTCCTGCAAACATGGTTTGAATCTCTGTCCTGAAAATCTCTTGTGCGGATGGGAAGTCAAAGTATACATCGAATTCATCGCTGCCGGCAGTGATCTTTCCATATGTATCCAGGAAATTGGAGATCGGTTTGCTCGGCGTGACACCCAACGCTTTAAAATCTACGTTAACCGGAAAGACGCTCACACCGTTCTTAACGGCCTGATCATTAAAGCTTTCCTGGCTGAGCATATAGGAAACTAAATCGTAAGCTGCGTTCAGACGGGCAGTCTCATTTTCAGGAGTCATAACGGAGAATCCGTCGCCTGCGGAAATAAACCAGTAATCCTTATTCTCGGGTTTATCTTTAAAATACGGGAAACGTGTGACAACGATGTCATCTTCACTTTTTGCCGCTTTCACAGCCGCTGTGGAGTTAACCAGCATACCTGGATACATAGCGGCTTTTCCGTTCAAGAACATGGATTCCATACCTTTGGCATCCAAAGAAATAGCGTCTGTGCCAAACAGACCGGCTTTCTGCATTTCATCAAACTTTTCAAAAACAGATAAACCTTCCTTATCCGACCATTTTACCTGTCTCGTGATTAGCATTTCACGAAGTTCAGGGCCATACATACGCATCGCCAAAATGGTGTAGAAGTGGCCTAAACGGCCTTTTGTGCCAGCGGAAAGCGCTATTGGCGTAATTCCCTTTTTATTCAGCGCAGGGGCGATCTCATAGATATCTTCCCAGGTTTCCGGCACCTTAAGACCATTGTCTTCCAACAATTTTTTGTTGATATAAAAGACGGTACCGATGTTGACATTGGCAGGAATTCCATAGATGCCGTTGATTCCTTTGACGGAATAGTCCCATGGAGATAGATAGTTTTTATCTTTCGGACCCGTATAGGCTTGTGATTCTATCAGGCTTGTCATGTCCCTGATCAGGCCGTTTTTAACCCATTGATAAGCTTTGTTGTAGCCGTAGTTTGTCATAATATCGGGGCAATCATTTGCCGCGATACTGGATTTTAATTTTGATTCGTAAACGTCCAGTTCGTTGACTGAGAGATCCTCAATAGTGACATTATCATTCTGCTCATCGTACTGGTGCAGGCGATCATAATAAAACTGTCCCATGGCATCGGGAGCACCGTCAATATAACGTGACATATAGGTAAGTGTCACAGGTTTCTGTGGTTCTTCCGGAGCCGTGCCGGAGCTTGCCGCTGAAGAAGCTGAAGGATTCGGCGCCGGTGACTGTGCGCAACCGCCTAGCATACCAACGGCAAGCAGAAGTGCCAGGAAAATAGTAAGAACTTTTTTCATAATAAATATCCTCCTTTTGAACTAGATATTTGATGGTTATTATTCTATTGAAATTGCATAAGGAAGAACATGTGATTTTTTTGGCTTTCTTAGAGTATTTTTTGTATCGTCTGATTTTCGTCGCAAACGGTATTCCTCAAAAGAAAATTTAACGGGAATACTACAAAATGAACCGCACAGCATCCTGTGCGGCCGATTAATTTCTTTTATAGGCGGATGGAGAAACACCATAAAATTTTTTGAATCGTTTTGAAAAGTAATAAGGGTCCGTATACCCTACCCGTTCCATTACCTCAACAAGATTCAAATTCCCGGAGAGCAGCAAATCCCTCGCGTTTGACATTCTGATTTGTGTAATATATTGAATCAATGGTTGTCCATTAAAGCGTTTAAATGCATCGCTAAGGTAAGAAGCATTCAAGGAAAGAGCTTGCGCAATAGAACTCAACCCCAGATTGGCATCCATGTAATTATCCTCTACAATCTGTTCCACCTTTTTCACCAGCATAGAGCCTGTAATCGAGGCAAAGTAGTTTTTTTGAGAAATACATTGAGCCGTAATTTCTGTAAGCTGTTGTTTAAGCTGCTCCAACGTATCACAACTGTTGATTAATTCAAAAGCCTGCATCTTAAACAGTACGTCTCCGATCCATTCGCCGTTCATGTGCAATGTCATCCTCTGAACTTCAAGCAGGACATTCTCTAAAAATAAATGGAGCCCGAATATGGAATTATGATTATCAACCAAATGGGTGAACGCTCCGTTAATCGCTTCTTCAATTTGCGCCAGGTTTTGCTCCTGCAGCCCGCTATTGAAATAGGCTTTGAAATCTCTCAATTTTTCAATTCCGAGGATCTTCCGATGGCTGATGTAGTCGTCATAACAGAAAACATTTGCCGCTTTCTCGAGAAGCTGCTGGCGGAAAATCAAACGCGCCTCTTTATAAGCTATGTGCAGCTCCTCCGGCGTACCGTAATGCATTGTTGAAACACCAAAATAAACCTTTTGCAGATTCAGCGCGGCATATTCCTGCAGCCAGCCCATCGTCTGGGGATATGTTTTCTCCTCAATGATCCGGAACATCCCCTGAGGCAGGTTTATTTCAGCGGCCATGCTCCATTCTTCAGGAATGGCCGACTCAATATTAATAGTCGATTTTGATTGATAATAGATAATACGGTATTTTTTCTCCGGGTCAATCCCATATTGCCGTAATTGCCTTGCGGTATCCGGGCGGTTCATAAAGCTATCGGTTAATATGGCGCCAAAAAACATATCCGATTTCATTTGTTCCGTCTGTGATTTCAGTACGGCATGTTCCTTGATCCGGTTATCCAGGGATACTTTTTGATCGATGCGTTCACAGGCTTTAAGTACCGCCTGCGACAGCTCTTCACCGTCAATGGGCTTTAAAATATAATCCAGCACGTCAAAATTCAACGCTGACTTGGCATATTCAAATTTGTCATAACCGGTTAGTATAATTAGCTGCATATCATAACCGCGGCTTCGGATTTCCTTGCACAGGGCAAGACCGTCCATAATGGGCATGGAAATATCCAGTATGATCAAATCAAAATGGCGCTCTTCCATCAGAGTAAGAGCCTCCCGGCCGCCTTCACAGTCAAGAACAGTATCAAACCCCAAGGCCAGCCAGTCCACGCATTTGCGTACACGAATCCGGATGTAATATTCATCATCAACCAATAATACCGATTTCATTTAAACTCTCCTTGTTCATCCAGCGGCAGAGAAATGCTGACGCGTGTCCCAATCCCATATTTACTTCTGATCTGCAGCCCGTATTTTTCGCCAAAAACCAGTTTAATTCGCTCATCAATATTACGAAGCCCAAATCCTCCTCCGTTATAGGATTTTTTGTGCTTCCCTGCCATAATGCAGCGGAGCTCCTCGGGGTGAATCCCGCAGCCATTGTCCGTAATGGTAATAACCATTTTATCTTCCATAAGCCGGCCGCGAATCCGCAAGCTCCCAGGTTTCCTTTTGCCAAGGAATCCATGTACTATGGAGTTTTCGACCAGGGGCTGCAGAATTAGCTTAGGTGTTTTCGCATGAATCATCACATCAGGGAAATCGTAATCGAACTCAAAACTGTTACGGTAACGAATCTTGACAATTTCCAAATACCGAAGAGTAATTTGCACCTCCTGGTCTATGGTCACCAGGGTATCTCCCCCGCTTAGAACTCCACGGTAAAAGCGGGAAATATGATTGATCATGCGAATCGCCTGTTTGTCCTCTCCCGCGTCAATGATACCGCAAACAGTCTCGAGGGAATTATAAAGAAAATGAGGGTTGATCTGCATTTGCAAATTTTCCAGTTCATACCTGCGCTTTTGCTCTGATTGATAACGAATCAACTCCATTAGTCTGACAGTATTATCGATCATCTCATCCAGTTGTGAGCCCAGTTCTCCGAACTCGTCCTGGGTGTGCAGGCGGACTCGCGCTGAATAATCGCCGTGGCTGACACTGTCGATTACCGATATTACGCGTTCCAGCGGACTAGTGGTCTTTCTCGCTGTCCATTTTACAAGGATAGAAGCGATTGTGATCCCGGCAAAGCCGATAAAAATAATGATCCATACGAGTTGACCAACTTCCCCTACGATTTCTCGTTTCGGAATCATACCGACCAATCGATATCCCAGCTTTTTATATTCTTTACAAATCACAATATACGGGACATCATCTATGTCGAAAATCCGACCTTCGTTGCTGTGAGTGCTCACGAACTCGTAGTATTTTTTATCCGCCAGGCTTTTCCCCAGCAGTGTTTTGTCGCTGCAGGATACAATCCGGCCGTCAGCATCCACCAGTAAGAATTGCAAACCTTCAGACTCAAAATTGCGGTACATCTTATTAACCTGATTTTCATCAATAATCAACTCCATCACGCCAACGAATTTTCCATTATAATTACTCACTCGGCGGAGCAGCGAAATATAAGAAGTTCCTTTATCAGTTAGAGCGAAATCCGTCCAATCAGAACTTTTCTTTGTATCCATAAACGCTGTAATCGTATCCCATTGCTGAGTGATAGAATTGTCGAAATGATCCAGATAACTGCCGAATGCAATCCAGTTTATGGTATCATAAAAGCGAATTTTCTTGATAGTCGTATAAGAGGAATATAGATCGGACAACGTGACGGCAAATTTGATAGAACGCATAATACTAGTGGCTTCATCCTGTTCATCATCGGATAACAGCATGTCCTGATATTCCTGATTAAGAATAATTGTCAGAGAATCTTTCTCATATTCGTCAAACTGCATGTCAAGCTTTTCTGAGATAGCGAAAAGATCTTTAACTGAATTTTCAATTTTTTGCTTGATTAGAATATCAGAGGAGACTTGGCTGATTACTATAACCAGTAACACAACAATACCACATACGATTATGCTATGCAGTAGATTTATCTTGATATAAATCGGCTGTTTCTGATAATACAGCTTCAGCTTTCCAAACATCTTATTTCCCTTTAGCATAAAATTACGATGCATAGCTCTTTATGTAAAGTATAATATATAAAAAAACAAAGTCAACCTGGAATAGCTTTCCGCTATTTTCGTGTATATCCCGGCTTTCTTCAGGAGTATAAGGCATCGGCAAATATACTTTTCATGCAGGAATTACTTCCGGCAGAAACATCTGCCAATGCCTGTTTTCCTGAAAGTGTTCAGCAATCCGGTCCACCGGACTACTCCGCCGGCCGCCGCATTATTTATACATTGGACCGTAGTTACTGCAGGCACGGTAATCCTGAGCTTCCTTATCCATTCCGAACGCATTCCAGCAGCTTGGTCGGAATATCAACTCTTCCGGTACATTATGTAAACAAACCGGTATCCTTAAAATTGAACAAAGAGTGATTAAATCGGCGCCTATATGTCCATAGCTTATTGCCGCGTGATTCGCACCCCAGTTGTTCATTACGCCATAGGCTGATTTAAAGGCGCCTTTTCCCGTAACACGGGGCGCAAACCATGTACATGGCCAGGTATAATCCGTCCTCTTCCATAGAACATCAGAAACCTCATCCGGAAGAGAAACCGTATAACCTTCGGCAATCTGCATTACCGGTCCCTGACCCTTTATCAGATTTAGGCGTGCCATGGTAACCGGCATCTCGGCCTTTGTGATAAAGCGGGATGAATAACCGCCTCCCCTGAAGTATCCCAGATCGGCTTCGCACCACTCGGTTGCTTCCAGGCAGGATTTCATATCCTCTTCTGATATTTCCCAGAAGGATTTTATAACCGCCTCTCCGTTTCCGGCTTTTGCTTCACCGCAGGCATCCAGACAGCAAGCTCCGGAATTTATCAGGTGTATAAAGCCATCGGCTTCCCTTGCATGTCCCTGAAGTTCATAGCCGGTAGCCTTTTTAACGGAAGCACCCGACCAGCAGGTTCTTACATCCGCGAACATCTGGGCTTTATTTGTCAGAAGCTTAAGCAGCAGCATACCGGCGCCGTTTAGAGTATCATTCTCTGTTGCCAGAATATATGGTTCTCTAGCTCCTTCCCAGTCAAAGGAAGTATTCAGAATCGCTTCAGCGAAATCGGTGTTCGGATACATGTCGGTCCATTGCCTCTGCCCTTGAAAACCGGCAGCGATAGCGTTATAGCCCAGCTTTTCCTCCTGTCTGTCAGCAGGAAGATTTGGATTTCCGCACATTAAATCCTTAATGATGCAGGCGCACTTTACACTGAATTCCCAGTCCTTATCCTTTTGTATTCTGCTTCTTTGCGCATATTCCGGATTTTTATCGTAACCTTCACGGCAATTTTTCTTTGTCCATACCAATGCTTTCTCATACTGCTCTTTGTCATATATTCCCTGTTCAATACGCCGGAGAACTTCCACCTCATCAACAGATTCACATCTCATGCCGAGATAATTTTCAAAAAAGCCCGTATCTATGCTTGAACCGGCAATACCCATACAGACTGAACCAATCTGCAGGTAGGACTTGCCTCTCATTGTAGCTGCCGCTACAGCCGCTTTTGCAAACCGCAGGATTTTTTCCCGGACATCCGCCGGTATCTCCTGATCATCCTTTTCCTGGACACGGTCTCCATAAATGCCAAATGCGGGGAGCCCCTTCTGGGCATAACCGGCAAGCACTGAAGCCAGATACACGGCGCCGGGCCTCTCAGTGGCATTTAATCCCCAAACCGCCTTAATTGTCATCGGATCCATATCCATTGTCTCTGATCCGTAACACCAGCATGGGGTTACCGATAAAGTTATTTCAACTCCGGCTTTTCTAAATTTATCGGCACAGGCTGCTGCCTCTGCAACCCTGCCTATTGTCGTGTCGGCGATAATCACTTCAACAGGCTCGCCATTGGAATATCTTAAATTATCCTTCAGGAGCTGTGACGCTGCTTTTGCCATGCTCATGGTCTGCTCTTCCAGCGAGCCTCTCACATCCAACATGCCCTGTCTGGCATCAATAATGGGGCGGATACCGATTACCGGGTATTCTCCTATCAATCTATTTACCGCCATACTTTCCCTCCTCTTTTTATTGCCTGATATCATCGGTTGTTCCGTCCTGATAAATCAACACAGCTACACGGTATTTTCAGGATTTGTGCATCCGTACAACCGAATATACTATACTCAGCATACTAATTTTATCTTGACATATAGTAAAAGGCTCGTAATTTTCTGTTGTAATATGGACATTTTTTGTGAATATAGTTAAACTGAAGGTATATCATACTATGTAAACCGAGGATTTCAAATGAAGGTATTTCATGAGATAAGAAACTACGATACCAATTTCATGGTATGGCATGCATTATATTCTAATATCAGCTTTATGGCTCATTGGCATAAGGAAATTGAACTGGTATATGTCAGAGACGGAATATTGGAAATAAATATAACCAATAAAAGTTATATAGTCAAAAAAGGAGATTTTATCTTCATAGACAGCGGCGAAATCCATTACAGTCAGTCCTCCGATAAAGCTAACTGTGTAGACTTTATCCTGTTTGATCATTTTATATTATCATCCGGGTATCAACCCAGCGGTTTCATTACACCGGTTATAACCAGGGAAATGCTGGAGGAATACGGTATAGAATTACAGTGTAAACAGCTTATCAATACAATAATAACAGAGTTGGACCAGAAGGAAGCGTATTACCAGGATATCATAAAAACAACTCTTCAGAAATTCTGGTATCTGCTGAAACGTTTTCACCCAAGAAATGAAACGGGATTTAATAAAGGAAGCCAGCATTTATACAAGCTGGCTGCTTTCCAGCAGATGCTGACATACATAGAAAATAATTATCAGATACCAATACCACTTGAGCATGCTGCCGAGCTAATGCACTTCAGCGTTAGTCATTTTTCAAAAATTTTCAAAAAAACCATGGGTATTTCTTTTGTGACTTATGTAAATATGGTACGCATCGAGCATGCGATAACCCTGCTTTACAAAAGTTCAAAAATACTTGATGCGGCATTGGAGAGCGGTTTTGATAATATAAGGACCTTTAACCGCGTCTTTAAACAGATTACAGGATATACACCAGGTGAATTTACAAAGCTCGAAGATCCACAGACTTATGTATTAGGTTATAACAAACATAAAGAAAAAGATTCCATCATTGTAAAAAATGATTCCACGATGCTGCTCCAATATATACGAAACAAGAATATACCGATAAAATAAAGAATGATTTTCATAAATTCATCACTTAACGCCCGGCATCGTTGTCCACTCGATTCGTATAGAAATTCGCTTATCACTTTATGGAGAAATAACCGTCTATCCCAAGTTTTATCGCTGCTGCCGTCTTGTCCTGGAAAGAAGGATCGTTGAGCAACAGCTCTTCTTCCTTAACGTCGATGAAGGCAGTCTCGATGAGAATTGCAGGTGTATTGGTTTCGCGGCATACTGCCAGATCCTTCTCCCTGATACCCCTGTCGGTCAGGCCCAGCGCTTTTATAAGCTCGTTTTGTACAAGCCCTGCCAGATACCTGCTGTTTTCCTGCTGCTTATATACGGGATTCAATCTGTCGGGCTCCGTATATACTTCTGTGCCGCGGCCGGTATGATAATCGCTGGAATTGCAGTGGATGCTGACAAATATGTCCGCCTTTGAGCCGTTGGCTGCTAGAGATCTATCCGGCAGAGAAACAAACGTATCATCCGAACGTGTCATAAGCGTGTTATACCCTGCGCCTTTCAACAGTTCCGAAAGCTTTAGCGCTATAGCCACGGTGATATCCTTTTCCCTGGTCCCTGAAGGACCCGTGGCGCCGACGTCATATCCTCCGTGACCCGCGTCGATTACTACCAGTCTGCCGCCGGCGCCACTTTGGTCCGGGTTTGCCGAACTATCAGTTCCTGGGCCTGAGCCGTCCGTTACCGTGTCACCGGGCTGTATCGCTGAACCTGATGAATCGCCGCCTGTGACTGTTCCACGACCGGGATCGCCTCCCCTGCTCACATTGCCGTCCTGACCTGAAGCAGCGTCAGTCTGTCCCGACGCATTGCCCCGGTCTGTCGCAGTATCGCTCCGGCTGCCGCCTGTGCCTTCCGCATCGGCCGATTCAACGGCAGTCACATAGCTTCCTGTGATCCAGCCGGCTGTCCCATCCAGATCGACCTTATACCAGTTATCCGAAGACAGCAGGGAGGCATTCAGCTCATCTCCGCTGTAGACCTTTTTTAATACGCCATATGAGGTATCCGGACCGGAACGGACATTAACGACACCTCCGGTAACTGTCAATAAGGCGGTAACTCTCGTGCTTCCGGCGAATGTCCGGGCGCGGTTGATCAATGCTACCGCCTCAGCTCTTGAAATTTTTCCATCGGGTCTGAAGGTTCCGTCTGGGTAGCCATCCATGATCCCGGCGGTTACCAGTGCGTCTATCTGCTTTTGCGCCCACCCGGCTATACCGGTCGCGTCGGTGAAAGCCTTCACGCCGGCCCCGGGACCGATACCCGCCAGATCTGCGGTGAGTGCGGCCGCTTCCTGCCTTGGTATAGGCAGGTTTGGATTGAAGATGTTGTCGGTATATATGCCCATATAGCCTGCATTCACTGCAGACCAAATACTCTGTGCGAACCAGTCGTTTTCATGGACGTCGAGAAAATTTGAGCCCGTTCCGCCGACAGGCACATCGAAAGCCGCATTGAGCATGGTTATGAATTCGGATCGTTTTACCGGGTTATCCGGTTTGAAGGTGGCGTCGGCGTAACCTTTAATGTAGCCGGCGTTAACAGCCCTGCCGATATCCGCCTCCGCCCAGTGGCCCTGAATGTCTTGAAAGACGATTTCCGCGGCTACCGAATTGGAGAAGTTTATAACGGTTAAAAGCATGCCTGCAAAAACCAGGCTTGCAAGCAATTTCCTGTAAGTATGTAAGAAGCGCAATGCGATTTTGTTCTTTTGTGCAGTTCTATTCATTAGTATTCTCCGACATTTTCTTTAGTTATGGCAGAATTTTATCTATACATTTCCATAATACTACAAAACTCCTGCCGGATATTTCCGAAAAATGAATTGTAATAAAACTGTAACAGACATGTAACATATAATATAGAAGTGATTCATGAAGAGCTGTGTTAATGTGGCTTATCATAAAAAGCCTTTATGTAAATGCAATATTATAATTTATTATTTATAATGTATACCTTACATCATTTACCATATGTATCGAGATGTCTTGTGTCGCTCTATTTGCCAGTCTTTGTAACACGGCGAAAAAGTAATTGAAAAGTCGTCCGAAAAATGATATGATGTCAATATTATAATTTATAATATTTTGCCTTGCTAACGTTTCACTTTTTTATGCTATGTTGAAAAAATAATAAATCAGTTAAGGAAGTGCAGCAATAAATGACAAATAATTTAGTCTGCTTTAGGGTCCGTATCATTTGATAAATGCATCGATCATGCTACCGATGAGGACATAGGGTACATAAAAGGAATCGTCGGTATTTTAACCATAAATATAATCAGTTCCTGCCCTCCGTAGCTTCCGGCAGCGGCAGATTAATTGAGCAGGTTCATAACACATATGACGTGAAATTCCATGTGAGTATAGTGAATGATGCTGGAATCCATTCAGGCCAAAGACAAGGCAGCCGATATCGATATTCTCCATTCTCATCTGAAGCTCATGAAGGATGCACGGGTCGATATCGCGATAAGCCCGATATAACAGATGAGCCCGATATTGTATCCTGTAATTTCAGCAAATTTTCCAAGTTAAAGAAATGCCAAAACAAATATAAAGGTAATGGTTACCTTTCCCAGGAGACGGTAGTAGTGAACACAAAATATAGTATTAAGACGGGAGGTCATACATTTGAACATTACCCTGCAAGAAAAAGCTGCATTGGACGAGCTTTGTAAAAAGTTCCGGATAGATGTCATCCGCGTATTGCACGACAAGCAAACCGGGCATCCGGGCGGGTCTCTGTCTGTCTGCGAGATTCTTACAACGCTCTACTTTCATACGGCAAATGTGGATTCTGCGGATCCCGGAACCCCTGGAAGAGACAGGATTGTTTTATGTAAAGGACATGCCGCACCCATGCTGTACCGCGTACTTGCCGAGAAGGGGTTTTTCCCCGTAGAAGAGATGAATACGCTCAGGGATTTTAATACCAGGCTTCAGGGACATCCCTGTGCATTGAAGCTACCCGGGGTGGAGCTTTCTACAGGTCCTCTGGGGACAGGCCTGTCCGCAGCGCTCGGCATGGCGCTGGCACTTCGCCTTGACAGATCCGACGCACATGTATACGCCATCCTGGGTGATGGAGAACTCAATGAAGGAACCGTCTGGGAAGCATGTATGAGCGCCTCGAAGTTTAAAGCGGACAATCTGACTGCTATCCTTGACTGGAATGGCGTACAGCTTGACGGAACTTCTGAAGAAATCATGCCTATGGGCGATATTAAGGCCAAATTCCTCGCTTTTGGCTGGGAGTGCTTCACCTGTGACGGTCACGATACAGGCGCGCTGTGCGAAGCTTATGAAGCGGCGGCACAGGTAAAAGGCAAGCCGTCCATTGTTCTTGCGAAAACAGTAAAAGGAAAAGGCGTGTCTTTTATGGAGGGTAAAAATACATGGCACGGCAGTCCGATCGGAGATGCGCCTTATGAAACGGCCATGCGCGAACTGGGAGGTGCTGAATAATGGCAAAGTCGATACGCGAAGCTTATGGCGAAGCTTTAGCCAAATATGGGAAGGACAATGACAGAGTCGTCGTACTTGACGCAGACGTCAGCAGTTCAACTAAAAGCAATATCTTTGCATCTGTATGCCCGGAAAGGTTTTTCAATGTTGGAATAGCGGAGGCAAATATGGCTGCTATGGCTGCCGGATTTGCCTCTACGGGAAAAGTGCCTTTTGTGAACACGTTTGCAACGTTTATCACCAGCCTGTCTCTGATCTCTGCCAAAGCTTTCGGGAGCTATTCCAGACTGGGTATCAAATTCGCGGGCGCATACAGCGGACTTTCGGATGCATTCGACGGTCCCAGCCACCACTCCATAGATGATCTGGCCGTAATGCTTGCTCTTCCCAATTTTAAAGTATATGTGGCAAGTGATGAAAGGCTGACAGATTGGATCGTCAAAAACGCGATCGAGGACCCTTCGCCCATGTATATCAGGCTATCAAGAGATATCTTCCCCTCGCTTTACAAAGAAGATGTTATCTTTGAAGACGGGAAGGGTAAAATACTAAAAGACGGCAAGGATGTAGTTATTGTATCCTGCGGCATAATGACCGGCAAGGCTCTCGAAGCAGCCAGGATGCTTGCAGAAAAAGGCATAGATGCGGCAGTGATAGACATGTTCTGCATAAAGCCGCTTGACAGTACTCTCTTGCTTGATTACGCTAAGAAGACGGGAGCTGTGGTAACTGCTGAAGAGCATTCCATCATCGGCGGTTTAGGATCGGCAGTTGCACAAGCGCTTTGCTCCGAAAACGCTTCCGTGCCCGTCGGTTTTGTTGGAATCAACGATTGTCATGCCGAGTGTGGGCCATATAACGATCTTTTGAGTCAATACGGCCTCGACGCTGATGCCGTTGTTGTAAAAGCTATTGAAACTGTATCAAAAAAACAATTAAAATAAACCGTTATAATGAGGTGGATAAATTATGAAAGAATCAATTCACAAGTATTTTAAGGTTGGACTAATTTCCTTTATGGCGTATCCCTCAACCTTACGCGGCGAAGATCCGAATGTCGTCGAAATACTTAAAAAAATTGCTGTTGATGACTATTTTGACGCAGTGGAGGTAAACTGGATCAAGGATGACCAGCTTCGCAGCGAAGCTGCAAAGCTTCTTGAAGCGTCACATCTCACTGTTTGCTACGGAGCTCAGCCCCGACTGCTGACCACCGGCCTCAACGCCAATGATGTCAATGAAGAAATGCGCGCCAAAGCGGAAGCAACACTCATAGACGCAATTGATGAAGCCTCGCAGCTGGGTGCAAAGGGAATCGCATTCCTTTCAGGGAAATGGGAAGCGGCTACAAAAGATCTGTCATATGAGCAGCTTCTTAAGACCACCAGAAATTTGTGCGCGTATGCAAAAACAAAAGGTATGATGGTTGAGCTTGAGGTCTTTGATTATGATATCGCAAAGAAATCCCTGATCGGTCCTGCTCCGTATGCGGCCAAATTCGCAGCAGATATTCGCTCAACCTGTGATAACTTCGGGCTTTTAATCGACCTGTCCCATATCCCGATGTGTTATGAAAGCAGTGAGTTTGTAGTGCGTACGTTAAGACCGTACCTTACGCATTTCCACATCGGAAATACCGTATGTGAAGATTCTTTGGCAGAAGGCTACGGCGACGAGCATCAGCGTTTCGGTTTCCCAAACAGTTCGAATGATACCGAAGAGCTTCTTCAATTTCTTCGTGTCCTTAAAAACGAGGGCTTTATGAATGCGGAAGATCCTTATGTGCTTTCATTTGAAGTCAAACCCTGGAAGGGCGAGGATTCCGACCTAGTAGTGGCAAACGCCAAGCGTGTCCTCAACAGGGCTTGGGCATTGCTTGAGGATTAGCCGGAATTGATATGCGGTCGGTAAGCCCTATTAACACTAATAATAGATAATGGAGTAATTGCATATGAAAATCGTAGTTCTCGATGGTTATACGGAAAATCCCGGTGATTTAAGCTGGAGCGGACTAGAGGAGCTTGGAAGCTTAACGGTATATGACAGGACCCCTGTGAACAATGAAGATGAAATTATAAAGCGTATCGGTGATGCCGATGCAATATACACAAATAAAACGCCTCTCAGCAGAAAAACACTTGAATCGGCGCCCAATCTGAAATTTATCGGTGTACTGGCAACCGGTTACAATGTTGTAGATGTTGACGCAGCGAAGGATAAGGGAGTTGTTGTGTGCAATATTCCCTCGTACGGCACAGCGGCTGTTGCACAGTTTGCCATTGCCATGCTTCTGGAAATATGCCATCACGTTGCACATCATAGCAACGCCGTACTTGAGGGTCGCTGGGAGAAGAATGCAGATTGGTGTTTTTGGGATTATCCCCTGATTGAGCTTGCAGACAAGACCATTGGGATCGTAGGGTTTGGGAGAATTGGGCAGACAACCGGTAAAATAGCGCAGGCAATGGGTATGAAGGTACTGGCATACGACAGCTATATCAATCCGGCGCTGGAGAGTGAGACATGCAAATATACCGACCTGGATACTCTCCTGAAAGAATCTGATGTCATAACGCTGCACTGTCCCCTTTTCCCGGAAACAAAAGGCATCATTAACAAAGATACGATTGCTAAAATGAAGGACGGTGTAATAATTCTAAATAATAGCCGCGGTCCGCTGATCGTCGAGCAGGATCTTGCAGATGCGCTTAACAGCGGCAAGGTATACGCAGCAGGGCTTGATGTGGTTAGTACCGAACCGATAAAGGGAGACAATCCGTTATTGGCCGCAAAGAATTGCATTATTACTCCGCATATCAGCTGGGCGCCAAAGGAAAGCCGCCAGCGTTTAATGGATATCGCGGTGGATAATCTGCGCAGGTTTTTGAATGGCACACCGGTAAATGTAGTCAATAAATAAAAATAACCGCAATAAATAGTCCGGACAATCTTAAGGCGGTGATGTAATGAAGAACCCAAAAAACTGGTCCCTCAAATCAAAGGTGACCTGGTCCTTTATGATTGTTGTGTTGTGTATTTCACTGATAATAAGCCTGCTTTATTATAATAGCCAGCGCAAGCTGTATGAGGATAATCTTTTCGTTACCGATCGAAACGATATTAACTACCTTATGGGGAATATGGAAAAACAACTTGCGTTATGTAATAAATTATCGGATTGGATTTATGTCAACCGTAAGATTGAACCGGCTCTTGTGCGGGATTATACAAACGACATGGGTCGGTACAGCCGTGATATCCCGCCTGTTCAACGGCTTATCGACGATCAGCTGGTGTCCAGTTCCATAGGGAAATATGTGATTTTCCTCTATATTCAAGGTTTTAACGGCGTTTCATTTAAGGCAAACGACGATGCGTATTGGCTCACGGATCTGACGAAAGCTCCATGGCATAAAATAGGTATGCAGGCTGACGGCGCTGTAGCCTGGAGTGGCATTACTGAAAATCCCGCCGCCTATAAAACGACAAATATGATTATTCCCTTGGTGCGACCGGTTATATTTTCCGACAACCGGGTTAAAATAGGCTGGCAGGTTCTTGCCTTCAGCCCTGCGTTAATCGCCGACGTATTTCAGGATTATAGTATGGATCAGGGTCGCAGCATCGTCGTAATCGACCAAAATGGAAGAGCTGTATTTCACAATGACGCTGCGCTGGTTGGCAGCTATATGGAATACGATTTTTTCGACGAGGATATGCAAAGGGGAAACGGGAACCGCTATGTGACTCTTGACGGCAGGAAGCTGCTTGTTACCTATAAATACTCCCCTGATACCGGTATGACGATGTTGCTTTTTCATTCCCTGACAGCTCTTGAGAAACAAACCCAGTTTCTCCTGTTTGTGCTGATCGCCATATTCCTGTTAACCACCGTAATGTTCTTCTCCCTTGCCTATTACCTGTCCAACCGGCTGACAAAACCGCTGGGCGGTATTCTGGATAGGCTCAAGGACGTATCCATGGGTAATTTCCAGCTGGATAATTCCATTAACGGCAATGATGAAATGGGTCTGATCGGACGAGGGGTAAATGAAATGGCGGGCAACATTGGCTCGCTGATGGGCGAGCTTATTCAGCGCGAGCATGAAAAATGCGAACTCGAATACAAAGTGCTGCTCAACCAGATAAATCCCCATTTTGTATACAATGTTTTAAATTCAATTAAGGTTATGGCTGATATTCAAAAAATCGAGGGGATCTCAGAAATGGCATCTTCCCTGGGAACACTGCTAAAAGAGATTTCGAAGGGCTCGGCGGAACAGGTTACCATCCGGCGGGAGCTTGAGCTTCTTGACAAATACTTTTACCTCCAAAAAATTCGTAAATGCGGACTGCTAACTATAAAATATGATATCCCTGATGAATCGGTGCTGGACTTTCTTATTCCGAGGTTTACCCTACAGCCGCTTGCTGAAAATTCTATTTATCACGGCCTTGATAATGTAAGCCGGATGGGGATTATAACTATTTCCATCACTGCGCAGCAGGATGAAGTCGTCATTGTCATCAGCGATAACGGCAGCGGCATATCGAAGGAAAGAATAGACAGTCTCTTCAGCGCTGAAAGTATGGACGGCAAAGAGATGACGCATGTCGGCATTGTCAATGTGGATAAACGCATAAAGCTCTTCTATGGCTGCGGCAGTCTGGTTATTGACAGTATAGTCGGAGAATCGACCGCTGTTACGCTGCGCTTCCCCAAAATATTGCAGGGCGAGCTCACACAGCGGTCTGTCGTATAGTGCAAAAAGAAGTAGAGGGGGGGGTACTTGTGCTAGGCGTTTTAATTGTAGATGATGACGCGCTTTCCCGCATGGAGCTGAAAACTATGCTTGATTGGGAAAAGGAGGGCTTCCACCTTTTTGGCGAGGCGGAAAACGGTAAAGCGGGCTTGGATATCATACTGCGCGATAAGCCCGATATTGTGATAACCGACATTAAAATGCCAATTATGGACGGACTGCAAATGATAGAGCAAGCACGGAGTCAATACGACGGCGCGCGGTATATCGTATTGTCCAGCTATGAAGAATTCTCGCTGTTAAAAACCGCCATGCGGTATGGGGTTATGGACTATCTTTTAAAGCTGGAGCTTTCCCCCGATGTTCTGCTAAAGACGCTTCTAAGTACAAAGGACGCGCTGCAGCGGGATAGGGATGAAATACGAAACAGGGAAATATCCCCCACCTCAAAGGCCGCCCGTACCTTGCGCCGTGTACTTACCGGTCAGATTACGGACGAAAAAATTGCAGAAATACTTACTCTTGCAAATCCGGCCATTGACCCAAGTCAGCTTTCCTGTATAGCTGTGCGATTTTCACTGCCCAAAAAAAATACAACCTTTGGCGACGAGGATCGCCGCACAATGGAAATGGCGGCGCACAGCGCCGTCAACGACATTGCCAAGCAGTATAGCGCCGGAGTTTCCTTTCTTGCGGATTTCGGCCTGTGCCTGTTTGTTTATACTCCCGGCTCCGACGGCTTTGACAAAACGGTGGAAATGAGTGAAGTCATTATTAGTATGTTGCGTCAATACCTGAATGTGTTATCGGCGGTGGGCATTACGAAATCAAAGTGCGGCGCGGGTGACGTTCTTACTGTTATGAATGAAGCTATACGTGCTTCAGAAAAAGTGTTCTTTCTGGGGTACGGAAAGGTTATTTGCTATGGTGAAGCTTCTTCTACGGGTCTTTCCGTCGCCAATTGGTCGGAGCCTTATCTGCGCGCCCTGGAGCTTAGGCAAAGCGATAAGCTGAGAGAGGTGTTCGCAGTCATGCTGGGTCTGCTTTCCGAGTCAGAAAATCCAACAAAGGCCGATGCGGTCGCACTTTGCTTTTCGGTCGTAAGCCTTACTCTTTCAACGCTGAAAAAGAATCCCGACAGTAAAGGCCTTTTTTCAGAAAATCTATATGAAATTATCAGCGAAATCGAAACTTTGGCTGAGCTGCGTGAATGGCTGCGCTCATTTCAGTCAAGCATTCTGGAGTTGTTTGATTCTCTGCCGGAAAGAACCGGCGACGATTATATAGTAACCGAAGCAAAGCGCTATATCGCGGAGAACTGCCGTAGCCCCATCAGCCTGAATACTGTAGCTAATCATCTGTCAATCAGTTCCGGCTACCTGAGCAGCGTATTTAAACGCAAGACGAATTTGGGCTTTGTCGAATATGTGACAAAGATAAAGATAATGGAAGCAAAAAGCCTGCTTTTGTCCGGAAAGTATAAGGTTTACGAGGTGTCAGAATTTGTTGGTTATGAGGATACGAGCTATTTCATCAGGACCTTCCACAAAACTACTGGTCTTACTCCCAAAGATTATATTGCTAAATACGCTTGATGAACCGACTGGATAAACCTCCCGGCAGCTAGCTGCGGGGAGGTTTTTCAGTGAAAAATGAAAATATTAATATAGTACTATTTTTATTAAGATATTTTCTTACATTTTAAATATGCATATTATAAAATTTTATTAAATCAATATTGATGATGGACAACAAATAATATAAGGAGCTGGAATCAGTGCATCCAATTGCTATGGTAAAGATTTGGGAACCATGTGAATTAACCCTGACCGCGTCCGGTCAATATGCAAATCCCTACATGGACGTCGACGTGTGGATTGATCTGAAAGGCCCCGGATTTGAAAAGCGTGTGTATGGATTCTGGGATGGCGGCAATACCTTCCGGGTCCGATATACTGCCGCTACTCCCGGGGAATGGTCGTATATCAGCGGCAGCTCCGTGCATGATCAAGGCTTGTGCGGGATATCCGGCAGCTTTACCGCGACAGATTGGAGCGAAGAGGAGAAGGTAGCAAATCCCGCGCATAGAGGAATCCTTCGCCCCAGCGAAAATGGACACGGCTTTGTACATCCCGACGGCAGCAGCTTTTTTATGATAGGCGATACCTGGTGGGCAACCCCTACCTACCGCTTTAAATGGAGCGACGATGACATCCGTCGTCCTATCGACGAATGTTACTTCAAAGACCTTGTTCATTACCGCAAAGAACAGGGCTACAATACAATTGCAATGCTTGCGGCTCATCCTACCTGGGCAAATGACGAATACCCGCCGGAAGTGGAAATCGAACCGGGAATATTTGCACGCTCGGCATGGAGGCAGTGCGGTACGGAATCAGCCAAGGATATGCACAACGAAGGCGGCAGACCGTTTATGTTTCCGGGTAAGGTTCCGGGATATGAGCAGCTTGTTCCGGATTTTCGCCGCATTAATCCCGAATACTTCCGCCATATGGACAAAAAGGTCGCTTATCTCCACGAAATGGGGTTTTTAAGCTTCATTGAGACCGCTCGGCGCGACGTATCGACTGTATGGAAAAAATACGGTGACTGGCCTGAAACATACAGCCGCTATATACAATATATTTTTGCGAGATATCAGACACATTTTTGCCTGCTCTCCCCCATTCATTTTGACTATAAAGCATGTTCAATCCCGTCGCGGGAATACAACGAGCCAATCAATCTTTGGTTGCAAAAATACGGACCGCCGCCGTTTGGAACACTGCTCGGCACAAATGCCGCTCCCTCTACGCTTGTCAACTTCGGCGGGCCGGAAGAAGCGCCGTGGCTTACTTTCCACCAGACAGGAAACTGGCGTGAGCATGACCATCATTGGTATCTTACCGAAATTCATTATTCAAAGCCGCCCAGGCCTGCCATCGCCGGGGAGCCATATTATCCCGGCTTCCCCAATGAAGAACCTCCGGCCGATTCCCATGAGGCGGAGCTCAACAACCGCGCCGGGCTATACGGCAGCTTCCTTTCGGGAGCGCTGGGCGGGATAATCTATGGAGCGGAAGGTATTTGGGGCGCTGATATAGAGCCCGAAGCGCCGCGAAACATTTGGCAATCGATGAAGTTTCTTTCCGGCAAGCAGGCTCCATATCTGCGAAATTTTGCTCTTTCGGAGGGTGACCGCTACTTTGATCTGGAACCGAACAGTGAGCTGATTACTCCCAATAAGGCGGGCGAAGCCCTCGGTTACCGCGGATGGGCGTATTGTGCCGCCACTCCGAAGCGTGATTACGCACTCTACTACGTGGAAAAAGACTGTCCTCCCGTCATCGCGCGGGGTTTAACTCCTAATACGCGTTACCGGTTGAATTGGTTCGACCCCGAAACAGGCCGTTGGATTGAAGAATCCAGTGCGCTTGAGACAGACGGTGTCGGAAGGGCTGCCTTTCCAAATATCCCTGGGAAGGAAGACATGGGCATCAAATTATTAAAGGAGGAGTAAGAAAATGAAAAGAGCATTATGTATTGCACTCGTAATGGTTATGGTCATCGCGCTGACAGCGTGCGGCGGAAACCAGGGCCAGGCTCCTGCGGCTACCGGAACTAATGCAGCCACAACGACGACTGCGGCCGAGAAGACACCTGAACAGAGCGCACCGTCCGGCAAGCAAATCACCCTCAGGTTTATGGGACCTGAAACTCTTGGCAGCCCGGCTTATGACTTTATTATGGAGGCCATAGACAAGTTTGAGGTTGACAACCCAAATATCAAGATTGAGCCGGATTTGATAGCTTCGGCAGACCTGCGTACCAAGATCACCGTCGAAATGGCAGCAGGAAATCCGCCCGAAATCAGCTCCTGTATCATCAGCTACGCGAGGGAGTTTGCGCGCGACAACAAGATTGAGGACTGGCAGCCGATTATTGACGCCAATCCGGAATTTGAACAGTGGATGGGATCTAAGATTATCAACAATATGCGTGACGATAAAGGCCGCGTACTTACCATGCCTTATGACGCAAGTATCGATGGATTGTACTACAACACAGAGATTTTCAATAAATATGGCTGGCAGCCTCCGAAAACCTTTGACGATATGATCGACCTCGCAAAAAAAGCGAAGGCTGAGGGAATATCGCTGCTGGTGGCGGGAGGTAAGGATATCCGCTTTGCATGGCTTGCATCGGCCTTGATGGCTGGAGTTGCGGGCAAGGAAAAGACCGATGCTCTTACTATCGGCGACAAAAAGGATCAGTGGAATAATCCTGAATACGGATTTGTTACCGCTATGACAAAGTTTAAGCAGCTCGTGGACGCAGGCGCTTATCCCGCCGGCGTACTGGGCCTTAGCGCCAACGAAGCCGACCAGGCTTTTGCAAGAGGCGAAGCTGCCATGTACTATGAAGGCGCATGGAAACCTGCAAACTTTGCAACTGCCGGAGGCAAGGAGTTTGTAGATAAGCTGGAGCGCATCAACTTCCCCGCATTCACAGACTGCCCTGACGGCGACCCGGCCATTCGTGTCGGCGGAAACATCTGGGGTCTGATGATTCCTGTCGGTCTTGACCAGGAAACGAAAGAGGCTTGTATCAAGTTTGCGAAGGTAAGGGCCGGCCCTGAACTCGGCGCGAAAATCATGGAAGGCGGAAACGGTGTTTACGCCGGTACATGTGATTATGACAAGACCAAAGTTTATAAGATATTCAACCAGTGCATAGAAGCGTACAGGAATGCACCAGCCTATATGTACTCAATGGATTCCTACGCCGCACCCAGCATTGACCTTGCAATCAAACAAACCGCAATGCCGGGTATCATCTCCGGAGAGTATGATGTTGACAAAGCGGTAGCTGAAGTTCAAAAAGCTGCCGAGGATTATCTGAAGACCCTGAAATAGGATTAATGAACACTCCGGGCAACTATGGCCGGTTACACAACCAACTACAGCCATAGTTGCCCGGAAACTTTATAAAGGGAGCGTTCTCAGCAAAGCTTCCTGGATTTACCTATGTTTTCCGGGCAGCACCTATGAGAGGAGATAACTATGGTAAAGCAATCTAATAAAAATGGGAAATCACAGGGCAGCAACGGCATGGTTATTAAAAAAACAACAAAGGTTATTACTTATATTACACTGATTGTTATGGCAGCCATCGTAATCTATCCTCTGCTTTGGCTATTGTTCGCTGCGCTAAAAACACAGAAGGAGCTCACATTCAATACATGGGGGTTACCATTGCACCCGCAGTTCAAGAACTTTTATATAGCATGGACACGTTCCGGTATGGGTTTCTTCATGAGAAACAGCGTCGTTGCCTCGGCGCTCACGGTTCTGCTTACAATCGTTTCTTGCGTGCCGATTGCATTTGTGCTTTCTCGGTTTGAGTTTCGGTTCAAGAGGATCATATACTTTATTATAATCTCGGGTATGATGATACCGATTAATTCGGCCATTATCCCGCTGTATATTCTAGCAAATAATTTTCACATGATGAATAATCTCCTGGCGCTAGGGCTCATTTACGGTGCGTTCCGTATTCCTATCTCGGTGTTTATACTCGAGGGCTTTATGAGCACGATCCCCAGGGAGCTCGAGGAATGTTCGACTATCGACGGTTGTTCCATACCAAAGATGTTCTGGCATATTATTATTCCGCTTTCACGGGACACAATTGTAACGATTTCAATACTTGCCGTTCTCAGTTCATGGAATGAGCTCATGGTCGCAATGCTGTTGACAAGCAAACAAGCGGTAAAAACACTGCCAATAGGCTTGATGGGTTTCATTAGTGAATACGCCTCCGAGTATACACAGTTATGCGCCGGGATTCTGATAGCGATTATACCGAATATCATTTTCTACATCTTTGCGCAGGAAAAAATTCAGAAAGGCATGACAGCCGGAGCTATCAAGGGATAACGCCGGACATGGAAAGGAGGAAAACTGTATGCATGTAAGAAAAAAAGATGTTGCCATTCTTGCTCTGTTTGTACTTCCCGGTCTGGTGTATTACCTTATACTTCTGATGTATCCCTTGGCGCAGGGGGTTATCCTCAGTTTATACAAATGGCCGACCCTGAGCACCAAGGTATTTGCCGGTTTTGACAACTATGTCGATGTATTGAATACTCCACTGTTTTGGAAGTCATTAAAAAATTCCCTTATCTTTATGTTTTCCACAACAATTTTGCAGGTTGCACTGGGGTATGTCCTTGGTTATATGGTCTATATGCAGCTGAGAGGCCATAGGTTTTTTAAAACGGTACTTTTTATGCCCAACGTTTTGACAACCGTTGCCGTAGGTTTTGTCTGGGGATATATTTTCAGCCCTTCCATCGGCATCCTTAAGCCGCTGATGACAGCGGTAGGCCTTGGTAAATTCTATATGTCGCCTCTTGCCGACCCCAATCTTGCGCTTATCGCAATTATTATCGCGCAGGTCTGGAACCAGGTGGGCGTACAAATTATACTATTCAATTCCGGATTTATGGGGCTAAACGAGGAAGTCCTGGAAAGTGCCTCAATTGACGGGGCAAGCGGGCTGCGTATGCATACGAGCATGATTATCCCGCTATCCTGGCCTGTTATTCAAACAGTTATTATCCTGCAAGTCGTCGGCTCACTTCGCAGTTTCGACCTTGTCTGGGCCATGACGATGGGTGGACCGAATCACGCCACCGAGGTTCTGCCACTGCACCTGTTCGTTAACGCATTTTCCTATTTCAAGCTTGGATACGGCAGTGTTATCGGCGTGATTATATTCGCTCTATGTATCGGGCTTACGGTGCTTATCCGTAAGGTGATGCAACGAGACAGATTTTAACCAGGAAAAATTTATCACTTTAAATAAATGTCTGGACGTGAAAACTTTTGTATCTCAGGTTAGGAAGAAGTATAATTTTATCCGCCAAGGCGGAGAAAGGAGCGGCAAATGCGATTAAAAATCAGCCACGACGATGTTGACCCAATCAAACTGGACGGCAGGGATTTGCGCTGGATAATCACGGAAGATACAGTGGGCGCTAAACAAATGTCCATAGCGGTTATGCACTGTTTCCCGAATGCTATTGTCAAACCGCTGCACGCCCACAAGGATATCGAAGAGGTTATCTATATTTTGGAGGGCGCTGGCCAATGCTGGATTGACGGGGAAATCGTGGATTTCAAAAAAGGGGACGCGGTATTTTTCCCTGCGAACTCCAAGCATCAGGTGAGAAATGTAACAGGCGAGATGCTTATAACCGCATCCATTTTTTCGCAGCCAACATCTCCCGAGCAGTATATCAGTTACCCCGAAAGCATGTTTTAAATGATTTTGACAGGAGGACATGACAATGATTAGTTTTTGCAAACAAGGTACAGGGCGTCTTGTCGTTATCAATCTTGAGCGTGGAGACCTTCTTCTTGAAAGTATCCGCAACGCGCTGGATAGTTACGGAATCCGTGACGCTGTCGTCACCAGCGCTATCGGTTCTCTTTCCAAGGTGGTACTCCACCGCGTGACCGGCTATGAGCTACAGCCCGTGGATGAATTCGTCACACTTGAAAAACCCATGGAGCTTGCTTCGCTGCAAGGAATAGTTGTCGACGGGCATCCGCATTTCCACATGGTTGTTTCCGATTTGGAGCAAGCCTATACCGGACATTTGGAAGAGGGTACAACTGCTCTTTACCTCGTTGAAATTACTTTGCTTGAGCTTACAAATGTAGAGCTGAAGCGCATACCTGATGACAACAATATTGCCAAGCTCCGAGTAAAAGACTAAGGTGTCACAGCGGTGTGCCCTTCCCTATCACCGGGCACAGGTCCGCGGGCGGTAACAAATAATTTTTCATCCGGGTTGAGTACCGGCAACAAATAATTTTATATAAAAAGGAGATAAAACAATGGCAGTAAGTAAAGAAGTATTGGAAAAGATTCGCAAGCAGCGCAATGCAGACCTGTGCGACGCACTTGATTCGATGGGATTCCAGGACAAGTTTGAGATGGATGTGGCAATGGTGCCGCTTCATGATGGAATACGCTTTGCGGGTATTGCACATACGGCGGAATATATGCGCGTACCCGAACATATGCCCGCTATGTCCTATGAGGACTTTGACCGCTTGCAGTATACACCGCGCTCTGAAGGTGGTTATTGCTTCGGAATGCAAAATTGCTCCCCTATCCTGGCCGATGAAGTATTGGTTATCGACGCGAAACGCATACGCGGTGGTATCCTGGGCTCTGATAATACGCTTGCAATGCAGGCGAACGGTGTTGTCGGCTTTGTCATAGACGGAACATTGCGCGATACCCCTGAATGTCTGCGCCAAAAGACCCCATGCTTTTACACAGTGCGGTCATATACGCATCCTCAGGGTCGTATAACCCAAAAGTCGGATAATGAGCCTATACATTGTGCCGGCGTATATGTGCGTCCTGGCGATATCATCTCAGGCGATGATGATGGTGTTTTGGTTATTCCTCAGGAAATTGCAGCTGAAGTAGCCGACCGTGCGTATAAAATTCAGCAAAAAGATCGCAAAAACCGCCGCCGTACATTTGAAAAACTTGGCTTGCCGTTTGATGAGACCGTCGAACTGTTGCCGTAAGTGCTAACGTCACAGTATATGCAGAGCGCCGCCTCAAAAGAGATTAGAGGCGGCGCTTTGTTTATTTCTTATCTTCAGAGCACCTTCGACAAAAATTCCCTGGCCCTTGGATTGTGCGGGTTCGAAAAAAACTTATCCGGCGTATTTTCCTCCAGGATTTGCCCCTCATCCATAAACAATACTCTCGTCGCTACCTCTCTGGCAAACCCCATTTCATGGGTCACAATAACCATCGTCATGCCTTCGTCAGCCAGCTGCCTGATAAGATCAAGGACTTCTCCGACCATCTCCGGGTCGAGCGCGGACGTCGGCTCGTCGAAAAGCATTACCTTCGGGTTCATTGCAAGAGCGCGTATGATCGCGATCCTTTGCTTCTGGCCTCCTGAAAGCGTCGAAGGGTATGCCCCGGCCTTGTCTTCGAGGCCGATTCTCTTAAGCAGGCGGAGCGCGTTTTCTTTTACCTCGGCTTTTATTTCATCCCTTGTGGTATTGATCTCATAAAGGGGCTTTTTCTCTCCCCGGAATGCATTGCCTGCTTTTATGAAAACATTCCTGAATTTCTTCTCACGAAGGTCGTGCAGCTTTACATGCAGCGGCGCAAGCATTATATTTCCGATAACGGTCTTGTTGTTGAAAAGGTTGAACTGCTGGAAGACCATCCCCATATGGCGGCGGTGAATATTTATGTCGACTTTCATATCGGCCAGATCGACGCCCTCAAATATGATGGAGCCGCCCGTAGGATCCTCCATACAGTTGAGGCACCGCAGGAACGTACTCTTCCCGCTTCCGGAAGGGCCTATGATAGCGACTTTTTCACCCTCGTTTATGGTAACGTTGATGCCTTTGAGCACATCGAGCCTGCCATAGCTTTTCCTCAGATCAATTACGTCTATCACTTTTTCTCAGGCTCCTTTCCATAGCTTTTACGAGCATTGCGATCATCATTACAAGCACGATATATATCAAGCCCATGACAATGTAAGGAACCATGAATTCATAATTGTTCGTGCCGATATAGTTGAACGCCATGTACAGGTCGGCGGCGCCGACGAAGCTCACCACCGAAGTCTCCTTCACCAGCGCTATCAGCTCGTTGCCGAGTGTGGGAAGTATATTTTTGATCGCCTGGGGGACGACGATCTTCATCATCGTAACGCTGTAGCTCAAGCCGACAGCGCGTCCCGCCTCCATCTGGCCCGGATCTACCGAAAGTATGCCGCCCCTCATTATTTCAGAAACATAAGCTCCGCTGTTCATTCCGAAAACCAGGATACAAACGTTGAGCGAGGGCATTTTCAAACCAAGAATCGGCAGTATTACATAATAAACTACCAATAGTTGTACAACGACAGGCGACCCTCTGAACAGGCCGACATAAAAATGGCAAATGCCGTCCAAAAGCCTCGGCAGCCTTTTATACTTGGGCAGAACCTCGATGCTCGCTATTATCGTGCCTATGAGTATACCTATGGCAAGTCCTACAACAGCAATGATCAAAGTGTTTCTAAGCCCAGTCACTACCTTGACATAACCATTGTTTGCATAAAAGACTTCCCAGAATACCTGCAGTTTTTTATCAAAGTTTCCCATTATTTTTCCCTTTACATACAATAACCCCGCATTAACTGCGAGGTTTTGTATTATTCACACTGTATCAGTTGAGTTCGTTTATAGCCTTTGCGATAGCCTGCGCGGGCGCTTCATCGATAATGACGTAGTTGATGTTGCCGTTGATCATATCCTGTACTGCAAGGGAGCCGGATTTGTAACCAACTGCCGTTGCCTTGTAACCGTTAAAGCCCCAGTCCTCGTTGCCTTCGACATAAAATTGGCCGGTTGTGCCGGTCTGGACGCCGATCTTCGTTTTGCTGTCGAACCCATTCAGAATAGCTTCCACATCGGCTGCAGTCTTACAGTTGTCAAAGGTCTTGTCGTTCGCCTTAACGATCAGCTTCTGTGCTGCATCGTAGTATTTATCGGTGAAGTTGACATATTCTTTCCTGTCTTCCTTGATCGTAAGTCCGGCCATGGCTATATCGGCCTTGCTCTGGCCTACTGAGAGGCAAACAGCCTCAAAGTCCATATTGCTGATAACAAGCTCTTTATTTAGGTATTTGGCAAGTGCGTCGGCAATTTCCATGTCTACGCCGTAATACTTGTCACCATCCATATATTCGAAGGGTTCGAATGCCGCATTGGTAGCGACTACGAGCTGATCCTTGGATGCGTCTGGCGCTGCCGAGTTAACAGCCACAGGCGTACCGTCGCCGAAATAATTGTTGCAGATCTTATCGAACGTTCCGTCTGATTTAATATTCGCAATGAATTCATTTACTTTTGTAAGAAGCTCGGGTTGATTTTTATCCACACCAAAAGCATATTCCTCCTGTGTAAGCGGAATGTTTATGACCTTCACGCCGTTGGAAGCCGAAGAAGCGCATCCCGCCAATGAAAAGACGCTTGCTGCGAGCATTGTTAAAGCAACCAATAATACAATTGACTTTTTCATGGTAATTTCTCCTTAAATATGTTACTGTTTTGAATAGATATGCACTTAGCGCTCATTTTTTTGCATAAATATAAGGTATCTCATTATAGTATATTTGTCAACCTTTTAACTATGCATGGTTTCCGCTTTTCGCCCAATTTTCCCGATAGCAAAAATCGTTAACTTTTTTTATGGTATATTGCTCTTGGAAATAGACCAGAAACGGTTTTATTCAATTTACAATTATAGTATGATAATATACTATAGATTATTGTAAATAAATAGAATGAGAATAAAAACAGCTTTATTGAAAGGAAGTCTTTTAATGTCCAATCAGGTCAAGCAAATAGCAGCAAGGATAAAGGATCTCCGTGAAATAGCGGGCATGTCCGAAGAATCTCTGGCCCGGGAGCTCGGCGTTACTGCCGGAACCTATAAGGAATATGAAAGCGGAAATGCAGACATACCGATAG
>JAEXNT010000010.1 GCA_023439545.1 Bacillota bacterium
GAGGCCACCTCCTAAAGTCTTGTCAACTTAAGGGTAGCCAATTGTGGGAGGGTGGTCAATTTTATTCCGGCGCAAATCGTCAATTATCTCCCGGCGGACATGATCAATTATATTCCGGCGTTAACAATAGTACCGGCCTAGTAGCAGAGATGAAACGGACATTTTTACCGATTCGAACATCAGAAGGGCGCCTGAAATAAAATAGTTTCAGTAATAACTTAGCGAAATAATCCTTAACGGAATAATTTGCGCCTCTGCGCTTTTTCTGTTGTCCCCGCATAGTTCCTGAATGTATAGGTTTACGAAAATAATCAACAAATTCGGAAGGACTGATTGCATTGAGCGAAAAATTGAAGCTTCCGCGTTTGATAAGCGACGGAATGATATTGCAAAGGAATGCGGCTGTTAAGATATGGGGCTGGGCTGAAGCCGGAGCCGAGGTCACTGTGAGATTCGTCGGTAAAGCCTGCTCAGCCGTTGCCGGATCGGATGGCAGATGGATGATCGTATTGGATCCCATGCAGGCAGGCGGACCATACAGTATGGAAATAAGCGCGGGTGAGCAGATAACGGTCAAGGATATACTGGTTGGTGAGGTATGGGTCTGTTCCGGCCAGTCGAACATGACCATACCCATTTACAGGACTCTGGACCTTTTCGAGGAAGAAGTATCGCAAATAAATAATAATGAAATAAGGCAGTTCTGGGTACCCCAGAAATGTGATTTCAACACGTGCTGCGAGGATATGGACGGCGGCGGATGGGTAGGCGCCGTTCCTGCGAATATAATGAATTTCGGAGCGTTGGGCTACTTTTTTGCGGCAGCTCTGCAAAAGAAGTATAAGGTTCCCGTCGGACTGATAAACGCAAGTATAGGGGGCACGCCTATCGAGGCATGGATGAGCAGGGAATCGCTGCAGGGCTTCCCCGTTCACCTGAATGAACTTGAGAAATATAAGGACGATTCCTTAGTGGAAAGGGTCATACGGAATGACGCGGAGTCAAGCGCCGCCTGGTTTGCAGAGCTGGAGCGCCTGGATAAAGGTCTGGGAAGGCACGGACTGCCCTGGTACAGCGACGAAACAGACGTCTCGGACTGGAAAAGCATGAACCTGCCGGCTTGTCTGGCAGACGATGGGCTGAGAGACTTTTGCGGTTCCATATGGTTCAGAAAGGAAATCGAGATCCCGGAGGAACTTGCCGGCATGCCTGCAAGGATTAGAATGGGCACGATCGTGGATAGCGATACTACGTATGTCAACGGTACTGTCGCAGGTGCGATTACATACCGATACCCCCCCAGAAAATATGATATGCCAGCCGGTATGCTGAAGTCTGGAAGGAATGTTGTAACGGTCAAAGTCATAAGCAACGGGGGAGAGGGCGGGTTTATCAAGGATAAGCCCTATCGGCTGGAGGTCGGAGGAAGGGTCATCAGTCTGGTGGGTGAGTGGAAGTATAAAGTCGGAGCGACAGCAGATCAGCCCCTCCCTGTGACCACATTCGTACATTATAAGCCCACAGGCCTTTACAACGGGATGATATACCCATTAGTCAACTATGGCATTAAAGGCTTCTTATGGTATCAGGGTGAGTCGAATACTTCAAAACCCGGAGAATACGGCCTGCTGTTCGAAAAACTCGTAACCGGCTGGAGAAAGGTCTGGAACCAGGGATGTCTTCCGTTTTTGTACGTGCAGCTCCCAAATCTGCAAAAACCGGATATTAAACCGGGCCAAAGCGAATGGGCAGAATTCAGGGAGGCGCAGAAAAGCGGTCTGTCGATTCCGGGAACTGCAATGGCAGTCGTATATGACGCAGGCGAATGGAACGACCTGCATCCGATGGATAAAAAGACTGTAGGAGAGAGGCTTGCGCTTGCAGCACGCGGGTTGGCTTATGGAGAGGATATAAACTATTCCGGACCGGTCTTTAAGGGTATGAAGATAGAAGGTAACCGTGCGGTCATCAGCTTCTCAAATACAGGCAAAGGCCTTGTTGCAAAGGACGGCGGAAGCCTGAAGCATTTCGCGGTCGCCGGACGGGATCTGAAATTCGTCTGGGCTGATGCAAAGATAGAAGGAGATAAGGTAGCCGTATGGAGCAATAGTATCGCTGAACCGGCGGCAGTGCGCTATGCGTGGGCGGATAACCCCGAAGGCGCAAACCTTTATAATGCGGAAGGATTGCCCGCAGCTTCCTTCAGGACTGCATGAAACAAAAGAACCGGAACCGTCCCTGTGTTTCGCCCTTTAGTTCTCTTTTTTCAACAGCAGTCTTTGCTGCTCGAAAATATATCGTATTAGAATATCCTGATCCTTTTTTGCGATCTCCATGAAGCAAAGGCCAAGTTCAAAATGCTTGCCTCGTTTGCCCTCAACAAGCTTGCTTCTCAATACCCTGCACCCGACGCTGAAAACCGGCAGCCCGGGAAGATCCAGTTCCGCATTTATGACCGAGTCGACAGGTATGTTGATATCTGTAATGATACAGAGCCCAGAGCCGCTGACGTTCTTCGTATATGCCCTGATGGGATCGGAAGAATCTGCGTCCAGCCACACCTTGGCGTTTCCTACCATGTCGAGTCTGTAATTCATCCTGCGCTGTATCCTGATGATTTCCGAGACCGGCTTGACTATAAGTATCGCTATGTTGCCTCTGTGCTCCCTGCCGGCGACTGCAGCCGTGAAGCCCAGAAGGCCATGCTTGCTGTGTATGAAGGTCAATCTTATATTTGTATCTTTAGGAATGAAGACAAGGCGCGCCTCGTGGATAGGCGAAGAAATGATCAGCAAACCATCGCCCTGATGTTCCAGCAACTGGCTCACAAAGGTGGTTCCCACCTTTTCGCCCTGCCTGTTCAAAAGCTCCAATTCCAATCTTGTTCCCAGATTTATTTCTTTTGGCGTCATGGCTGCAACTCCTATTAGGTACCCTTACTAAACCATTATAACTTGATTATGTAATTTGTCCAAGTATCACTTTGCATTGTTTAAAACGCGTTTATACAAGAAGGAATTTTTATGCAGGAGGTAGAATTATATAATGGCTAATAATTTCGGTCATAGGAGGCTTCACGATGTTTGGACGATCATCATTACTACTTGTTCTCTGCATTCTGCTGATTTCGTTTTCGGCCTGCAGCTCTCAGGGGAAAACAGAACCACAGACAACTCCGGCAGAAACAACCGCTGAAACCTCAAAGACACAGTACGGCGCGACCTCGCCCGGAGCTGTGGAAACAGAGCCGACAGGGCAGGTCGCTGCAGAAGGGGATATGTATTCTCTGCCGTTTTCAGGCATCCGTCCGGTCGCTGTAATGATCGATAATCAGGGCTCGCGTGTGCTGCCTCAGGGCGGACTCGATAAAGCCCAGATAGTCTACGAGGTGATCGTGGAGGGCGGATTGACGAGGCTGATGCCCGTATTCTGGGGCACGTCGCCAGAAATGATCGGGCCTGTCAGAAGCGCAAGGGATTATTTTCTGGACTATATTATGGAATACGACGCCATGTACGTTCATGTGGGTGGAAGCCCGAAGGCCATGGCTGATTTAAAAAGCCTTAAAATAAACGATGTCGACGGCATGCGCGTCGGAAAGGACGTTATCTGGGATCTGACCAAGGACAGGGGTAACTGGCAGGATTCCTACACTTCGATGGAAAAACTGCTGGATTATACCGGGGTCAGGAAATACAAGACAACGACCGATGTCAAATATCCTTTTGCATACAATGAAGCCGATATCGTGCCGGCTGGCGGACAAAACGCGGTTAAGCTTACGTTCAAGTATCCTTCTATGACCTCCGGTTATGAGTACGACGGCGCCTCCATGACTTATAAGCGGCTGCGCGAAGGAAAACCACACATGGAGCGAGTCAGCGGTAAACAGCTTGAAGCGAAGAATATAATAGTAATATATGTCCGCAATTATGATATCAAGGATGATACGAAAGGCCGTCAGGAGATGGCTACTACGGGAAGCGGCAACGGTTATTTCATCACCTGCGGTAAGGCTGTAAAAATAACGTGGTCGAAGAAGGAAAGGGCATCGCAGACCAGGTATACGGATGAATCGGGAAATGCGATCGCACTGAACAAAGGCCAGACCTGGATACAGGTCATGCCGCTTACGAGCAAGGTTAATATTGAGTAACAGAACGGTGAACTATTTTGTAAATTTTAAATGTTAAAAGTACGCTGCATCGGGTATAAATAAATTATTATTTTCCAAATCAAAAAATCGGGAAGGGAATGATAAGAAATATGAAAAAACTATGGAGATGCAGCGTTTGCGGTTATGTATTCGAAGGCCCGGAGGCTCCTGACGCCTGTCCGAAGTGCGGAGCGCCGAAGGATAAGTTTGGCGCAATCAGCGAGGAAGATGCGGACAAGATATACAGCTCGGACAGGACCAATGACATCCATATGGAGATCATAACTTTGGCCGGCAAGATCAGAGAGCTAGCCAAGGAAGGTATTGATCTGAACTTAGACCCGCCTTGCGTTGCGTTATTCAAGGCTGCATTGAAGGAATCCTGGATAATAAAACAGAGATCCAAGGCTGAAATTGAAGGCCATATGAAAAAAGGCAAGTGGTAAAAAGGCAAGTGGTAAAAAAAATGGCTGCAGACAGTAGTTACATCTTACTTGTCGGCAGCCATTTTTAGGTTCTTCCTGACAGTTGTTTCCTGAGACGATTATTATTTCTTATAATGCGCCTTAAGTACTTTTTTAAGGATATCAAGCATTTCGTCTATATCGCCCTTTGTCACGATCAGAGGCGGCATGAAACGGATCGCAGAGGGTTGGGGTGAATTGATAATAAGGCCGTTTTCGAGGCACTCGGACACTATCTCCTTGCCGATAGGTTCAGGCAGGTCGAAAGCGATCAGCAATCCCTTTCCCCTGATATTGAGTAGGTGTAATTCGGAAGAAAGCTCCCTGAGCCGTTCTGAAAGGTAATCGCCCATTATTTCAGCACGTTCGGGAAGCTTGCGCTTTATTATTTCAGTAACTACCGCCATGCCGACAGCCATTGCAAGGGGCTGCCCCGTATAAGTCCCGCCCTGGTCCCCGGCGTCGAATATGTCGTATTTCTCCTTCGTCAGCATGGCGGCAAGCGGAAAGCCTCCGCCTATACCTTTTGCCAGCGTCATGATGTCAGGCTCTACGCCGTATGCCTCGTATGCAAACAGCTTTCCTATCCTGCCGAGACCTGTCTGGACCTCATCGAAAATAAGCAGGAGGCCTTTTTTGTCACAGAGACTGCGAAGCTCCTTTATATAGCCTGTATCTGCCGTGTTGACGCCGCCTTCGCCCTGAACGGGTTCGAGCATGACGGCGCAGGTATTCGGGTTGATCGCTTCGGAAACGGCTTTAATATCATTAAAGGGCACATGCACAAAGCCCGGCGCCTTGGGGGCAAACAAGGTCTCCCAGTGTTTTTTGCCGGTGGCCGACATCGTGGCCAATGTTCGTCCGTGAAAACTGCCAAGTGTTGTGATGATTTCAAATGCGCCGTTCAGCATTTTCGATCCGTACTTCCTCGCAAGCTTGATAGCGCTCTCGTTTGCCTCTGCGCCGGTGCTTGTGAAGAAAACCTTATCAAAACAGGATATATCGGTCATAAGCCTGGCAAACTCCACCATAGGCTTATTATAAAAAGTGGGGCTTGCATTTATAAGTGAAGCGGACTGCTGCTCAAGCGCTTCAGATATAGCCTCGGGGCAGTGGCCCAGACAATTTACCGCCCACCCGCCGATGAAATCGAGGTATTTCCTGCCGTCGGTGTCCCACAGGTACATTCCCTTGCCTTTCTCCATAACTATTTCAGGCCTCGAAGCTGTGAACAGTATTGATTTACCCGCCTCTTCAAGCAGCCCAAGTGTTTTTTGATTTTTCATACAACGTGCTCCTTTCTTAAATTGCTCAGATATCTTCAGGGAGTTTATTTGCCAGCTCATACAGGGTTTTGCAGCTTTTCAGCATGGCTATGATGTTACCCGAGGGCTCCGCATAGATCGTATTTCCGTCCTGCTCTCCCAGCTCAGGCCTTACAGGGAACGCCAGTTTTTCTTCGCCGACAAAAAACTGAGCGTCGATTCCAGGTTTGTTGCCTCTGGCATCGAGGCGCACCCATTTCCCGGCCCTGGATAAATACACTGCGTTTAAAGCGTGTACGAGCAGTTTGGGGGATTCCGAAAGAATCAGCTTCTGATAGCAGAAACCCGCCGGCATGCCCAGCCTTCGCAGGATCGCAGCCAACAGGTGCGATTTTGCATAGCAAACGCCATGCCCGTTGCGGATCACATCCGACGCGGAACACGAGATCTGTACTGCGACACCGTCGGTTTGGCCGGATTTTTTAAGACGCTCCAGGAGATCGAACGAATGAGGATATGCATCTCTTACATGTTCAAAAACCTTTTTTACAAGGTCGTTTTCATCAAGCCCCTGAACCTCAAGCATATTTATTTCCCGCAGCACCAGAGGATCCTCAAAATCCACTGCCCCGCCCGGTTTCAAATATAGTGAGATATCCTGACTTTCAGCCCTCAGCATTCAATCACCCCAATTATTATATAGAATAATTATACATATTGGTGAATAATTATGCAATACTATTCCAATATTTATTCTGGAAGAATTTCTGAAATGATAAAGGTTAAAACAGGTATCGTACAGATATAATAAAACCGGAGATTTTATATGATATAAAAGCTCCGGCTTGTTAATGCCAAAGAAAAGAATCAATTATATTTGGGATTTGAAAGCACTTCATTGTCATCCTTCAGCTTCAGCGGCATTACGGCAACGACTATATGCTTGTGTTTCAAAAGCTCGCGTTGCACGAATATCCTTGTCTGGTTGTGCAGTATCGCGTGCCACCAGCGCTTGACTGTGAACTGGGGCAGTATGACAGTTATCATATCGCCCTTTTCATATTCGTATTCCGCGGATTCTATGAACTTGAGCAGCGGATCCACGACCTTGCGGTAAGGAGAATACTTGACGATCAGGGGGATACCCGTATTTAGCTTGAGGTATTTCTCCTTCAGCTCCCGCTCTTCCTGATCGTTTGTTTGAACACTGAAGGCGATGACATTGTTCGAAATGGTCATGGCATAACGTAAAGCTCTTACGCTTGACCTGTTCACGCCTTCTATGGGTACGATCACACGGTTTACGTACGGACTGTGATCGACGTCAATTTCCGCAAGCTCTTCCGGCTTCAACCTGAGCTGCTTTTTGACTGCCACATAATGCTTTTTCACTTTAAGCATCAGGTATATCAGTATCGGTATGAGAAGCACGACCACCCATGCGCCTTCTTCGAATTTGGTGAAAGCGATTACTATGACCGTTATAGCTGTAACAAGTGCACCTGTGCCGTTCACAATCGCCTTCGGGAGCCAATGACCTTCTTTTGTTTTTACCCATTTGACAAACATGCCGGTCTGCGAAAGAGTGAAGGAAATGAAAACTCCCACGGCATAAAGGCCTATCAAAGCCGTGACCTTTGCTTTGAACACGACAATAAGAAGTGCGGATACCAGGGAAAGAAGCAATATACCATTGGAGTAGCTCAGTCTGTCGCCGCGCATGCTGAGCTGCCTGGGGACATATCCCTCCTTTGCCATTACCGCGACTAGCAGCGGGAAGCCTGAATATGCCGTATTTGCTGCCAATATCAATATGATGAAGGTAGTTGCCATCAAATAATAGAACATGATGTTCCTGCCGAATATTTCTTCAGCTATCAAAATGAGCAGCGCCTTCTCGCCCGGCACGACATGGTATGCATTTGCGAGGATGGAGGTTCCGCCGAAAAGTGCAAGTATGATTATGGACAACAGAAGCAGCACTGTTCTGGCATGCTTTACAGAAGGGTTCCTGAAATTGGGGACGGCATTGCTGACCGCCTCGACGCCTGTCAGCGCCGAACAGCCGCTTGAAAATGCTTTCAGTATCAGGATCGTTGTTATGGGTTGGCCTATGGAACGGATAGTAGGCTCGGGTGGTATATATCCGCTCTTCAGCTTGAAAAATCCGACTATCAGCATCGATGCCATTGCTATGATGAAGGCGTACGCTGGGACTCCAAAAATCTTGGAGGATTCCCTGACGCCCCTGAGGTTGCCTATCATAAGCAGCAGGACCATAATAACGCTTATTAAGACCGTGTACGGGCGGAGCGGTAAAAACGCCGAAGTTACCTGTTCCACACCGGAGGATACGCTGACGGCTACAGTCAGTATATAGTCGACCGACAGTGCCGCTCCTGCCGTTACGCCCGCCATTATCCCGAGGTTGTCCTTGGCTACCATATAAGCGCCGCCGCCGTTTGGGTAGCTCTTTATAGTCTGTCTGTACGACAGCATGAGCAAAGCAAGGAGACCGATGATTGCAAAAGAAATGTATGTCAATTGGCCGTATGCAAGTATACCGATTGCGGGCAGCAATACCAGCAGTATTTCCTGGCCGGCATAAGCCACTGATGATATTGCGTCGCTGGCCAGTATCGGCAAGCCCCAGAGAATACCGTATTTCTGTTCGTTTTCTGCTTCGTTCTGTAATGGTTTCCCTATCAGAAATCTTTTAAAATCACTGTACATAGACTCACCTTTAAGTATTATTTCTCTAGCATCTATAAATAATCACTCTACCACGTAATAATAACACTGTAAAGAGTGTTGATTAACTAAATAGAATCGTAAAATTAGCAGGTTTTTAGTACATTTTAATATGGTAAAATAGTATGGATGAATATGTTAAACAGGGAGGCGGGAAAGATGCCGGACGGATATGGACCGATAAGTAAAAAATACGGCGCTTTTATTCATGGAGGGGACTATAATCCGGATCAGTGGATCGAAACCCCTGAGATATGGGACGAAGATATGCGGCTGATGAAGCTTGCAAACTGTAATGAAATGACTTTGGGTATTTTCTCATGGTCGCGTATTGAACCCGAGGAGGGCAGATTTGACTTCGGCTGGCTCGATACTATAATGGATAAGCTTGCCGATAACGGCGCTTACGCCGTACTTGCCACACCAACCGGCGCAAGGCCTGCATGGATGTCGCAGAAATACCCCGAGGTGCTGAGAGTACAGGCCAACAGACAGAGGAACCTGCATGGGCAGCGTCACAACCACTGCTTCACGTCGCCGGTCTACCGTGAAAAGGCCGGAATCATAAACCGCAAGCTCGCCGAAAGGTATAAGGATCACCCGGCATTGCTGGTATGGCATATTTCGAACGAATACGGGGGAGAATGCCACTGCGAGCTTTGCCAGGAGGCATTTAGAAACTGGCTGCGCAGAAAATACCATAATGATCTGAACGAATTGAATCATGCCTGGTGGACGGGCTTCTGGAGCCATCGTTTTACTGACTGGTCGCAGATAGAATCGCCCGCGCCACATGGAGAGAATATCGTACATGGACATAATCTGGATTGGAAACGATTTGTGACAGACCAGACCATCGACTTCTTCCTGAATGAAATCAAACCGCTGAAGGAGATCACACCCGATATCCCCGTGACTACAAACTTAATGGGAACTTATCCGGGGCTCGATTACTGGAAGCTTGCAAAGGAACTGGACGTGGTATCCTGGGACAACTACCCTGATTGGCATAATGATTACCGGAAAACCTGGGAGTTGGCTTCGGACATTTCGTTTGTGCATGATCTGAACCGTTCGCTGAAAGGCGGGAAGCCGTTCATGCTGATGGAAAGCACTCCGAGCCTCGTAAACTGGAAGCCTGTCAACAAGCTTAAAAGACCGGGTATGCATATGCTTTCCTCATTACAGGCGGTTGCACATGGCTCTGATACGGTACAGTACTTCCAGTGGAGAAAGAGCCGCGGCGCGTCTGAAAAGCTTCATGGAGCGGTGGTCGACCACTGTGGGCATGAAAACACGCGGGTGTTCGGCGATGTTGCCGCTTTAGGAGAAGCTTTGAGAAAGCTGGATGACGTTATAGGCACTACGGTTCATCCCAAGGTCGCAGTGATGTTCGATTGGGAAAACAGGTGGGCGCTGGAAGACGCGCAGGGCTTCTCACAGGACAGGCGGAATTACGAGCAGACCTGCAAAAATCATTATAAGGCATTCTGGAACAAGGGAGTGCCGGTTAATATCATAAATATGGATTGCGAGCTGTCACAGTATAAACTGGTAGTTGCGCCAATGATGTACATGGTCAGACCCGGAGCGGGCGAGAGGATTGAAGCCTTCGTCAGAGACGGGGGGACGTTTGTTACGACGTATGCAACAGGATATGTCGACGAAAATGACCTCTGTTTCCTGGGGGGATTCCCGGGGCCGTTGCGCAAGGTCATGGGTATTTGGGCGGAAGAGATAGACAGCCTGTATGACGGCGAAGGTAATGCGATACGGATGATGGAAGGGGATTTCCCGGGACTTCAGGGAGACTATAAAGCAGAGGATTTCTGCGAACTGATACACGCTGAGACGGCTAAAGCCCTGGGCGCCTACAAGGAAGATTTTTATGCGGGCAGACCTGCGCTGACTGTCAATTCGTTCGGCAAAGGCAAGGCTTATTACATGGCTTCCAGGTTTGAAGACAGCTTCCTGCAAGGCTTTTATTCCTCACTGATCAAGCAGCTTGGGATCAAACGTGTCCTGGACATGGAGCTTCCTGTCGGAGTAACTGCCCAGATGAGGACCGACGGAAAAAATGAGTACGTGTTCCTGATGAATTTCTCCGAGGAGCCTAATTCCATCGATATGGGAAGAAAAAAAACAGAGGAGCTTTTATCCGGTAAAACCCTTTCTGGGCTTGTTACGCTGAAGCCTTATGAAACCGCGATACTGAAGCGGGCGGCTGGTAAGTAGGCATCGAAACAGGGGACGCGAACGGGGGGTGCACTTCTGAACCGTCTCCCTGTTTCATATTACAATTATGGAATATTTAAATAGAGACAAGCGCCCAAATATTCATGTTATGATAGGCCTGCTATTTTGTAATTGACTTGCGGCTTTCCACAATATAACATTAGCTAAAACGATAGTATGCCTTCGCCTTTATCGGGCGGATGGCAGTATCCAAGGAGGCGATCTTATGAGAAGAAAGGACAGGGAAGTATCAGGCAAAGAGGAAATCAAGGGTATTATCGAAAGGTGCATGGTATGTCACCTTGCCATGGTGGATAAAGGTTTGCCCTATGTTGTTCCCCTTAATTTCGGATATACGCTTGATGATAATTCGCTTACTTTGTTTTTTCACAGCGCAAAGGCAGGACGCAAGCTCGATATACTTAAGGAAAACAATGCCGTGTGCTTTGAAATGACTTGTGAAGGTAAGCTGGGGCATATCGAGGACCCATGCAATTCAGGCTATTGCTATGAAAGCGTTCATGGGTTCGGACGTGCCGAGTTTGTAGAGGACATCGGTGAAAAGTGCAATGCCCTTGCATTGATGGTAAAGCATCTTTCGAAGCAGAATTTCGTTTTTTCAGAAAAACAAGCCAATAGTGTTTGTGTATTCAAGGTAGTGTCAACGGATTTTACCGGCAAGAGAAAGCCGAATCCAAACGGACAGACAGAGTAAGATTGTGAGGATTTTAACCATGCACAGGATAAGACGGGCTAAATCAGAGGAAGCAGCTGTTCTGACAGATATTGCTGTGAGATCCGAAGCTTATTGGGGTTACGAACCTGAATTTATGGAAAGCTTCAGGAGGGCTTACAAGCTCACAGAAAGCTTTATAAACAAGAACCCGGTTTATGTTATTGAGGAGCAGGGAAGAATATTGGGATTTTACGGTATTGTACCTGAAAAGGTGGTAGCAGAGCTGGAGTATTTTTATGTCGGTCCGGAATGCATCGGAAAAGGCTTGGGAAAACTCCTGTGGACTCATCTGGTCGGATATTGCAAAGAAAATGGGATAGCCGGGATCAGCCTGGTGACCAGCCCACAGGCCGTGGGATTTTACACTAAGCTCGGTGCTGAACAGGTGGGAGAGATAGAATCTCTAGTAAGGAAAGGGAGAATGGTCCCCAAGCTGGTCTGCGATTTTCAATAGTAAACGGACCATATCGCCCGGACAGAATTGCTGTATATTTGAATAACCTTGCCCAATATGACAGGCTGCTGTCAGGTGACATTTTGTAAACTGTAGTTGGCAATGAATGGGCGAGGTGCATAACATGGCGGTAAACACATCGAAATGGACCAAAGGCGTGATAGAAAGATATGCAGGCACAGGCATCCGGGGGTATGACGGCGACGGGGAAGAAGCAATCGCGGCCAGGCTCGGGGGACCTGCGGGGCTGGCTGTAGATAGGGCTGACAATATATATGTTGCCGAATTTCATAATAATGTAATCAGAAAAATCGATTCAAAAACAGGCAGAATTTCTACCATAGCAGGATGCGGCCTTAAAGGCTCAGAGGGCGATGGCGGTCCGGCGGTCTGTGCACGGCTTAACGGGCCTGAAGGCGTATTCGTGGATAGTTCGGGAAATATCTACATAGCAGACACTTACAATCATAAATTACGCAAAATAGACGCGCAGACAGGAGCCATCCGTACCATAGCAGGAACAGGTCACTCAGGTTATGACGGCGACGGTATGAAAGCGGTTGATACGAGATTGGATCAGCCTTCGGGTGTCGTTGCGGATTCTAAAGGGAACGTATATTTCAACGATTATAAAAACGACAGAGTGAGAAAGATCGATACAGACGGCTGCATCTCGACATACGCAGGCACAGGTATCCCTGGTTACAGCGGCGACGGAGGACCTGCGGACAGAGCTGGGATAAGCGACGTCTATGGATTGGCGATTGACAGATTTGATAACATCTATATCATGGATAGCTTGAATTTTGCCGTAAGAAAAGTTGACTCTGCAAACGGAATGATATCCACTGTTATTGGAAAGGGGAAGCCGGGAGAGATCGTCGAATATGAAACAATCGGTAACAGCTATATCGGCGGGCCGCTGCATGAAAAAGGAACCATAGGGGTAGAAGCCCCCCATGCGGTCGATGTCGACCAAAGAGGAAATATTTTTATCGCGGATACAGGCTCGAACCGTATACGGATGGCCGATATACAGCGCGATTTGGTTTATACTGTCGCGGGAAACGGGAACAGGGGCAATTCGGGCGACGGAGGAATCGCTCCTGCCGCATGCCTCAATGTTCATGGCTTGAGGATGGACTCGAAGGATAATTTATATTTTGTTGATTTCCTGAGCCATGTAGTAAGGGTAATAAGGTTCGGGTAAGGTTGCGCTTTGACCGGGTGTTACGCGTAATAAAAATTAGTTTGAGAGCGGTTCTTCGAGTCGGAGGTCGGAAATGGGAAGTGGGACACAGTCCCTGTTCCCATTTCCCACTCCTGTAGAATAAAAAAGCGGCTTTCTTTATGAGTAAGCCGCTTTCTATTTGCCTGTTTACTGCAGCATTTCGGTCAGGAGCTCCTGTATGATGACAGGATTGCCCTTACCTGAGGTCTTTTTCATCACCTGGCCGACCATAGCCTGAATGACCGCTGTTTTGCCCTTTTTATAATCGGAAACCAGCTTCGGCTGTTCGTTTACGACCTGCAGGGCGAATTCGCGTAGCGCGTCCTTATCGTTTATCTGCTCCAGCCCTTCCTTACGTATGAGCTCTACAGGATCCTGATCCTTTTCCCAAAGCATATTCAAGACCTTTTTGCACGTGCTGCTGTTTATTTTTCCTTCTCCTGCCATTTGCGCCAGCCTGGCAAAATTATCGGAAGAAACGGGTATGTTTACTTCGTCCTGAGGCAGCAGGCGCATTACTTCCGTCTGGAGCAGGCTTGCCGCAAGCATCGGATAATCGGTTCTCCTCACTGCCGCTTCAAAATAATCGGCGATCTCTTTCCGGCTCGTGAGCTGCTCTGCCGCATACGAGGTCAGGCAGTAGCGTTCCATGTATTCGCGCTTGCGCTGGTCCGGAAGCACCGGGATCCGGGCGTTCAGATCCTGAAGCATTTTGTCGGATATGCGGATCGGAGCAAGGTCCGGATCGGGGAAATAGCGGTAGTCGTTAGCGTCCTCCTTACGGCGCATGGAAAAGGTTTTGCCCGTATTCTGGTCGAAACGCCGCGTTTCCTGTACAATAGCCTCGTCTGCTTCCACAGCCTCCACCTGGCGTTGAAATTCGTATTCTATAGCCTTTATAATGAATTGGAAGCTATTGAGGTTCTTCATTTCCGTGCGGGTCCCTAAGGCCTTTTCGCCCTTCTTGCGTACCGAAAGGTTGACATCGCACCGCATTGAGCCCTCGTTCATCCTGCAGTCAGATATGCCGGTATACAGGATGATCGCGCGCAGCTTCTGAAGATAAGCTCTGGCTTCTTCCGCCGAGCGGAGGTCAGGCTCTGAAACTATCTCGATCAGGGGAACGCCGCAACGATTGCAGTCAATGAAGGTGCCTTTACCGTCAGCATGCAGCAGCTTGCCTGCATCCTCCTCTATATGGATGCGCGTGATCCCGATGCGCTTGCTCGTATTGTTTTCGGTTTCGATATCGATGTAGCCGTTCCGGCAGAGCGGCAGATCATACTGCGATATCTGGTATGCTTTCGGCAGATCGGGATAAAAGTAGTTCTTACGGTCTTCCTTGGAAAACTGCGCTATCTGACAGTTGGTAGCAATGCCCGCCATAATGGCATAATTGACTACCTGCTCATTCAGTACCGGAAGCGTCCCGGGCATGCCCATGCACACAGGGCAGCACTGTGTATTGGGCTCCGCTCCATAGGCGGTGGGACAGCTGCAAAATATCTTTGTGGCCGTTTTAAGCTCTACGTGTACTTCAAGGCCAATGACCATTTCATAATCGTTGATTGTCGCCATTATGATCTGCCTCCTTCAGATGTTTTAGAGGTTATCCGCACCTCAGACGCTAAACATCTTTCTTTCATGCTCTGTTCAAATGCATAGGCGGCGCGGTAAAGAGTCGCTTCTCCAAAGGCTTTGCCGATGAGCTGCATGCCGATGGGCAGTCCCCTCGGATCCTCGCCGCATGGTATTGACAATGATGGAACTCCCGCAATATTTATAGGAACTGTAAATATGTCGCCAAGATACATTTCAAGCGGATTTCCTGTCTTTTCTCCGAGTTTGTACGCCGTAGTAGGGGAGACGGGAGAAAGAATAAAATCATATTTGTCAAAGATCGTATTCAGGTCATTCACGATCAACGTACGGACCTGTAGCGCCTTTTTGTAATATGCGTCGTAATAACCCGCGCTGAGCACGAAGCTCCCCAGCATGATACGCCGCTTAACTTCCTTGCCGAAGCCCTCGCTTCGCGTCATCCTGTAAAGCTCGTCCATATCTTCGTAGCCTTTCGCGCGATAACCATATTTCACGCCGTCGAACCGGGCCAGGTTGGACGAAGCTTCAGCGCTGGATATGACGTAGTATGCCGGCAGCGCGTACTCGAGACTGGGCAGTGACACTTCATCCACGCACGCTCCCAGCTTTTCATACTGCTTTGCAGCGTCCAGAACGGACTTTTTGATATCGGGGGATATCCCTTCGGCGAAATACTCTTTTGGCAGCGCTATATGAAAGCCTTCTACGCCTTTTTCAATGCCCGAGGTAAAATCATTCAGCGGATGAGCCACTGAAGTCGAATCGCGATGATCCTGGCCCGTTATGGCTTCGAGCACCAGTGCGGAATCCCGCACGTCCTTGGTAAGAGGACCTATCTGATCCAACGAGGAGGCGAAGGCTATCAGGCCATATCGCGAAACGGCGCCATAAGTCGGCTTCATCCCGACTACTCCGCAGAATGAAGCGGGCTGGCGGATTGAGCCGCCTGTATCTGAACCCAGGGTAAAGGCGGCCTCGTCGGCTGCTACGGCTGCGGCTGGGCCTCCGGAACTGCCCCCCGGGACATAGGCGGTATTCCTTGGATTCCTGGTTTTTTTGAAATGAGAATTCTCCGTAGAGGACCCCATTGCGAACTCGTCCATATTCAGTTTGCCTATGACAACTACATGGTTTGCCTTGAGTTTTTCCATTACTGTGGCGTCATAAGGCGGTACGAAATCTTCCAGTATTTTTGACGCACAGGTAGTAACGATGCCCTTTGTGCATATATTATCCTTGACTCCCGCCGGGATTCCGGCCAGCGGAGATAGCTCGACTCCTTCAGCGCGCAGCCTGTCGACACGCGAGGCCTGTTTGCGGGCAGTGTCGGAGGTAACGGTTATATAAGCCTGTATTTCGGGCTCTTTTGATGAAATTTCCTCAAGGTAGGCTTCGACGACCTCGGCGGAGGAAAGTGATTTTTTCTTCAATAATCGAGATATCTGAGAAACCGTCAACCCGGTAATTTTATCGGCCATTTTCCATATCCTCCTTTTCTATTCGACTACCTGCGGTACAAAAATGAATCCGTCCTGCTTCTGCGGTGTGTTTTCCAGGAGCTGTTCCCGCTTGAAGGAAGTCTTGGGAACATCCTGTCGGAAAACGTTTTCGATCGGCATTATGTGGGCTGTTACCGGGACACCTGCCGTATCTATCCGGTCCAGTTGGTTTGCAAAAGCTATTATATCCTGCATTTCACGTTCCATGACCGATTTTTCCTCATCGGAAAGGTTAAGCTTTGCCAGCGTCGCAACATTGTCCACGTTTATGGAGGGCGTCGGTTTGCGAGCGGACATTTTTTCCGTACCGGCTTCGTTTTGGGCCATATTGAGTCCCAACAACTCGAGCTGTGCCGGATCTACCATGCCGGGAGCGTCGGACATGGGGCAGGAGGCGTCCTTGATTTTAGGGAAGGCGATTATATCGCGCAGGGATTCCGCATCGGTCATCAGCATAACCAGACGGTCAAGCCCGAAAGCGAAGCCTCCATGCGGCGGCGTCCCGTATCTGAACGCGTCGATCATAAAACCGAAGCGCTTCCTGGTCTCTTCCGGAGTAAAGCCGAGCGCCTCGAACATTTTCTGCTGGACGTCCCTTCTGTGGATCCTTATGCTGCCGCTTCCGAGCTCAGTACCGTTGAGCACTACGTCATAAGCCTGCGAACGTACTTTTGCAGGGTCGCTGGTCAAATATTGAATATCTTCGAGGTAGGGCATAGTGAAAGGATGATGCGTGGCGATATAGCGTTTTTCCTCTTCCGAGTATTCGAATTCGGGGAAATCGGTAACCAGCAGGAACTTGTAATCATCCTTTTTGCGAAGCTCCAGCATATCGGCCAGATATAACCTCAGTCCGCCCAAGGTACGGCATACGGTGCTGAATTTGTCGGCGCAGAACAGGATGAAATCGCCAGGTTTCCCGTCAACGGTCCGAAGCAGTTCGTTCATTTCGGCTTCCGTGAAATACTTGGTCAGCACTGAGTAAAGCTCTCCGTTTTCTTTGACGGCGATCCAGGCCATACCCTTTGCGCCGAAGGAAACGGCCTTTTGCGTCAGTTCTTCTATAGTGCTGCGAGTAAAATCCGCGCAGCCCTTGACGTTGATGGCACGGACCATTTCTCCGCGGTCTGCCGTATCACGGAAGACGGAGAAACTGCAACTCTTCATCATGCCGGTAAGATCGACAATGGGCAGCTCGAAGCGCAGATCGGGCTTGTCGCTGCCATAGCGGTCCATAGACTCCTGCCATGTCAGGCGGGGGAAGGGTTCCGTAAAATCTATACCCTTGAGAGTCTTAAAGATATATTTGAAAAGCTTTTCCAGGTGCTGCAGGATATCCTCCTGTTCAACAAAGGACATTTCCATGTCCACCTGGGTGAATTCGGGCTGGCGGTCGGCTCGCAGATCCTCGTCACGGAAACAGCGTGCGAATTGATAATACTTGTCGATACCGCCAACCATCAAAAGCTGTTTGAAAATCTGGGGAGACTGGGGCAATGCATAAAATGTCCCCTGATGCACGCGGCTGGGTACAAGGTAATCTCTGGCGCCCTCCGGAGTGCTCTTGTTAAGGATGGGTGTTTCGACCTCGATAAAGCCGTCGTTGTCCAGATAATCATGAACTATGCGGGATACCAGGTGACGGTAGCGAAGATTATCGAGTAATTCGGGCCTGCGTATATCGAGATAGCGATATTTCAACCGCAGGTCCTCACGGACCTTGCCGCCTTCCTCTATTGAAAATGGGATCGGATCCGCTTCGGAAATTATGTCGAGTTTATGGGCCGACAGCTCTATAGTTCCCGTCTCAAGCTTCGGATTGCGTGTTTCCTCGTCTCGCAGGCGGATATCTCCGCTTACGGAAATGACTGTTTCATTCCTGAAATGTTCTGCTGTTGAAAAATCCTCCGGCGAAAGGTTCTGTGCGTTGAAAACGACCTGCAGGATGCCTTCGCGGTCGCGCAGGTCTATAAAGATGACTCCGCCCATGTCGCGTTTGGTCTGGACCCAGCCCATTGCTGTCACGGAACGGCCTATATCCTTTTCACTGAATGCGCCGCAGTACTCTGTTCTTTTCATAACACTCCTCCGTTCTAAATTAGTATTGTCAATCGGGAGATGTTATAAAAAGAGCCCATCATCCCCTTTGTTGGGACGAAAGGCTCTGCTTCCGCGGTACCACCCAAATAGGCTTTGACAAGCCCACTCATTAACACTATGGTCTGCGGTATAAAGTTCCGCTCACTTCTGAGCCTACTTGAATCTCTTTCGGTCAGCGACTCCGGGATGTTCTTCATTCAAAGTCCCCGCACCGGGCTCCCACCCAACCCCGGCTCTCTGGATCACAGGACTTTGATTACTCTTCCCTTCACAGTCTTTCTTATAATATTAAATTTATTATATCCAAATAACGTTCTTTGTCAACACTCACTAATGTCGAAACAGAGCGAAACAAAAGAACCGTCCCTTTGTTTCGACTCTATTTCGCCTTTGTTTCGCTCATCAAACACTGAAGAGCAGTTTTCCGTATGTCGGGTAGGGCCAGTACTTTTCTCCCACCTGCGCCTCAATATCGTCTGCCACCTCGCGGAGTTCCTCCATCGCAGGGACTATGACATCTCTGTAGTATTCGCCCTGAGCCGTTACCGTATCCTGATACTTAACGCCTATGAGGCCTTCCTCGAGTTTCCCTGTCTTCTTGTAAAGAATTGCGGACAGGGTGGACAGCTGGGATATGATACCTTTTTCGAGTTCGTTGCTGATGTCGCTGGAAATGGCTTTTTTAGCAACTGCGGTATCGCTCAGGTCCTTAAGATAGCTGCTCACTGCCGGTATGATATCCTTCCTGACCATATCCAGCATGGTTAGCGCTTCGATGTTGATCGTCTTGCAATAGTTCTCCATCTGGATCTCAAACCTTGAGTGTATTTCCTGTTCGGTGAAAACCCTGTGTTTTGTAAAAAGCTTTATGTTCTTTTCATTGATGAAATAGGGCAGAGCGTCAACCGTGGTCTTGAGGTTCAGCAGACCGCGCTTTTCAGCTTCCCTGACCCATTCCTCGGAATAGTTGTTGCCATTGAAAATAATGCGCCTGTGTTCTGTTATGGTCTTTTTGATCAGTGCGTTCAAAGCCTTTGTAAAATCCTCTGCCGATTCAAGCTTGTCGGCAAACAGCGAAAGCTCTTCGGCTACGATCGAATTGAGGACTATATTCGGGCCTGCTATCGAAAATGCGGAGCCAAGCATACGGAACTCGAACTTGTTGCCGGTGAAGGCGAACGGAGAAGTGCGGTTCCTGTCGGTACTGTCCTTGGGGAAGCTTGGCAGTATGTCTACGCCTATCTTCATTTCGGTTTTTGCCCTGGAGTCATATACGCTGCCATTCTCGATCGATTCGAGGATATTTGCAAGCTCGTCGCCCAGGAATATGGAGACGATCGCCGGCGGCGCTTCATTCGCGCCCAGACGATGGTCATTCGCGGCGCTTGCAACGGACACCCTGAGCAGATCCTGGTACTCGTCGACAGCCTTGATGATCGCAGCCAGGAATAACAGGAACTGTGCGTTCTGTTCCGGTGAGTCTCCGGGTTCGAGCAGGTTCATTCCGGTATTGGTAGAAAGCGACCAGTTATTGTGCTTGCCGCTGCCGTTGATGCCGGCGAACGGCTTTTCATGGAGCAGGCAGCACAGGCCGTGGTTTGCGGCGACCTTTTTCATTAGCTCCATTGTCAATTGATTGTGGTCGGTAGCGATATTTGTTGTGGAGAAGATCGGAGCCAGCTCATGCTGCGAAGGAGCGACTTCATTGTGCTTTGTCTTTGCGAGGATGCCGAGCTTCCACAATTCCTCGTCGAGTTCCTTCATGTAGGCGGATACGCGGGGCTTGATCGCTCCGAAGTAATGGTCCTCAAGTTCCTGGCCCTTGGGCGGCTTGGCGCCGAAGAGAGTCCTTCCGGTATATACGACGTCTTTTCGCTTATCGGCCAGATCTTTATTTATAAGGAAATATTCCTGCTCAGGTCCGACGGTCGAGTTAACACGGGTGGCGGTATTGCCGAAGAGCTTCAGTATACGGAGCGCCTGTGTGTTTACAGCTTCCATGGAACGCAGGAGAGGCGTTTTCTTGTCGAGAGCTTCTCCGCTGTAAGAGCAGAAAGCTGTCGGAATGCAAAGTGTACCGTCCTTTATGAAAGCGTAGGAGGTAGGATCCCATGCGGTGTAGCCCCTGGCTTCAAAGGTGGCCCTCAGACCGCCGGAAGGAAAGCTTGAGGCATCGGGTTCGCCCTTGATCAGTTCCTTGCCGGAGAACTCCATGATAACGCTGCCGTCAGGGGTCGGTGAAATGAAGCTGTCGTGCTTTTCCGCAGTGATCCCGGTCATCGGCTGGAACCAATGGGTAAAGTGGGTAGCGCCTTTTTCTATGGCCCAATCCTTCATGGCGTTGGCTACGATATCTGCAACGCCGCGGTCAAGCGGCAGGCCGTTTTCTATGGTTTTCCTCATTGCTTTGTAAGTATTCTTAGGCAGGCGTTCTTTCATTACTTGGTCACAAAATACCATACTTCCGAAAATTTCGGGTACTTTACTCATATTGTTGCCTCACTTTCTCAATAAACTAAAAATAAAAAAACAGCAAAAAGCGCCATAGGTTTTACCTACAGCGCCTTTGCTGTTGATTTCTTGATTAATTATATAACTGCCCCGCAGATGTTGTCAATATCAATTAATTATATTTTAAAATTTTTTTGAATTATTCAAATGATTACATTGCATTTTTTCTTTGACCAATATATATTATAAAGTATAAAGCGCTTTATAAGCGGTATGACGGACAATAATATTATATATTCCATGATATTTTGCATATGATACGAAAAAAACTTGCAAATCATGTGATGCTCCTGAACAATGAACGATGGCGTTCATCGATACCGGGCCTGCGGGCCTATGGATTGATGGACGCTTTTTTATACAAAATAGGACAATGCCGGTTTTTCTTTTTTAGGAGGTGTGCGGAATGGGGATACATGATAAGGTGTCTTCAGGATTGAAAGGCTTCGACCAGATGATAGACTATCTCCGGCTTGGAGATAACGTCGTATGGCAGGTGGATTCGGCGGACGACTACAGGATAATGGTAGAGCCTTATGTCGCACAGGCCCGGGCCGACGGCAGAAAGTTGATTTACGTGCGTTTCGGGAACCATGCGCCGCTGCTCCGGGACGGTCCGTATGTAAGGATCTGCGAGATCGACGCCCGCAGGGGTTTCGAGAGCTTTGCGATAGCTGTCCACCAGATGGTCGAACAGGAGGGCAAAAGGGCGTTTTATGTTTTTGATTGCCTGACCGATCTTCTGGAATATTGGAAATCCGATTTGATGATCGGTAACTTCTTCAAGGTCACCTGTCCTTTGCTGTTTACCCTTGACACGATAGCCTATTTCGCAATAATACGCAATGTCCATACCAACAGCACAATAGCCGGCATTCGTGAAACGACCCAGATACTGCTCGACCTCTACCAGGTCAACTCCAAATACTATATTCATCCTCTCAAGGTCTGGCAGCGATATTCCTCGACCATGTTTTTCCCGCATCTCATCCAGGGGCAGGAAGCCGTTGTTATTACGGCAAGCTCCGAAACAGCCGAGTTGTTCTCGAGTATCAGCCGCAGCGAGGAGCGTCTTGATCATTGGGACGTGGTCTTCAATAGGGCCAGGGATTCGCTCAATAAATCCCAGGAAGAACAGAACAGGGTCAAGCGCACGCTTATGTCCATGCTGATCGGTAGCGAGTCGAGAATGTTTGAGCTCTGCAACCGCTATTTCACCTTGAAAGACATACTGAAGATAGCCGCCAGGGAGATCGGGGCGGGTTTTATCGGAGGGAAAAGCGTAGGCATGCTTGTCGCACGGAAGATACTCGAAAAGGATGGCAAGGATAGGTTCGTACCCTTTCTTGAGCCGCACGATTCCTATTATATCGGATCGGATGTTTTCTACACCTATATCGTGCAGAACGGCTGGTGGGAGCTGCGCACGAGACAAAAGACGGAAGAGGGGTATTTCAAATACGCTCCCGAATTGAAGGAAAAGCTCCTGCGCGGTGAATTTCCCGGGAACATACAGGACAGGTTCGTGCAGATGCTGGAATATTTCGGCCAGTCCCCGATTATCGTGCGATCGAGCTCACTGCTCGAGGATAACTTCGGAAATGCCTTCGCAGGCAAATACGAAAGCATATTCTGTGTGAACCAGGGAACTCCCGAGGAACGTTACAGGGCTTTCGAACAAGCGGTGCGAACCGTCTATGCGAGCACTATGAACGAGGACGCCCTTGCCTATCGTGTCAACAGAGGTCTGCTTGACAAGGATGAACAGATGGCTATCCTGGTACAGCGCGTTTCCGGGGATTACTACGGGGAATGCTACTTCCCCCATGCGGCCGGAGTCGGAAATTCCAAAAACATTTACCTCTGGGATAAAGACATCGATATGGACGCCGGGGTCCTCCGTCTTGTCCTCGGCCTCGGCACGAGAGCGGTGGACAGGACCACGGAAGACTATGCCAGGATAGTGACGCTGGACGATCCCATGCGGCTGCCTTTGGTCAGTTATGGCGACCGAAGCAAATTCTCACAGCATTTTGTCGATCTGCTCTCGCTGCAAGAAAACGAGCTTACGAGCAGGAGCATCGAGGAGATTCTCGCGGGCGACCTTAAGGCCGATAAAGGCTTGTTCGTCAGTGTCGATTACGAAACGATAAATTATCTGAGCCAGAAAGGGTATTCCAATATCAAGACACCGTATATAGCCGATTTCAAGACAATGCTCAAGGATACGGACTTTCCAGGGCTTATGAGGGAAATGCTCTCTCTCTTGTCAAAGGCGTACGAATATCCGGTGGATATAGAATACACGGTCAATTTCACTAAAAGCGGGGGGTATAAGGTAAACCTTCTGCAATGCAGGCCGCTGCAAACAATGGGGCTTGGAAAGTCCATAGAAATACCTCCGGCAAAAAATGTTCAGGATTGTTTCTTTTATTCGATTGGAAACTTCATAGGAGGGAATGTCCGCATGCCGATCGATAATGTGGTTTTCGTCAAACCGCAGGCGTACTTCATGCTGGATAACCAATCCAAATATGCGGTTGCCAGACTTATCGGCAGGATAAACCAGGCGTTGAAAGGAATGAACGCAATGCTGGTGGGGCCGGGCAGGTGGGGAACTACGACCCCCTCTCTGGGAGTACCCGTACATTTTACCGAGCTTTGCAACATGCCTGTTATATGCGAGGTATCTTCGAAGGAAGGGTTCATGCCGGAGCTGTCGTATGGCAGTCATTTCTTCCAGGACCTTGTGGAGACCGGGATTTTTTATGCGGCTGTTTTCGAAGGTAAAGAGAATGTGATTTATAACCCGGAGCGTATACTGAGCAGGGAGAATATTCTGGCTTCGATACTCCCCGACGATGCCCGGTATTCGGAGGTGGTCCACATCGCAGGAACGGACGGCATGGAGGTCATGTCGGACATAATGAGCCAGAGGCTGTTATGCAGATAGAACGGGGCGCTTTTGGACATACCCCGGGCAGCCTTTAAATAGCCCGGTTTTTTAGCCCTTTTTCCCGGCGGCGGCAACATAGATGACGAACTGTTCTTTTCCATCCAAACCAAGAGTGCTGTTGATAAGATCATCTTCGAACGCCGCTATGGCGCATACTCCGCAATCAATAGCTTCGGCGGCCAGATACAGGTTCTGGCAGACATGTCCTGCGTCAAGATGCAGATACCTGTATCCGCGTTCTTCATAACGCCATTTCATTCTCTTTACATCAGCCGCCCATATAAAAGTCGCGGCACTTTTCCCTGCAAAACCCTGCCCCAGGCAGCCGGCGACTACTTCATCGGCGATACCGGGATCCGTGGTTATTTCCAACAGCTTGTGCTCCAGCGAAAGATAACGGTATAATCCGGGCTTCAGCCCTTCAACCCTGTTGATCAGCAGATATGTCTCGAAAGCATGTCTCGCACCGGCTGAAGGAACGGTCCTGTAGGTATGCTTCCCGGAATTCAACTTTTTGACGCCCTGGGTACACCAAAGTAGGTACGAAAGCTCATCGAGGGACAAATACTTTTCCGAATACTGCCTGACGCTTCGTCTGTTATTGATGGCATCGATCAGTGAAACCTGGCCATACTTCGCATTATCAGGCTTCGACAGTGCAATGAGGGGCCTGGACAGATCGTATCCCGTCTCCAAAGGAGGCTGCGGCAGTCCTTTGGATTGAGCCGACTGCTCCTCGTACTTGTATTTGGTCTTCTCAATGAATTCATTTCCTACGCCGTTCATATCATCAATTCCTTAAAATCTATTCTTTATTGCATCCATTTTTTACATTATCATTCGGGGACCATGCCGTCAATATAAAAAATAGCGCAAGGGCTTGTTCAGCCCTTTACTGCGCCGGTGATGAAGCTCTTCTGCACCTGGTTGCTCATCAGTATATATATCACAAGCGTGGGTATCGTCGCTATCACAAGTCCGGCTCCGATAGGGCCCCAGTTGGTGGAGTATTGGCCGACCATGGCCATTATGCCGACCGTGAGCGTTTTATACTCGGGCTTGCTGACGAACTGTATCGCAAACATTAGCTCATTCCAGGCCGACAGGTAGGTAAATATGGACACTGTGGCTATCGCCGGCTTGACCAGGGGAAGGATGATGCTGAAGAACGCCCTGTAGATCGAGCAGCCGTCGATAAGCGCCGATTCCTCAAGCTCTTTGGGCAGGCTTTGCATGAAACCTACGAATATGAAAATGCCCATGGACAGCGTAAATGCGGTGTAGGGTACTATCAATGCCCAGATCGTGTTGTACAGCCTGAGGCTTTTCAATACCAGGAACAGGGGCAGCAAAGCGGCGTGCAGCGGAACCATGAGCCCCATCAGGAAAAGGACCATTGTCGCCCTCTTTAGCTTCCATCTCATCCTCGCGATAGCATATGATGCGCATACGGCAAGTATACCGGAGAATATTATCGTGAGCCCTGTAACCACTATACTGTTTAAAAGATATCTCCCCACGTTGCCCTGGGACAGGGCGTCCGCATAATTCTGCCACAGGAAGCGGCGCGGCAGCCCTATTATATTTTCTCCGAAGATCTCGCTGTTGTCCTTCAACGAAAAGAACAGCAGCCAGACAAGCGGGAACAGTTGAAGGAGCGCAATAACTAACACTGCAAAATTGAGTAGCGCCGCTTTGAATTTATTTTTATATCCTTTTGTTTCGGGATACGCGTCGATTCTATTATCAACATTCATTTTGAGTGCTTTAGTTTCAGTTTTCATAATGATCCTTCCTTACTGCGGCAGTTAACCGTATTGTCTTTGCTGCGTCATCCGGCTGTATTATCCGATCTGAAAAGTCTTTGTATAAGGACAGTTAGCAGAAGACATTCGGCTATGATGAATATGGCCATCGAGCTTCCAAAGCCATATTGGTATCTTGCAAATATTGTATTGAACATCAGAGTGCTCGGGACCTCTGTGGAATGTACAGGGCCTCCGTTCGTAAGTACATAAATCAGGTCGAACACCTTCAGTGAGCCTATCAGCGAGAAGGTGACGCATACGTTTATCATAGGCTTGATAAGCGGGATCGTTACATAGAGCGACATTTTGAAGCCCGAAGCTCCGTCCAGCATCGCGGCCTCGTACAGCTCTCCGGGAACTGATTTTGCCGCCGAATAGAAAAGCAGCATGTGATATCCGATATACTGCCATATGATAGGGGCCAGTACGGACATCAGGGCGGTTGATGTGCTGCCCAGCCATTCCTGCTGCAGGTTTCCCAGACCAATGCCTTTCAGGAGACTGTTCAGCAGCCCGTAGTCATAATGGTAAACTTTTCTCCAAAGCTGGCCTATTACGACGGTCGATATGATAACGGGTATGAAATACACCGTGCGGCAGAAGTTTTCCCACTTTATCCCCCGTGCGAGTACCAGCGCCAGTACCAATGCAACAGGCAGCTGTATGAAAATCGAGAGCCCGGCCAAAACGAACGAATTGCCTATCGATTTGGCAAAACCGACCGAATCGGTAAAAAGCTTTATATAATTATCAAAGCCTGCAAGCGTGCTTTTCCCTATCCCATCCCAGTCAAGCAGGCTGTAATATCCCGACATAAAGACCGGCGTAACTACGATCACGAGAAATACCAACAGTGCCGGCAATACGAATATGCAAATCGCTTTTTTGTCTCCAAGAACCTTATCCATTTTGTCTCCACTTCTCTCAGTGTTATTGTGATAAACCGGCAAGCTGCCGATCAACCGCAGTTTGCCGGTTTAAAAACCGGCGGCCGGGTAAATCCCCGGCCACCGTTTAAAGGAGAAAGTCTATTTCTCGCTCAGCTTCTGCATTTCAGCAGAATATTCCTCCGGAGTCCTGGTGCCTGCAAGCACCTCTGTCGCAAGATTCTTGTGGGTATCGGCGTCGGCTCCCTCAAGGAACACGTCCCACCAGAGGACCCAGCCCGTAGCGTCTTTAGTCGACGTTACAAGCTGTTTGATCAGCGGGGATACCTTGGAGTCATCCACATCCACCTTCCAGCCGGGCATACCCGAACCTGCAAGATAAGATTCCCTGGCCATATCTTCGCATATGAACTTGACAGCCTTGACGGCCTTTTCCTTGTCAACGGTATTGGCGCTGACCATGAAGCCGTCTCCCGAACCGCCGAAGTACTCGGTTATGGTACCTTTTCCGTTACTTATCACAGGGAATTTCACCGCGACCACCTTGCCCTTTACCTTGGAGGTTTCGCCTTCAGCAAGGCCGGCGACCCAGTTGCCGTTATAGATCATTGCTGCCTTGCCCTCGGCGAATGCTATCTGGGATTCATCCCAGGAGGTTCCAAGCGCGTTCTTGCCGAAAGCTCCCGCTTTGGACAATTCGTCCAGCTTGGCGGCTGCTTCTGTGAATTCGGGAGAATTGAAGGGCGCCTTTTTGTTGAGAGCGTCGTTGCAGAGCTGTGCGCCTGCCGTACGCAGGGCTATTATATCGTAGTACCACATTGCGGGCCATTTATCTGCTGCGCCGCAGGTCATAGGCGTGATACCCTTGGCGTTGAACGCCTTGATAGCTGCAAGCAGCTCGTCCCAGGTCTCGGGTATCTTTATGCCGTTGTTGTCGAATAATTCCTTGTTGCAGAACAGCGCTCCGCACTGCATCTGGAACGGCAGACCATACACCTTGCCGTTATAGGTCATGTTTGTGGTGATGCCGGGAAGGAGCTTGTCATTTATGTCGCCCATATACTCATCTAGGCAGAGCACCTTGCCCGAATCCACGAAAGGCTTGGAAAAACCGGCCGCCCATGTGAAGAAAATGTCCGGGACATCATTTGCGGCAATGGCCGTTTTGATTTTGGTCTTGTACGATTCGTTGTCGACGCCGTCGATTTCGAGCTTGATGTCGGTCAGTTGTTCTCCGGCATGCTTCAGAACAGCTTCAAAGGGCTTCTTGTTGCCGTCGCCGTCCGATACGAACATATGCCAGAGCTTCAGAGTTACAGGACTGGCCGGTTCTGCCGCCGGTGCTTCTTCACCGGAAGTGGTCACTTCAGCAACGGAAGCTGCGGTCGGGTCCGACTGTGTGCCGGCGCCTGCCGCTTTTTCATTCCCGGAACCGCAGGCAGCGAGTCCAAGGACCATAACTGCGGCCAACAGGATACTGAGAACTTTAAGAATTCTCTTTTTCATAAATTATCCCCCTTTTAATCAGATGTTTGAGTATCTGATTAAATAGTAAAATATAGGCGAGGTTAAGAAAATTCATTGGTTTTACACGAATTGTAACTATTTTTACGAATTCCCGATCGATTTTCTGTAATCGTTAACCGACATGCCTGTGTACTTTTTGAAACAGATGCTGAAATAATGCGGATCCTGTATCCCGATCCTTTCGGCGATTTCGTATGCTTTCAGATCTGTTTGGTCGAGAAGCCTTACAGCCAGGTCCATCCTTGCTTTTGTAATGTATTCGGTCAGCGTCTGTCCGGTTTCCTGTTTGAATATCCGGCTCAGGTAGCTGGGATTCAGGTAGAACCTCCCGGCGATGGAGGCGGGGAAGAGGTCGTTGGCCGCGATATTGCCCCTTATATATTCCTTTATGTCTGTGATGGTCTTGTTCACTTTTTTTGCCTTGAGTTTATCTATAAGGCCCGTAGTTCTGCGGATGACGGAAGATATATATTCGGTCATTTCAGGCAGAGTATCTATCCTGAAAACGTGCTTGAAGGGCTCTCCGCCGTCCTCGAAGACGTCGCCGATCCTGAGGCCTGTCTCATTGATGACGGACAATATCACGGATATGGTATTCGAGGAAACTATTCGCAATGCTTCCGCAGCATCCGACATGTCGGGGCTTAAAACATCGCATGAGGCACAAAAGAGCTCCAGGGCTTTTTCAGTAAGGCCCGCCTTCATGCAAAACTCAAATTCCTCAGGCATTCTGCCCTGAAAATGGGGCGCCTTTCTGGGGGAAAGGTCTATGACGTCGTAGCTGATCACCTGGTTTTTTCCAAGGACTGCGCTGTAATTCAATGCATAGATAGCCTCGCTGCACGTTTGCCGTATGTGTCCGGACCCTTTGCAGGGGTTGCCTATACCGATAGTTACCGTACACTTTAATTTATTTGCCAGCATGATCCTCAAGGTCTCGCAGCATTCTATAAAATCGACGCCGGCTGCTGTATTCAGAACAGCAATCTTCTGGTCATTATCGAAGAATACCGTAATATACGGATCGTTTCTGAAATACAGCCTGACCTCCTCCATGCATTGCAGGCGGAGGATAAGCTTTCCCTCGGCGTCAGGGGCTATATCCCCGTGCGTCCGGTCTGCTTCCAGGAAAGCCGCCTGGAATGTATCCGAGCCGAAATTCAAGCCGAAATATGCCTGCTTTTCCGTTGCTTCAGCTTCAGGTATATTTCCGCGTATGAATTCATTAAGGAATTTTTCCATAAGATAGGGCCTGTTTTCCTCAAGGAGCGTTTTAAGCCTGTTGTATTCGCTGGAATGGGATCTTTCTATTTCTATTTTCTCTTTCAGGCCAAGGGCTGATTTCCTTATCTCATCGTCATTTATGGGTTTCAGCAGGAAGTCGGCTATTCCGAGCTTGAGGCTCTTTTTTGCATATTCGAATTCTTCATAGCCGGTCAGTATAACTATCTTTATGTTTGGATATTTCTCGAATACCAGCCTGCTCAACTCGATGCCGTCAATGTAAGGCATGCATATGTCCGTGTATATGATATCGGGGTTGAGTCTGTCTGTGAGCTCCAGCGCTTCCTGCGCTCCGGAGGCTTCGCCGACTATCTCCATGCCTAAATCATTCCAGTCGATACACCTTTTGAACAGGCCGCGCACCATATATTCATCATCTACTATGAGGACCCTGAGCATGCCTTCATTCATTCCGCCTGTTCCCGCCTTTCTGCCGGTATTGTAAGGACTACCTCTGTCCCGGCGCCGGGCAGACTTTTTATGGATAGTACGTTTTCGATCCCGTAAAAGATGCGGAGCCGTTCGATTGTGCCTCTCAATCCGAAGCTTGTTTCTTCGCCCGGCTTAATCCCGCCGAATATCTTTTGGATATTGTCCTCTGTCATGCCTACTCCGTTATCCCTGACGGTCAATATGACATATCCGTCCTGCCTGACCGCCGTTATATTAATATGTCCCGGCTCTCCCTTAGGCTTGATGCCATGATACAGCGCGTTTTCAACCAGGGGCTGGAGCACGAGCTTCAATATCCTTGTATTCCCGATACCGGCTTCGATATCGTAACTGTCTGTGAGTATGTCGTTATACCTGATTTTCTGTATTGTGAGATAATTTCTGACAACATCCACTTCCTCGGCAATTGTTATAACCTCGCTGCCCTTGTTGAGGCTGGTTCTGTAGTAACTCCCCAGGGCTTTCATAATCGTATAAACTTCGTCGCTCCTGCCTTCCAGGGCCAGATAGCTTATCGCGTCAAAGGTGTTGTACAGGAAATGCGGCTTGATCTGGGCCTGAAGTACGTCCAATTCCGCCTTGCGCTTTATTTTTTGCTCTTGCAGTATTCTTCCTATGAGCTTTTGTATTTCCTTGACCATCCTGTTATAGCCGTCCTGCAGCTTTTTGAACTCACTGCTGCCCATTTTGAGATCTACCGTGCCGAATTCATTTTTCTCAATGTTCTTCATCGCTCTCAGAAGTTTCTTGACGGGGTTCGTTATGAGTCTGGAGATGAATATGGAGCCCGCGAACAGCAGAATACTGTTCAGAGCGATCGCCACGAAAGCGATAAGACTGAATATGCTCGATTCCCCGGAAAGCTCACTGAACGGGGCGATGCTTACGATCTTCCAGCCGTACTTTATTTTAAGGTATGAAACCAGATATTCCTGCCTTTTGATTTTCACCACTTCGGTATTGTATTCCCTGTCTGTGATCATTCCGGGTATCAGGCCGTCGAATTCCGTACTTTTCGTATCTATGATTTTTCTGTTGTTTTCATCGAGGAGGATCACGTGCATCCCGTATTTGCTCACAAGATCCTTGTATGTGTTGACAAAGGATTTTTCAGGCAGATTCATTATCAGGACACCTATGGGGCGCTGATCCTGCAGGTCATTAACTACCCTGATCATAGAAACGTAATTGCCGCCGGGCGCTTTTTCAAAGATCCCCCCGGCATTGAGCCTCAGTATGTAGTAGCCTTTGCTATTCATGACATTCCCGTACCATGAGGCCAGATTTAATTTGTCAGCCGCGAGGATCTTTATCTGCTGTTTGTCCATCGATAACCGATTGCTGTAATTGTCGAATACATATACGGAAGAGATGCCTGGTATCGTTTCGGTAAGTTTGATGAGATATGCCCTGACCTTGTTCTGCGTCATAAGGTCGATGTAGGGCTTCGCGTTTTTAAGCATGCCCTGGAGGTCGTCGTTCGTAAAGATTGTTTTTGAGTAGTTGTCGGCATTTTCGATGACCGAGTCTATATTCGCGCTGATGGAATAGAGAGTTTGAACGGACATTTCGCTGACTTTGGCCGATATTATGTTGGAATATATCCTCTGATACAGGAAGCTGCTGACCAGGATGGTGAACATGAGCAGCAGGAAATAGAACAGCATTATTTTCGTGCTTATTTTAAGGCTGGTCATCCGTTTTTGAAAAAAGCCGGCGAAGGCATTAATAAACCCCATATCTGCACCTGCCAGTAATAAAGTTGCCTTTATGTTCCTTCTCAGTTATACAACTTTGAGAAGGCGTATCCAAGGCGAATTTCTTCGTAATTTGGGGTTTAGATTTCGCTCGGATGGCTGTGACAGACATTATGGAAGTTTATTACTGTTCTTCCTCGCCTTTATTTCGGCGCCGATCCATATTATGAGCGGCAATATCACTTGAAACGGGAAGGCATAATACTTGTATACTTCAAAAGCAAATTCCTGCATTTCCATGGCATTTTGATAAATAAAGCAGGATGTTATCATCATTAAGAATCCTACCGGAGCGACGAGCTGTCTGTAATTGCCGACCTTAAAAAGATAGTCGACTCCTCTGGCTGTAGCCATCAGGCATACGCTTATCTTTACGAACCCTGTAAACAGCATTACTACCGATACTGTTACCTCTATGCGCTGCAGGAAGTTTCCGATATTCACCAGGCTTACGGCCGCATATGAAGCAAAATAGACCCGTTCTATAAAATCTGCTCCCAAAACAAGTATGTTCCTGACAGTTACCGATAAAGTAAAGGATACTCCAATTACCAACGCAAAATAATATACTCTGTATGAATTGTTTCTGCCTTTCATAAAAGTGAAAACTGCCGTAAATAAAACGGTTTCGGCAAAAGGGAATGAAAATACGCTAAAAGCGCTGCTTAAAACCGGTTTGACGCCATTATAAAGAAATGGACGAAAATTATCAAAGCTGGCGTTCTTCATACCAAGCGAAATTACTACAATAATGATAAATGCAAGGAATATGATAGCAAGCTGCGAGAATCTGCCCAAGACCTCTATGCCTTCTTTTACAACCCAAATACATAAAATTCCCATCAGCATGACCGATATAAATTCGGGAGTCTCCGGAAATGAAACGATCTTGATGAACTCCTGGAAATTTCGCAACACCATTGTGCCGAGATGAAAAGCGTACCAAATAAAAAAGAGAGCAATCAGCCTTCCAAAAATATTGCCGAAAACAATGTTTAAAATCTCATATATATTCTTTTCGGGGAAAAGCGCCAGAATCCTGGAATATACCGCCAACATGGGTACTGCGAGCGCTGCGGCAATGATTATGGACAGCCAGGCGTCCTGCTTGGCATCCGAGCCGATACCCAGTATCAGCGTGCTGCCCATAATAAACAATGCCATTGTCGTTATGCCCTGTCTGTTTGAAATTACTTCTTTTCGCATATTTACACTATCCCGATTCGCGCTTTTATCCGCCCAATATCGCTGTTATAATATGTTTTATAGGATATGTCGGACTGTAGATTTTTACACCAAGTTCGGTCAGCAAGGTTAATATATATGCCATAGTAATAAATATCGAGTAGACGACCAATGCTTTCCATCGCTTGCCTTTCACGATCGGAATGATATCTGACAAAGCAAATAAGATATATACTGCCGTACAAAGCACTATCATCATCAATCACCTGCCTTTATCGACTTCGACAGTAGCCCGCTGTTTTTGATATTTATCGTCGAATGTACTTTAACCTCGATGTTTTTATATATTTGCTCCCAGTTTGGTTCGATTCGCTTCCACAGCTCCGGCATGCTTAGTTTTACGGCCTTCCCGAATCCGAATATATCACTGTCATACTGTACCTGCATTTTTTTCACCAAATCCTTGATGTCATTTTGGAGCATTGCTTCAAAATCCATTTTTAGCTTCGTCCTTGCCGGTTCTTCTATATAATTCTCCCTTCCGCCATTTTCAGCAAGAACAACGTCTGTATTCGTATTTATTTCCATGGTGATTTTTCCGTTGGCAAAATGAGGCTTCACATGGGTTTTATTATTGTGTATCTCAAGAGATATATTGGTAACCGAACTGCCCTTATATTCCTTTTTTACCAGTAAGCCACCCTTGATTTTGTCTTTGACAAACAACATGGTCTTTGTTTCCTCTCCGTCAAGGAAGCCTACGAGTTTATCCTGCTTAAAGACGCCGGTTCCCATGATCTCAGGAGTCAATTTGTCACTGTCTGTCGTTATGTTTACCGTCGGTAAGGTGGCGGAGACACCCATTTCGGTCAGATCGTTTATGAATTGCCATTCTTCGATATCTTCTGCATAGGAAAGGCTTTTTTGTGAATTAAGCATATCATTAAGTTCAAAAGAGAGCACATCCATCGTCATAGGTTTTTGTTTCAGTATATCCTTTGCGGTTTTTTCCTTTGAAATCAAAAAGTGCAGCATGTACCTCGGCTCGGCGTCCCTGCTGACCCAGTCCAATACGGGAACTATGCCTTCTTCAGCAACCTCCCTGCTCAGGATTATGATTTCCGCGTGGCTGAAATACAGCCGTTTTCCAGCCTTTTTAATAGCTTTCCTCAAAGCGTCGAATATAGTGACTCCTTCCGACGTAATAAGCGACGTCTTTGTTTTAGATTCCCTGCCGCCTGAGACTTCAACGATTTCAGAAGTAATCGAATAATTATCTCCGTTTTTATCAAAAGCCATTCCTGATACAATGGCAAGTTGCTCAACTTCCCTGTAATTCCAGCAGCCGGAGAATAATATATTCATTGACAAAATGCATATTAGCAAAATAAACGATTTTAAGTGATTCATCCGCTATTTCACCTTTATTTTGGAGGTTTTTTGCCTGATGACATTTTTGGCAGCTAACTGCTTGGGTCTCAGGTCCATGTACCACCATGGAGCCCGGATAAATGTATCTTTCAGGTCGTTAGGATTAATTGAACCGTATTCGAGCATATACGGCACTCCGAAGGAGCGCAAGCTGAACAGATAAATAAGGGCTCCCGTAACACCGAAGATATAGCCGTACAAGCCCATGAATGACGCAAGCAGCAACAATCCCAGCCTGATGATAATACTTGCACCTTTCAGCTTAATGTTCAAAAGGCCGGTGATTCCAGTTGCGGCTACTATTATAACCATAGGGGCGCTGAACACCCTTGCTTCGACAGCCGCCTGACCCAGGATCAAGGCGCCGACTATGCTTACGGACTGCCCCATGACTGTTGGCATACGTATGCTAGCTTCTCTTATAACTTCAAAAACAAAAAGAAGAATGATCGCCTCCACAATGGTAGGGAAAGGCACATTCTGTCTTGAGGCTATAATGCTTAAAAGCAGCGGAGTCGGTATCAATTCATGGTGATATGTTATAAGAGCGACGTAAACGGCCGGAATGCTTGAAGTAAAATATTCCCCCAAACATCTTATTAACCTGTTGATCGACGAAAACCAGTAATTGTCGTAATAATCCTCCGCAGCCTGAAAATATTCCATAAAGACATATGGTAACGTCAGCGTTGAAGGCGTACCGTCCACCACAATGGCAATACGGCCTTCCAGCAGCTTGCCTGCCACAACATCCGGCCGTTCCGTATTACCGATTGTTTTAAACGGGGAAGTAGGGTGATCTCTTATCAATTCTTCTATATGGCCCGAACTTACAACGCCGTCGATATCTATCCTGTCCAGCCTGATCTCAAGTTCCTGCAGTATTTCATCGTTAATCAGGGATTCGATATAACAAAGGCATATGCTTGTCTTTGACCTGACGCCTATTTCCCTGAATTTGAACTTAAGATCAGGAGTTTTCAGCCTGTGCCTTATCAATGCCAAATTATCCATGATGGATTCGGTAAAGCCTTCCTTTGGGCCGCGCAGAACCTTTTCCAGGCTTGGCTCTGACAAAGCTCTCGTTTGCCAGCCTTTACAGTTTACCTGCAGCGCCTCATCGAAACCTTCGACCAGTATTATCACATCTCCGCTGAACAAGGCAAGCAAAAGCTCATCAATGACTCCTTTCCTTTCTATCTGGTTGGCGCATATAACTTTGTTACTGAGCGTATTGAGCGTATTTGCGCCGCTTTCCAGCGTTTCCAGGCTTGAATTCATGATCGGACAAATTATGTCCTTGTTTATGACGTCTATGTTAACCATTCCGTCAATATAAACCAGGCATGCTTGCAGACCGGCATTTGTACTTTCGATTTCTCTGTAAACAACGGAATCATCATTTTGAAAAATAGCTTTGAATTCTGCCATATTTTCATTGAGTGATTTCTTCAAATGCCGTTTTGTATCAACTTTTTCCGTTCCTTTTCCGACAATTCCGCCGTGCTGTTTATTTTTAAACATTTTTATCCTGCTTCCCGTATTTTGAGTTTATTTTGTCCGGATTATTGACAAAAAATAATATTCCTGATTAAAGTTTGCAGCACATTTGTTTTGTGATGTATTTTTCCTGTATTATCCTGTATAATCGGAATTGTTAGGAGGCTTGCCCGAATGTGTCCAATCTGCGTAAATCCTAGTTCGGATAAGAAATCTGAATGCGAGGTGTCAATTATTTACCCGGCGTTAATTAAGAGCGCGGCGCTAATTAAAAGTGCGGCGCTACTGGTATTCATACCGTTCATATTATTGATACTTTGCGGCTGTACCGGCAAGGACGCGGATCTTCGCAGCTCCGGCTTCAGCGAACCTTTGAAGGAGTCCGGGGTGATCGAGCTTTCCGTGAAGAGTGAGTATATGGGGAGGAAAATGCCCTGTAAGGTTTATTTTCCCAAGGGCTACGGGGACGGTAGGGAATACCCGGTTTGGTACGGGCTGCACGGCTACAGCTCGAATGAATCCATGTGGCTGGATAACGGCGGAATCGGCAAAGCGGCAGACGAACTGGCGGATAATGGAGAGATCGAGCCGATCATAATGGTTTTTCCTTACACCAGGGACGCCACGCTGAAGGAGATCACAAAGGACCTCGAGGATGGCAAAATAGGCGAGAGGAATATGGATCGATTCCTGAGCAGGGAACTGGTGCCATATATAGATTCCCATTACTATACGGTGAGATCGGCTGAAGGCAGGTACATAGGGGGCTTTTCGATGGGAGGGATGATAGCGCTTCGTATAGCTTTCCATCATCCCGACATGTTCAGTAAGGTCGGCGGGTATAGCGCTGCTGTACTTTCCAGCGATTATTCAGATAAACAGCTTGAGGAATGGCTGTACCCGAATGACAAGGTCGGTGAGATCTCCGACATTGCCAAATTCGACAGAGCAAAGGGGCTGGATAAGCTTACCGTATTTCTTGACGCGGGTAAAACCAACGATCCCTTCGCCGAAGGGCTGCAATCCCTGAATGATGCGCTTCAGAAGCGGGAGATAAAGTCCGAATTCCGTCTGTTTGACGGGGGACACACTTTGCAGGTAAACAGCGTAAGGGATTATCTGAAATTCTACTCGCCGAAGCAGCAGGGCTGATGCCTCCTTAGCCTGACGATTTTTACTTGGTTGTTGTCAGCCCGAACCCGTATGGAAACAATGGCTTTTTACCGCTCCCGTCATCAACATTTATGGGCAGCTGTTTTACGTCAGCCGGCCAGGTGAACGATAGCTTGCCGGTAAAAGGATATTTTCCGTAAAGAACCTCCGCAACGGCGTCTCCCTCAGATCCGGGAAGCCATGCCGCCACAAAAGCGTCCCAATTATTTATTTCATCCGTAACGATCCTGGGCCTCCCCGATACGAGTATTGTTATTACCGGTAAACCGGTGGATTCGGCTTCCTCCATAGCGTTTTCATTATCGTACATCGCCATGCCGTTGAACAATCCCAAATCACCGTCGTCGCCAATATATTCCGCATATGGTTTTTCACCAATCACAACTACCGCCACGTCGGCATTCTTAGCATCTTTTTTATCTGTAATAATTGTGCCGCCGTTTTCCAGCGCTATTTTCCTGAAACCATCCAGAATCGTGGAACCCTCCGTCCATTTAATTCTGTTAAAGTCCGTACCACCCTGCCAGCTAACTGTCCAACCGCCGCATTGTACTCCCACATTATCTGCAGCAGGACCGGTTACAAAAATTTTGGCTCCTTTTTTCAAGGGAAGAATATTATCCTTATTCTTTAAAAGTACTAGGGATTCTCTCACGGCTTTTTTTGCTATCTCTCTGCTCTCGGCGGAACCCAGCTTTTTTACAGCCAGGTCCCGATTGCCCAAAGGTTTCTCAAACAGACCCATCTCAAGTTTGACTCTTAAGATCCTCCTGACCGCATCATTTATCCTCTGCTCTTTTATCTCACCCTTTTTAGCCGCCTTCTTAATTTCATCTATGGTTTCTCTCCAGTGGTTTGCTTCCATAAACATATCTACGCCGGCATTTACCGATGCAACGACCTGGCTGTGGAAGTCCTCCTCCTTTAGCTGGTGAAGCGCTTCATAATCTGAAATTACAAAGCCTTTGAAACCCAGCTCACCTTTTAAAACATCCTGAATAAGGTATTTGTTTTCATGATTTTTAACTTCGTTCCAACTGCTGAAAGAAACCATTACAGTCTTGACGCCGGCTTTTACAGCCTTCTCGTATCCCAAAACATGAATCTTCCTCAGTTCCTCCTCGGAAATTTCGGCATCTCCCTGGTCGATGGCATGAGTACCGTCTCCTGTATTCCACCCCGTACCGCCATCGGCTGCATAGTGTTTTGCCGTCGCTGCGATACCGTATTCATCCTGCATTGTTTTGATATATGGCACTAAAAGCTTGCCCACCAAATCCGGGTTTTCGCTGTAGCTTTCATAAGTCCTGCCCCATCTTTCGTCCCGTGCGACAGCTATGCACGGGGCGAAATTCCAGTTTACGCCGGTTGCAATCATCTCCCGTGACGTTATATCTGCTATTTCTTTCATAAGTTCAGGGTCTCCCGCTGCTCCAAGTCCGATATTGTGAGGGAATACAACCGCCCCGTATACGGTATTGTGGCCATGTACCGCATCAACGCCGTATATTATCGGAATTCCAAGCCGTGTTGACATGGCGGCATCCTGATACTCTTTACACATGTCTATCCAGTCTTCCATGGTATTTGTTCCGGGATATGATCCGCCTCCGCTCAGGACAGATCCGATAAAGTATTTTTTTGCCTCGTAAGGTGAAACAGTATGTCTTTCTCCCTGGACCATTTGCCCTGCCTTTTCGTCTAGCGTCATTTTTCCCAGCAAAGAGTTTAGTCTATCCTCAATAAAGGCGCCGTCATTCTGCCCCCTTTGAGCATTATACGGCTCCGTTTTATCTTGCGCAGTTGCTGTAACCATGGCGGCAACAGAGGTCTGGGATGCTTTGGCAGTTGCGTTCGCGCTCTGGCAAGCCGCCGACTGAGACAATACTAAAACGCAAGCCAGGAGAATTAAACCGATTTCCTTTAACTTTCTCATCATACCCTCACCTTTTCCAAATATTTCATAAATTTATTCTGCTCCTCGGATTGGGGTATTAACAGTAGTCTGTTTTCAGGTGTTTGGTGGATTTTTTTCAGGCACACATCATTGCAGATGAAAAGCAGGCAATTCCATGCTGAATTGCAGCTTTTGCACAAATTCAGATTGTACGCTTCATGCGGTTTGACCGGCCGGCAATCCGCAGCCGGTCCTGCCCAAGCCCGGAGACTTGGACAGGGCGCAAAATGCTTGATCTGCGTTGCGCAGATAACTTCAGATTACGAATTAGCGTAATCTGTTTTATAATCGGAGTGAGTAGATTTGAATCAGAGTCCTCTTTGTTAGCTTATTGGTTCTAGTGTCGAAATACCTTTTGGATTGTAGAAATATGGTATTGGGTGTATAATGATGGGAAATAAACTATTAGGGGGCGAATATCTGTGAATTGCTATAATCATCCTGATAGGGATGCTCAAGCAGCATGCGTATACTGTGGTAAGCTATTTTGCCATGAATGCATAATAGAGGTTAATGGCAAAATGTACTGTAAAGCCGATATCGGTAACGTAATAAAAGAAGCAAAGGATGAGGCTGCTGCTGCAAGGGTATCCACGCCGGCCATAAGTATTAATAACGTAAACAATAATACAAACCAAAATACTAATAACGTCGGAGGTACAGCGAACTATCCATATAAAAGTAAACTTGTCGCTGCTTTACTGTGCTTCTTTTTAGGTTATTTAGGGGTACATAGGTTCTATGTCGGTAAAATTGGGACAGGTGTAATCTGGTTCCTCACGCTTGGCTTCGGTGGAATCGGGGTCCTGATAGATTTTATTGTAATTCTTATAGGCGGTTTCCGTGATAAGGCAAATATGCCTTTAAATTGACTCATTAACAGATGCATATGGCATGAAATTAATATAAAGTTTATACGATAAAGCGGTGCGAATTCGGTCGATAATTCGATTAAGAATTCGGCTAAGTTGGTTTTGCAGTGATGGAGTAATTAAAAAATAGCCTGTTACAATTTCTTGTGATAGGCTATTTTACTATGGTTGGAGCGGCTGGTTCGAACCAGTGGTCTCTTGGTCTCGAATTATTTCGCTAAAGAATTCACATTTAAAGTTGAATAGATGGTATTCATTACGTGCAATACGGATTATAAAGTGAGAGAAATGCAATAGTTATCGGAAGGCTATCAACAGATAACCGTAAGTTTTTCAATAATTTTAAAATAGTTCTTGAAAAAAATTTTAAATCGATCTATCCTTTGTTTCAAGGATATCCTTTATAAACTTAAGGGAGAGAATTGATTGTATGAATCAAGAAAATATCATAAGGCTTGAAAAAACAATAAACAGCGATTATAGCAATATCGCGGGCATCATTGTACAAAAAAACGGCATAAAATTATATGAAAACTACTTTGGCGGATATACCGCCAATACCGCCTTTCACGTGTTTTCGGTGACAAAGAGTATTATTTCCGCACTTATCGGCATTGCCATTGATAAAGGTTATATCAGGAGCATCGATCAAAGGGTACTGGACTTTTTTCCGGATTACACGCCAAAGCGAGGCGAAAAGACGGCGCAGCGCGTCATGTTACGGGATATGCTGACAATGACCACCCCGTTCAAATACAAGTCGCCGCCATATACGAAGTATTTTTCAAGTGAGAACTGGGTAAAGAGCGCCCTTGATCTTTTGGGCGGCAGGGGAGAGATCGGCCGGTTCCGGTACACGCCCCTAATAGGGCCGGATATATTCTCGGGTATCCTTACAAACGTGACCGGACAGTCCGTGCTCGAATTCGCATATGAAAATCTGTTTTCTCCTCTGGGGATAGATGTCACGCAGAATGTGGTTTTTCACAGCAAAGAAGAACAGCTTTCCATTATGAAGGATCATCATGAAAGCGGATGGGTCGCCGACCCGCAGGGGATAAATACGGCAGCCTGGGGACTATTCATAACAACTGCGGATATGGCAAAAATCGGGCAGCTGTATCTGAACCGGGGAGTATGGAACGGCAGGCAGCTCGTATCTGCCGAATGGATCGACGAGAGCACGACCGGGCACAGCCGCTGGGACAAGTTTCTCTATGGTTATCTGTGGTGGATTGTTGACGGAAGTGAGCACAGCTACGCTGCATTGGGAGACGGCGGGAATGTGATCTATGTCAACCCGGCAAAAAATCTGGTCTTAGCCATTGCTTCGCTTTTCAAACCGTACGCAAAGGACAGAATCGAATTTATCAAAAAATATATCGAACCTATATTTGAGGATTAAGTATATTAGTCAGTTGGCCATCCCGTTAGTACAAAACCTTCATTTCAGGGCATAAAAAGAGCGGCTTTCATTTACTGAAACCCGCTTTTTTTTATGTAGTTAGAGTGGTCTTGTGGGATTTATGAAGAAACCTCAGTAGAATCAATGGTTTAAGACAATCTTGAAGCAGCATTTATTAGATTCGATAATATCGTAATTATTTGCAGGTAAAATTTCATTACATTTATGTTGTGATCGTTATAGCTTTCCATCTGGCGGTTCAAATACAGGTTTTTCGTCTGGCAGCAATGCCCTCATGTGAGCATTCATATCATCAAAACTCTTTGTATTTATTTGAATGCGTTTCCCGAGACGAGCAGCGAGATTATAGGCAAAATCCCTGCAAGCATCCCTGTCGTACAACTGGATGGTGCTCAAACGCATCACATCTACGCCCTGTCTTTCAAGAATAGCAGATCGCATCACATCTTTACCCTGTTCCGACGGGCTGCTATGATAAGCGAAACTTTCATATTCGACTGGCTTTGGTATGAAAACCTTTGCAATGTAAGGACACTGAAAAACCACTGTTTTTATGAAGCAGTGGTTTTTTAGTGTAGTTATAAAATTATTTTCATCCTTCCAGCCTTGGTAAAGAACAGCCTGAAGGTATAGACAATTGTAGCTAAAATCTCATCTGGCCTTGGCAGTTACTGTATACAAGTCTTGTTTCGAATCATATGTCATAACTACCTTTATTTCAGAAGTATTCCATAAATACCCGATAAATGGCTTCACTTTTTTATATGCCATTCTGAAAGTAACTTTAAAGCCGTCGATCCAATAAAACTTTCTAAGAAGATATGCTCTTAATTCTTCTTGAGACTTTATTTTCATCCCGTCAATTTCAGGATATAGTATTTCATCAGGAACACCCATAAAAGGTGTGTGATCCTTCATAAACGTAAATTTATCCACCAAAAAGTATTTATACGAGATTTTCTTTGTATCACCATCATCCCAGGTAGTGTCGACAAACTTCCATTGCCCGTTCAGGTATACAACGTTCCATGCATGGCCGGCTGACGACGTGATAACATCGCCGCCTTCAAAAGTACATGGAATGGATGCCCTGTCACACAGGTATTCAAACAACATTGCATAATCTCCACATATACCTCGTCCTTTTTCAATGGATTTCAGCAAATTCTCCGGAGTTTCCTCATCAGTATAATTGGAATCGTATGTTATATATGTTACCACGTAATCATGAATCGCTTTAACTTTTTGTTCTGCCGTCATATTGGGCTTGATGATTTTAGCCAGAACAGGATCAAGTTTTGAATATATCTTCTTATGTATGGAATCAATCTGCATGTTCATATCCGCTTTTTCATCGGATTTTAGTACGCGTGGTTCAATTTTATACTGCAGTTCAGGTCCGTAAAGCCCGTCATCAAAATCAATATATTTAACGCCGTTCTTAAACGTAAATTTTATTCCATTTTCAGGAGTAAAAAATTCCAAAAGGGCACATCCCGTGTCGATTCTCATGTAGCTTCCGTTTCTTTTGATATTGCCTATTGCAGAATCCCTAAATACGTCCTGTATATATTCTTCGATCTGCTCCGTGTTTTCAAACTGCAAATGCACAGTATTTTTTCCTATTACAATTTTGGATGGATCATTCAAATATATCGGGGCGTTATAACCCCTGATATTGATGAATCTAAATTTATATCTGTCTGTAATCGCATCCTGCCTTGTATACGTACTTTGAGGCTCGAAGTTAGCTCCGATTGTTTTTATGCCATCCCTAAGGCAATTTGCTACTACTACCTGATCCGCTAACGGGATCTTTAAATAATCATCAATCCTCAACGTATCTGAAACGCCCGATTCTTGATATAATACACCATTTATCAGCCATCTTGCCGCCTCGAGCCTGTTAAGCGGCTTGTTCAAATCCCTGGTGTCATCTATCATCCCATATATGAATGCATTTTTTATATAATCAGGTACATCTGGGTCAATTATACCTTCTTCAATCTCTATTTTCTCATTGACTTCTTTCGACTCAAAATACAGTCTTGCGAGCTCTTCCAGTGTTATTGCCTTATTGAATCCCGAGGCAAAATATTCGGATATTTCTCCATCATTTAGCATTTCTGCTATTTCATTTCTAACATCCGATGCTGGCACATCTTGAAATGGATAGTATTCAATCTTTTTTTCGTCTTCTCTGTTTTTTTGAAGACCCTCAATCATGTCTTGGTAATCTTGAATGATTGACTCCAATGATTCCGAGCCATCATATTTTGTTGCATCGGATTCATATATAGACCGATGGATTCCAGCAATAGCCGATGCAGCAACAATTTTTGAAGGTTTCAGCTCTTTAAACAGACGGTCTGTTCTGTCAGGCAGATTCTCTAAAATCTCCGGGCTGATCTTATTTCCTGTTTGTATAGACTGCTGGATATATCTTGCTACATCGCTCTTTACCTCCAAATCAGCCTGACTCACTTCATCCTTTTGAGTACCCATGTTTGCAAAATTGCCCGTTAAATTATCAAACCTTTCAAAATCGCGGTCACTTACTCCAAAAGATAAATAAACCGATTTCTGATCCTTCTCGTATTGAAAGAATACCTTGTTTGTTTTGGTACCTTCTATAAGCTGAGTTGAAATCTTTTTATAATCCTCTTTGGTCAATCCGCCAAGTTCCTCTTCCTTCAGCTCAATTTTATACTTTATTTCATTGAGCACCTCTGTAACTGCCGCCTTAATTGCAGCATCGGACATTTTAGGCAGCATTTTGGCTTTAAAATCTGTTTTCCCTCCACGAGTGATTTCCAGGGTATAATTCCGTTGCTCGCCTGCCATAAAAACTTTTTCAAGCTGTGCAAAGGCCGTATCAAGCGCGCTGTTGTTTGTAAAACAAGATGCGGCAGATGCGGCAAAAACCAGAGAACTATTAAATAGGAATACCAAAACCAGTATAACCGCGCTAATTTTTCTCATAAGTTTCTCCTCAGAATCAAATTTTTTTGCTAAATGCTGTTGAAAATAAGCCCACTATATAATATATCGCCGGCAGGCTTATTTCCCGTATTGATTTTTGCATCGCTTATTCATCACAATGTGTAGCGTAGAAATTGTTTTATTTCAGCTTAAAGTAAATTTTTGCTTTTTCAGTATCCTTCTCAACCACTTTACTAAGCGCCCTCCAAGTTCTATATTTGTTAATAGACTTGTACATTGATATTTTTCAATGTTTGATTTAAAGCAATTCTAGCATAATGATCTTGTTCTGTAAATTCCTATTAAGATCTAAATGGCAGAATAGCAAAATCGCGAACCTAAATGAATGAGTAATTTGTCAGTGAGAGAAACTACGGTTGACATCCTTATATAATGAATTTGTTGAGATATGCTAACAGGTTTGCTAACACGCAAGTAGTTTACCTTAATTAAATACCCATAAATAAAACCCTTGAAGATTAGTATCCTCAAGGGTTTTACTGTGGTCGGAGTGACTGGATTTGAACCAGCGGCCTCTTGGTCCCGAATTGAGCGAAGTATGTTTTAGATAGACTTATCAAATCCTAAAAGGCCTTAAATACAAGGGGTTTAGCGACCGTACTTTTTAGTTGGTATTAGTTGACGATATCTATTTTGAATCTGGTTAGTACAAAATTAGTACATAAGTTTTATACTTAGCATCTTGATACAATTTTTTCGATCGCGTCTCTAATATGGCGACTAAAAATATATGAACTATCTTCTTGTTTTAAAAGGTTATTCAAGCTTTCAATATGTTCTAATCCTCCGTTATTTCCAATAACGAATATAGCTGGAATACAAGCATCTTCGTCAGATAAAGAATTACAAGCTATCTCTAATATCGAATCATCACCTATATACCATAGATACTCAATGGCATATGATCTTAATAGATAATCTCCTGAAACCGCGATTGTATGCACTTCGTCTATGTTCATATCTCGAAACTTATTTTTAATAAAATCAAAGTGCCAATTTAAAGAGACTCTTTTGGGCAAAGAAATGTTTGCATTATATTTTTCCATTTGGAATTTACTAAAAATGAAATCCAAATACCCATCTGCAAGCTGGATTCGCAAATGATAATTATGGCGTTTAGATTTTTTATTAATTTCAGCAAGTCTAGCACTGTTCTTAAATCTGCCGTTTAAATATTCTGCGTAAGTACCAAAATTATCTCTTTGATATTCAAAATAATAGCAGTTTATAAAGCACAGTTTATAAGTATAATTTTTGTCTGTTACATACTTTTCCCAATCGTGTGAAGGCCATTCCCTTTCACAAGAGAGCTCTATCTGTATGAGTTTTCCTTCATTTAGGATCTTAATTTCAGTAATAACACTGTCATGAAAATAATCATAAAAAATAAAGTTTCGAAGATATCTATCCTTTATTTCTTTTGTTTCATGTTCATAGTTATACATATAAAAAGTCTCCTTAAAATGCTAATAATAATAAGCTATAGCAACTACCTATAAATCTAATGTTATATTGTGGTAATCAACAAGTCAAGAAAACAACATATCATGAGTCAATTATTTAATATATAAAAAGAATATATCGAGGTTAGGATTGAGGGGCTTGCGTGGCTGCCCTAGGCGAAATGATTATATATAAAAACAAGTGGTTCGGGGTCTCGTAGAGCCCGAACCACTCTTTGCATTCACTATTTTACTTTCATGCGGTAGGAAACAACTTTACCGATAACATTGATCTCTTTCGGATCAGTGAGGAAGTCAAGAAGATATTTTCTGTTTTCAGGAATAAGTATTATGATATTTTGATACTTGTAGTACCTTCTTACATTGGGCGATAGGTTGCCTGGCTTTTCATAAAGTACGATATCGTTATTCTCAGGCTCTTTCCCGTTATATGGCATAAACTTGATTTGTGCCTCTTTGGGTATTAGAGGTTCCATTGTATCTGCATTCGCGAATATGTGGTAATCGCCGTTCTCGTAAAAAATTTCTTTGATGCCAGTTTTAATATAGTTGTATGCATCGGCAAAAGGCTTAATCTTCCTATAGTTTTCGGCTTTTTGAAGATGTGCCATGGACGAATCCAGGCTGACAATAAGGTTATTGGTCTTAATGCTTTCCTGCATTTCTTTTTTTATGGTATCAGAATTATCAGGCAAAACGACAAGCAGCCGTTTATTAAGTTCACCCATCATTACAAAAGCGTCTTTTATGATCTGTGGCGCTCTTTCGAAATAACCTTCGAGTATAAGGTGTAAAGGATCCGCAGAGCAAACATCAGCTAAAGCCTTTGATATTTCTTCGGAAGGCGGAGGCAGTTTGCCTGTCTGGAGCTGGCTGATATATGAGGGTACAACCGATACGCCGAGTGTCTCACAACGGTTTGAAATCTCTTTTAGAGATAAACCGCTTTCCTTAATCATATTTGAAAGAATATCCTTGTAAGCCATAAAATACACCTCGTGAGTAATTATATAATACTTGTCCTTTAAAATCAAAACTATCATGGTTTGTAAATAACTGAATGATATTTTATTCATAAATTATTGACATTACCAGTATTTAGTTATAAGATAAATTCAGGAAAAGCTGAATAAAATATTATTCATAAAAATTTAAATTACTTAGCATTATTTATCACTATTTATTATTATCTAGTTTTATTTAGCGTTAGAAAGGAGTGAGAAATTGAAAGCTGAAGAATCTGCAAAAATATGCGATATGACGTCGCGATTGATAGCATTCATACTCTGGCAGGGAGCAGATTTTGAAAGCAAAAAGAAAAAGGTACTTCGAGAACTGTACCAGATAAAGGATTACTGCAAGAAGCGCGAAAACCAAATTTAAAGGAGGTAGAAACTATGGAGCAGCAGGAGGTAAATGACTTAAAGTGTGTTGCGGAGGAGATCAAGAGACTCGCAATTAAGATAATGCAAGGGACAGGTTCAAAGTATGTAAGTGTTCAGGAAATCGAAGGAGAGATCGTTATCGGCTATTACCTCGACCTCCAGGCGAAAACTGCGTAGCCGCATAATAGATGATGCCCTGTTTGGCATCGCTCTTTGGCTCCAAGGCATGGCGGAGGCTCCGAAATGTCGGGGTGAACGTGGAATAAATAGAACTCGTGACCCGTGAGACAGGCCTTTATGCCGCGAAAGCACCTTGACATTTTGGAAATGAGCGACCCGTGAGAAATGACCCGTGAGATATGCGAATAGCCATGCTAGCCTGTTGTTGGCGATGCCAAACCTACAGGGCATGACCCTAAAGGAATATTAGTCTTTAATGTAAGCAAGAGCGGAGAAGAAATTTACAAGTGAGAATAGGAAAAAGGAAGCCAAGATATGTATTTTCATATGGCATAATAGCATAACAAGAACTGCTAAAATGCTTACGCATGAGATAAAAAATAAGGTATTCGTTTTGTTCATTGATAAAAAATGCTTCATAAACTAATTATTACATAAAGATACTAAATAAACAATCACCCGGAAATTTCGGTTTTCCCCCCTCCTTACTATCAGGGGGGGCTAAAAATTCCGACTACACCCGTTACAATACTGATATCGTACTTTAGAGATATTTTGGAGGTTAAAAAAATGTATTTACCAATGATAGATACCCTGCTCATGTTTATTGATGTCGAGCAATACGATGACATTATAGATTCACTTCTCAGCCGGCTCGAACCGAAAAAGGAAGAAGCTAAATTGGCATTAAGGAATAACGTGAGTAAGATCATTTCAATTGAAATAGGTTCAATGACATTCGAAGTGCTTGCAAACGGTAAAAAGGGCTATTCCTACATACTTCACAATGACCTGTATGAAATAGATATTGCCGAATACAGGTCGAAAAACAAAGACTTCTATCCCATCTTCATAAAAATCAAATCCGAATGCCTCTGGGCCTATGGGCCGTTCCAGGCATGGTCGAACATCCGGCAATGGGTACAAGAGAATATAGGAGAGGTCATTGATAATAAAATCAGCAGGATAGATTTATGCTGCCATACCGATGACCTCCTATTGACGGAAACTGATTTCGATAGTAGGTTTAAAGGCCAGTATTACACACAGACGGCCTATTGGTTCCGCCGAAAAGTAAACGCTATGACATTCGGATCGAGCGCCAGCGAGAAGATATTCGGGCGTATTTATAACAAGGTGCTTGAAATAACACAGAAAAAGACAAAGACGTGGTTCTATGAAATCTGGAAAGATGCCGGTATGCAATGCGGTAAGGTCTGGAACATAGAATTCCAGATTAACCGGGAATTCTTGAAAGAACGCAATATAAATACTGTTGAAGATGCTTATGAAAACATCGGTAGTTTGTGGAATTATTGTACCCGGCAATGGCTCGTGAAAATTGAGAATGACGATGAAAATATTTCACGGTGCAGCATAAATGAAAAATGGCTTCAAGTTCAGGATTGCTTTCATCAATATGCTTCAAGGCCTTTAGTAAAGCGGGAAATTCAGCTTAATATGGATGCGGAAGCGATGGTTCCATCCACATACGGCAATATTACTACCTTTGCCGCAAAGCTGGGAATGAAAGACCCGGCAATGGCTCTGAACACCTTGTACAAAAAGGGTGAGAGCTATCTTAAAACAAAGAAATCGAATTTCAAAAACATGGTCACGAAGAAGGAAGCTCTATTGGACAAGGGCTTTCATTAAGCAAGTGTGAGGTCAGTATGGCAAGAAAGCGCGCCAATGGCGAGGGCACTATTTTTCAACGAAAAAGTGACAAGCAATGGGTCGGCCGTATCCCGATCGGCTATAAGCCGGATGGCAGCATTAAGGAGCATACCGTCTACGGCAGAACTCAAAAAGAGGTAAAAAACAAGCTGGACGAGGCAAAGGGAAATGTCAGGAATAATACCTTTGTTGAACCTCATAAGGTCACTATGCAGCAATGGCTCGATACCTGGCTGAACATAACGATAAAAGGCTCGATAAAGGATACGACCTGGCTGATATACGAAAGCCTTATCAAGAATCATATAAACCCTGAAATCGGTGGCATCAGGCTTTTGAGCCTTCAGACTTCCCATATCCAGAAGCTATATAATGACAAGCTGTACGGTGGACGATCTGACAAAAAGAAGAATAAGGAGACAGGTGAACTTGAACAAAAGGAAGGCGGTTTGTCTCCAAAGACCATCCGGCATATTCACCAAGTCATCAAAGGATCACTCGACCAAGCCGTAAAGGAAAGATACCTTCAGGTCAATCCGGCAGATGCCGTCAAACTTCCAAAGCTGATAAAGAAGGAAATGAAAACGCTCAATATAGAGCAGGTACGGAAATTCCTTGACACTGCATCCTCTGATAAATTCTATAAACGCTACTATGCCGCTTACCTTCTGGAATTATATACTGGCCTGCGGCGTGGTGAGCTGCTTGGATTGCGATGGAAGGATATTGATTTCAAGACCTGTACTGTTAAGGTCGTTCAGCAGCTTGTCAAAGTAGGTAGCTCTCATGTCTTGAGAGAATTAAAAACGGAATCATCACAAAACAGGGTAATTGCAATTACCGAAGATGTTATCCAGGCACTTAAGGAGCATAAAAAGAACAAAGCCGCAGAGTATGAGTTTATCGGGTATGAAGAGGCAGATATCAAAAAAATGCTGTCAGAATGGCTTGTATTCACAAATGAACTTGGTAACCTTCTTCAACCCAGAAACTTTCTGCGTAACTTTAAAGGAGCTTTAAAGGCCTCCGGAATAGAGCCGATAAGATTCCATGATATGCGGCACACCTTCGCCCTGCTTTCATTACAGCAGGGCGTAGATATAAAAACGCTTCAATCAGACCTGGGTCATGAGAGCATTGAAACGACCCTCGACCGATACGGGCACGTGAATGAGGAAATGAAAAGGGATGCGGCAAATAAAAGAAAAAAACTCTTAAATAGTATGTAAATATATAATTTTATTGTATAATTTAGTATGTAAAGAAATTGGAAGTATATTTTTGTTTTAATAAGGTGTTGTATGACAAAAAGAAATGTCTTAAACGATTTGAGGGTTTTCAAAGGTAGAGGGTTTTATAAAAGATTTAAAGATATATATGCTAGATTACCAGTAACTAAATGCGATGGATGTGGTATATGTTGTTCTGATCCTCCTAAAATTACCTATCCAGAATTTCTATATATTTTTAATTATTTTGAAGAAAATTTTAATAGTAGTCAGAAAATTAGCTTTTACAGATACGCAATAAAGGAATGTTTTTATGATTTAGTCATGAAAAGGAGTCCTTGTGTTTTCTTAGATGATAGTAACAAATGCCTTATATATCCGGTATCCCCCATATCATGTAAAAGGTGGGGTACACAATCGGAGAATATAAATAATAAGGATTGGGAATCCGATTTAAAGCAAGGGAAGGACTACCAAAAACATTATAAAAAATTAGGGATAATCATACCTGATGAGGTTGTTTTTAATAGAACTCCGTTTTGTAACAAGGTCAAAATAATTAGTAATCCATACAAATTTAATATTGATGATTACGATAATATTTATAAAGAAATCTTAGATATAATTGCTTTTTACGGAGATAGAAATAATCCATCTTATAACTTACCAAGTTATCTTATAGAACTTATTAATGGTAAGCCGATGTATTCCGAGAGAATTGAAATGATAAAAAAGTATCAGAATGGCGATAAAGAAGCAATCGAAAATTATGCAAATAATATCAGTCTAGAAAATGTGATTTGAACTACTTGAATTTATTATTCAGCACAAAATCCCGTTAGTACAAAATTAGTACAAAACCTTCATTTCAGGGCATAAAAATAGCGGTTTTCATTTGCTGAAACCCGCTTCTTTTATGTGGTCGGAGTGACTGGATTTGAACCAGCGGCCTCTTGGTCCCGAACCAAGCGCGCTACCATCTGCGCTACACCCCGGTATGCTCTTTCGAAAAACCGCTTTCTTATTTTAACACCATTGCTCCGTTTGCGCAACAGGGAAATTTAAGATTTACCGAATTTACGTCGGCCTGAGATTAAGCGCTGCGATCTGGCTTTGTCCGGTTGGGAATTCGGATCGATCTTTAAAAGAACTGGTCAAAAAGCTTTACTTTTAACGTCTGTAATATTACTATACCACAATTTTACATTAAAATCAATTGACATAGTTGCCCAAAGCGCCGGCAAATGATTGTAAAACTCGGCAATGGAAGATGTTTGACGTTGGATGTAAAATATCACTTACCGTTTGCGGTTTGATGTATGCGGTATGGCCGAAAACGGCATAATTATTAACCGGAGGGATGTTTATGGAAATCAGTAAAGGTGCGATCACTGCTATAGTTACAGCTTTTGGGCGGGCATATCACTCGTTGTATGACGAACCTAAAATATTCGATGACTTTCTGGCGAAGGATATGATGACCCGGGAGACCTTCGACTTCATCGGCCACAGCCTGGCAAGCTCCCTGAGCTTCTTTGATCCTGAAACGGCTGCGCGGCAGCTGCCTGAACAGGAATCCCTTGCGTATGTGATGAGAGCCCAGTCCGCTCCTATATCGCTCGCGCGTGCAAGGTTCATGGAGGATTATCTTGAGAAAGCGGTCGGGGAAGGCTTCACGCAATATGTTATACTTGGGGCAGGAATGGACACTTTTGCATTCCGCAGGCCAGATATGCTGGAACGCCTGAGGTTTTTTGAACTTGATCAGCCTGTTACACAGGGCTACAAACGGGCGAGGATTGGCGAGCTCGGGTGGAAGGAGCCAAAAAACCTCAGCTTCATACCGATAGATCTTTCCCAGGAAGACATGGCTGTCGCGCTTATAAATGCAGGGTTCGACAAGGCGGAGAAGAGTGTCTTCAACTGGCTGGGAGTGACGTACTACCTTGAGAAGGACGACGTACTTTCGACTTTCAGCAGGATTGCCGGAGTTGCCGCTTCGGGGAGTATGGTAGTATTCGATTACCTTGATAAGGATGCCTTTGATGACGTCAAAGCTTCCAAACGTGTAAAGGCGGCGCGCGAAATTGTTAGTAATGCGGGAGAACCCATGAAATCAGGCTTTGAAAAAGATGAAATGAGGGTTTTACTGGCCGGCGCCGGTTTGGAGCTTGTCGAGGATATGGATACCACTGCGACGCAAAATGCTTATTTCAGCGGCCGCACCGACGGTTATACGGCACTGGAGCACTTCCACATCGCAAGGGCGAAGGTGCTTCCGCAACTATAAGCGCTTCCGCAACTATAAGCGCTTCCGCAATTATGAGTGCTTCAGTAACTATAGGTGCTTTCGTAACCATAAAGTGCTTTAGTATCCATGAATGCTTTCATAATCAATTCTTAAGGTTTTCATAAGAAAAATCTTATTATGTTTATTGCAATTTTATAGTACTATTATAATTGGCATACAAATTATCGGGCGGAAAGAAGGTGATCGGAATTATGGACGCCGGTATTCTGGTGGTTGACGATGAACAGGCCATAGCGGACCTGGTCGAGGTTTACCTTAAAAGTGAAGGCTTCACGGTATATAAATGCTATAATGGGAAAGAGGCGCTTAAGGTCATCGAAGCTGAAAAGCTCGAGCTTGCAGTGCTTGACGTAATGCTGCCCGATATCGATGGCTTTACTATCTGCCGGAAGATCCGTGAAAAACATAATTTTCCGGTCATCATGTTGACGGCGAAAGAAGAGGAAATCGACAAAATAACGGGCTTGACGCTCGGCGCCGATGACTACATGACAAAGCCGTTCCGGCCGCTGGAGCTTGTCGCCCGGGTCAAAGCACAGCTGCGCAGGTTTACAAGATACAATTCCCCAGAGCCCGTACAGACAGAGCACGAGGAAAATCTGATCGAGTTTTCCGGCCTTGCTCTGGACAGGAATACGCATGAATGTACTATGAACGAAAGGCAGCTTAACCTCACGCCTACTGAGTTCTCGATACTTTGGGAACTGTGCTCCAACAGGGGGCGCGTGGTCAGTTCAGAGGAACTGTTCAGCAGGGTGTGGGGAGAAAAATATTTCAGCAACAGCAATAATACCGTTATGGTTCATATACGGCACCTGAGGGATAAAATGCATGATTCCGCGGAGCGCCCGAAATTCATAAAAACAGTGTGGGGGGTCGGCTATAAAATTGATAAGTAATATGAATAAATTTTTAAAGGCCGGTCTCCTGATTATTGCGTTGGCGGCTTTGTTCTGCCTGGGTATGTTATGGCTGGGGGATAAGGGCTTCAACGGATTTTTCAAGGATTGGTTTTACAGCTTTTTCGATGTTGGCGGCCCGTTTTCCGGCGCTGGGAAATTAGGGATCATTTTTAGCAACTGGTATAGTATAAAGCAATTTTTTGTGTATCTGTTTTTTGCTTTAATAATATTATTGTCGCTTTGTGCGTTTGTTTCGGCATATTTTTCCGCACATCACACCAGGAGAAGGGACATCTCGATCATTACGCATGTGATAGAGTCCTTCGATACTCCGGAAAATGAAGACGCAAGGAGCGGCGCCTCCGGGAATGTGGCTTCTGAGGGTACTGCTTTAAAGATTAATGCCCCAGGGAATGGCGGTGCCAGGTATAGCGCCTACGGGAACGCCGCCCCCGGAAGTGACGCTTCCAGGAATGACGCTCATGGGAATGCCGACCTCGAGCTTCCCAAGGAATTTGACGGGATCAGAGCTCAGCTGGTAAGGATATATTCGGATTCAAAAAAGCAGCAGCAGCTTGTACAGTCTGAAATGCAGAGGAAGAACGACCTCATCACTTATCTTGCGCATGACCTGAAAACCCCGCTCGCATCTGTGATAGGATACCTGAGCCTTTTAGAGGAAGCGCAGGACATGCCCGCGGAACAAAAGGCGAAATATACCGGTGTGGCTTTGAATAAGGCAAACAGGCTGGAAGAGCTAATCAATGAGTTTTTTGATATTACCAGGTTCAATCTGCAGACCATTGTTCTGAACAAGGGAGACATAAAGCTTGCATTCATGCTCCATCAAATGGCGGACGAATTTTATCCGCTGCTCGCGCCTCAGGGCAGGAAGGTGGAAATCCACGTACCTGAAAGCCTGGTGATTACAGGAGACGCGGATAAGCTGGCGCGTGTGTTCAACAATATACTCAAGAACGCCATTGCCTACAGTTATGAGAACAGCGTCATCGATATTTCCGCCGGATTGCAAGGAGAGGATGTAATTATCACCTTCGAAAATCACGGCGATCCGATCCCTTCGCAAAAAATCGATACCATTTTTGAGAAGTTTTACAGACTCGACTCTGCCCGCTCTACAGACAGCGGCGGCGCAGGACTAGGCCTAGCCATAGCCAAAGAGATTGTCACGGCGCACGGCGGAACGATAACTGCGGAAAGCAGCATGGAGCGCACAGTATTCACGGTAAAGCTCCCGCACTGATCCGTATAAGGCCGCGTCAGGCTACATCCTGCCGCACTGATCCGTATAAAAGGCCGCGTCAGGCTACATCCTGCCGCACTGATCCGTATAAAAGGCTGCGTCAGGCTACATCCTGCCGCATAGAGCCGTATAAGGCCGCACCGGGCAATATCCTGCAACATTAAGTAGTCTCAAACTGTACCAGGCCAATTTAATGAAATCTTAAGATATTCATAAGATGATATTCCAATTCGGCCCCTTATTCTATGTTTAAATAGAGCCAACATAGATTAAGGGGTGTTTTTATGGCACGTAAAAGATTCGGCATTATAACCGAGCTCAACTTGTTTCTGGCATTATTGCTTGTGATTGTAGCAGCTGTTTATTTCAATATATCGGCTATTTCTCCCGCAGGACAGCAGGAACCGGCCGCAGATACAAGAGGCTTAACAGCTGTAACCAGAGGAATAACAACGGATACCGGCAGCACAACAACGGATACCGGCAGCACAACAACGGGTACCGGCAGCACAATAGCGGAAGCCGGCGACTCAACATCGGAAACAGAACGAATTACAGCAGAAAGCGGCGGAAAGGCTGCTCCTGATACCACATCGCCGGCAGAAGCGACAGACTCCCGAGATATGATATCCGCAGACGGCTTGAACAGCCCGAATGCAATTCTCATCCGGCTGGAGGACAATACGATACTGATGCGGAAAAATAGCGAACAAAGGATCTACCCCGCGTCTCTGACTAAAATTATGACTGCGCTTGTTGCAATCGAGGAGCTTAACGATCTTGACAAGGAGGTCGAGCTTCCTGATTACATATTCAAGGAACTATACAAAGCGGACGCGTCGATGGCGGGATTTGTGTCGGGCGAGAGGGTGCGGGCGATCGATTTGCTGTACGGAGAGATGCTTCCAAGCGGAGCGGAGTGCTGTACAGGCCTTGCAATATATATTTCAGGCTCGGAACAAAAATTCACCGAACTGATGAATAAAAAGGCGTCTGAGCTCGGTATGAAGGATACGCACTTCACCAATTCTACCGGGCTGCAGGACGAAAAACACTACACTACCGTCAAGGATATGGCAAAGCTGCTGAGTTATGCTCTTGAAAACGACGTTTTCCGTGAGATTTTCACCGCTTCGCGCCATTCCACGCAGCCGACGAACAAGCATCCAGGCGGTATAACCTTTTACAGTACGATGTTCAAGAATATAAAAGATCCGGGAACAGAGGACGGGAGGATATTGGGGGGCAAGACAGGTTACACTGCTGAAGCCGGACTTTGCCTTGCAAGCCTTGCACATGTCGGAAGGCAGGAATACATACTCGTGACGGCAGGGGCCAAAGGCGATCATGAAACAGAACAATATAATATCGACGATGCTTACTATGTATATAATAAATTGGACTAGAAGCAAGCCTGTCCGTATTTACAAGACTGCCAGGAAGAACAATAATAACGATTTTTGATAATGAATACCCCGTTTACCGATAATGAATGCCGATGCCCCTTCTTATATAATTTAATTAGTAAATCCGGAGGGGGCGTTCGCGTGAATAAAACCTGTGTTGCGGTTGATATCGGAGCTTCCAGCGGAAGGGTCATTGCGGGGACGCTGGAGGACGGCTGGATCTCCCTCAGGGAGATATATCGTTTCAAAAACGGCTTCATGCACATGAATGGGCATGATTACTGGGATATCGATTCCATATTCTGCAATATAAAAACAGGGCTCGCAAAACTTAAGTGTCTTCAAGACGACCTCCTGTCTGTCGGGATCGACACATGGGCGGTCGATTACGTTCTGCTGGACGGCGAAAACAAAAGAGTTTCTCCCGTTTTTGCATACCGCGATCACAGGACCGATCATACATTTGACAAGATTTTCAGCAGGCTCGGACCTTCCGTTATATACGAAAATACGGGGATTCAGTGGTAAAAAAAAAGCTACGAACGGGATGTGCTGCTGAAAAGATGAAATATTGAATACGCCTTTTATGACTGCAATGATCAAGGCCATTAACGATATGTGGCTCAAGGGCTGGGACGAAAGGAACGGAGAAAATGTCAGCTACCGTCTGCCAAGAGGGGAAGCGGAGAGGTTCTTGGACGAATATACCGGTACGGGGAGCATCGAGCTGTTCAATGAAGTGAAGGAACTGGCGGGGGAATATTTTCTCGTGACGGGTTCGGGTAAATACTTCAGGAATGTCATACTTGATCCCGCAGACACTCTCGGTATCATTAGAATAGCCGACGACGGCAGGTCTTATACGATACTGTGGGGATTAACAGGCGGGGCGAAGCCGACCAGCGAGCTTCCGGCGCATCTTCTGTCACATATCCAGTAAAATTAAGGCCGGCGGCGGACGGGACAGGATCGTCATACACACCCACGCGACTAATCTGATAGCCCTGAGCTATGTCCTGGAGCTGACTTCGAAGAATTCTACGAAATGGCTCTGGGAAACTTGTGAAAGAACAGCGTATAAAGCAGGCGGCGTATCTTCTTTTGCATACGGATATGCCTGTCGCTGAGATTGCCTGCGAGGTCGGATTTTCAAACTACACTCATTTTTACAAGCAATTCAGAGCTGAATTGAAGGTTACGCCTGATGAATACAGAAAAGCTTCTGTAATTTCGAAATAACGGCGTAATACCGCAAATAAGCGGTGAATTTGATGAGCATTCGCGACTTGTCAATAAAAATATATTATAGTATAATGTCTTTAAATTTATAATTGTAGCTAACGGTTGGGCGGATCTGCGATCCGCTTTCAAGAGATCAGGCTTTTGGGGTGGAAAGCTCGTTTTTACGAGTTTTCTGCCTTTTTTGTTTTGTACTTTTACAAAAAAAGGATTACTTTGTGAAGGGAGGCAGCTTGAATGGATAACCCTAAAAAATATATAATATCGGTACTATGCTATTTTGTGGCTGCGATTGTAATTGCGATCATTGTTGCAAAGTTCATGTTCTGATAAAACTGCAAAATTGCATAGAGGATGTTTTAAATCCGCGTGCTGTGGTAAATTAACTTTGTCAAAAATATGACCGATTTGCGGATTATTCAGGAGGTATTTCATGATTAAAAAATTTGTATGTTCAGTATGCGGATATGTCCATTATGGAGCTGAAGCGCCGGAACAGTGCCCTCAGTGCAAAGCGCCCAAATCAAAATTTGTGGAGAAGCAGGAAGGGACGCTGCAATGGGCTGACGAACATAAAATCGGCGTGGCTCAGGGCGTGGATCCCGAAATACTCGAAGGTCTCAGGGCCAATTTTACCGGAGAGTGCACGGAAGTCGGCATGTACCTTGCCATGAGCCGGCAGGCGGACAGGGAAGGATATCCGGAAATAGCCGAAGCCTATAAGAGGATAGCCTTCGAAGAAGCCGAACACGCTGCCAGGTTTGCTGAAATGCTTGGAGAGGTAGTGCACGCGGACACCAAAAAGAATCTTGAACTGAGGCTGGAAGCTGAGTTCGGCGCATGCCAGGGCAAAAAGGATATTGCGACAAAGGCGAAACAGCTCAATTATGACGCTATCCATGATACGGTACATGAAATGTGCAAGGACGAAGCAAGGCATGGAATGGCGTTTAAGGGCCTCCTCGAAAGGTATTTCGGGAAATAAGATTTCCTTGTCAGTATTAGATAATTGAAATATCAATACCTGTATTGACAATAGGTAAAAGATTTTTTAAGAACAAAATAAAATTTTTGACTAAGGGTTTTTGTTGAAACTACAACAAAAACCCTTTTTAAAATTCACTTGGGATAGAACTTGGGATAAAGGCAAAAAAGACAGCCTGTAAAATTACTATCCCAAGTAAAAGTACTTATGCGCTTATAACCAGTGGTTTTAAGGCTTTATTTAATTACATATACAATAAAAATTGCAGGCACTTATACCCACTTAAGGGGCAATAAGTGCTTTCTTTTTTGCCTTAGCCTATGCTCCGGTACCGGAAGTTTATTGTACTAAGTATATTTAGGATATAAGCACATAACACCTAAGTTTAGAAAAGAGTTAATTGATGCACTTGAGAAGTTTTAACGAACTGAGAAATATAGATTTTACCTATATTTCTCTTTTTTGTCTCATCCGTTAACGCTGTTTAAGAAAATAGTGAAAACTTATCAGCCAAGAAAACTTTATGCTGAAATAATTGTTAAATTAAGCAGCAACAGATATAATTTTCCTATATCATTTAACACAAGATATGTACTCCAGAGATGATATGAATGTTAACTTGGGGGTCAGACTGATATGGAAACGAGACTTGAAAGTATTAAAAGCAAACTTGACAAACTAAAATCAATTGATAGAAACTTTACGATTTTTGGTTCATCTAAACATAAATACGTATCTCAGAAAGTAAGTGTAGAAGAGGTTGAAAACTTTGAAGAAAAGTATAACTTTACACTTCCATCAGAGTATAGAGAGTTTATTATAAATATTGGTATTGGAGCTGGTCCTAAATATGGCCTCTTATCATTGCAAGAAATTGAAAAATATATAACGTCAGCGGCAGAGTATTATGAACAAGTGATAAATCCAGCAATGGATTTTGAAATCAGTATAGACGATATGAAGAATTATTTTAGCAGTTGTCGTAATACCAGAGAAGAAATTATTCATGAGGACTTATCAGGATTGATACCCATCTGTTTTGAAGGGTGTACATATTATTCATGTATAATAACTGCAGGTGAACAGATGGGGTATATATGGGCAATGGACGAAGGAAAGCCAGCTAGAATAGTACCCGCATACAATACTTCTAATATAGGATTTTATGACTGGTATGAGAATTGGTTAGACCTTAGTTTAAGGCCGGGAGTAATAGTAAATGACCCAAGTGTTATTCCACCTGACTTATTAAAGGTTACAGCATTAAACTATGAAAATTTAAAGGTTAACATTTTGCCCGAACACGTTTTTATGTGTCAGAATTTAAGCATTTTAAAATTGCGGGGTAACTGCTTAACGAGGGTCTTACCCAGCATATTAGAGTTACAAATGCTTGAGGAATTAGATTTAAGTGATAACAAATTAGGTCATATCCCATCAGTACTTGGCGGGCTGAAAAGTCTAAAAAGACTTTCGTTGAGAGGTAATAGTATTGAAGACTGGAATGACAATTCTTCTCTACTGAGTAGATTAACAAGAATTATAAGAAAACAAAACTCAATATTCGATTTAAAAGAGTTAGAGTTCTTAAATTTATCATCAAATAAACTTGAACATATATCGGATGACATAGCTAGTTTCAAAAAGCTTAAAAGATTATGGATTACATTTAACTCGATTATGCATATTTCTGAGTATATTGGTGAGTTAAAAGACCTTGAAGATTTATCAATGGCGGAAAATAAAATTAAGCGTATACCCAGCAGTATTGGTAATATTACCAAATTAAGAAGTTTAAATTTTGAGAATAATCAGATTGAGGAAATTCCTCAGTCTATCGGAAATTTGAAAAAGCTTGAAATACTGAACTTGAACTACAACCGAATTAAAAAGCTACCTGATGAAATTGGGCAGTTAGAAAGCTTGGTGGAGTTGAATTTGATAGGGAAAAGTACTGCGTTTGAAATACCGAAGTCTATGTCCAACTTAAAAAACCTGAAAAAAGTTTCTATAAGTAAGGATATTCATACTGGAATTGAAGTTCTAACAAATTTACCAAATGTTATGGTGATTGCTATTTAATTCGTGGTTGCTAATGGTGAAGGAATGGGGTATCAGTGTTTTCTTGCTGCTTGTTAATGAACAATTTAGGGTAGAATATTTTTTACAGGGGGCTGTTAGTGCAAAGGGACGAAATAGTTGATTTGCTCAATGATTTAGAATATATTCAAAAGCTTAAAAGAGTATTTGATGTTGATATTTTTAAGTTTTCCAATCACTCTTCGGAAGAACAGTGTATCATGATGATAACAGATAAGGATTCATTTAAATGTACTGAAGATGCGCTTATTTTACTATATGAAAGACTTATATACGAAGATGAGAGTATTCCATATATAGAATTTGTATCAGGTAATAAAGAAGTATTTTATCATAAATATATCTATCCTTATTCAGACGGGTTTAATGTTTCGGCGATATCCTTTGAGTTTTTTAGAGAAGAGTTCATTGATGTTATTCCTTCCATTGATGTGAATTATCATGATTATATAATTAATAGAATAAGCGGGGCGAAGTTATTTGAGGTTAGGAACGAGTGGAATTCTCAGTGTGCATTTGGAATATGCGAGAACTGGTATTTTATTTATTACTGGTATGGTATGGCGTTCAAGGGATTACTTGAGAGATATTTCGGGAAGTAATCCATGTGGTAATTCATGAATTGAATACTGTTATGTAATGTACAGGGGATAGATAAAGTTTAGCTTAAAGTTAAACTTTATCTGTCCCCTGTTTTAATTTCTGGGATTGATTCATTGACACGGGATTTAGACTTTTGTAAAATTTGGTTGGATGTAATGTGTTAAGAACAGGACAGTTGGTATTATAAGTAAAGGGATAGCAAAATGAGTGATCCTTTAGTTAAGTTCCTGAAAAAAAAGACTGCGCTGATTAATTCTGAAATTGAAGAAATCGTTAGGTTCCTGAATGTACAGAAATTTAAGAAAGGAACAATCCTGCTAAGACAGGGTGAAATATCCGCCAAGTGCTATTTTGTATTAACTGGCTGTATAAGGCAGTACTCATGTTTGGAGGATGGCAGAGAAATTACATATAATTTTTTTACAGAAGAGCAAGCTGTTGTGATGATCAGTAGTTATAAACAGAAAAAGCCTTCTGATTATTTCTTATCCTGCGCAGAAACTTCCTCGCTTCTTGTTGGTGAATTGGATTCGGAAGAAGGGATGTATAACAAATTCCCGAAGCTCAAGGAAGTTACGCGGATCATTTTGGAATCGAATTTGGGCGAAGCGCAGGATGAACATGCCCGGTTCATCAGTTCTACTCCAGAAGAGCGTTACAGGATGATACTGAAGAATAGACCGGGCTTGATCAATCGCGTCCCGCAGCATCAATTGGCAAGTTATCTTGGCATAACCCCCGAGTCCTTGAGCAGAATTAAAAAAAGGCTGCTATAGGTTAGCAACCTTTCCTCCTTTAAGTAACAGCCACACTCCCAGTCCCAGTTCGCCAACAGCCATTGGCAGACTTAATACCGTCTCTGCGACAGCAGTTATACTATCATATTGCGGTAGGAACAGATGCATTATATGGATGAAAACATAGCTGACGGAGGCAAGGAATAATAATATTCCCAGGGCTTTAGGGATAAATCTTGATTTTACAACTAGATAGCCTGCTATAAAAAGGTGGATTCCAAAGATGATCAGACCAAAGGACCACATTTTCCGGAATGCATTTAACGACAGCATTACCTGGATTTGAAGCTGACTGTTTTGTATTGATGAAAAACTTTTATCTCCTCCTAATAACAGTGTTACAAAAACAAAATTCATTACTGCCGTTCCTAGAATAATCGCATAAGCAACCCTGAACCATGCACTGAGCAAAGCCAGATTGTTGTCAACCTGCTTCAGGAATACATACAATGCCCACGCTGTTACTATATCTGCCGTAAGGGTAATGAGCCAGCTGAAAATTCCTGCACGGAATAGGCCAATAGATTCCAAAATATTATTTGAAGTAACTGCTGCATTACCCCAGTCAATCAATTTGTTTTGCACTACTCCAACGGCAAACATTGCGGATACTGCTACGATCAGTATAGGTATTCCGGCGGTGATTGCAGCTCTGCGTTGAGTTGCTTTTTCCGTTTCGAACACCGACATAGTTTTAACCTCCTTGACTTTTGAAAAGATTGTATAATGACCAAGCGAATATCTCATTGACTTAAGTTAAGACACAGGCGCAGAGTAACTAAACCAAAAAGCGAAGCATAGCTTATATTATGTAGGTGAGGGATTTTATGAATTACTGTGAGAGTGAAATATGCCGGCGAATAAATGCAGTGGCGGCGGAATCTGAGCACTATATCGACCTAATATATGCGGTACCGTGTATTTATACCAGAAATATGCTTCTGCAACAACTAAGGGCTAAAATGAATGAAATTGATTTTTTAAGCGCTTTGATATGCAACCAGGTGAATAAAATGCCGGCAAGTCAAACGGAATTGCCGCAGCAGAACCAACAGGAGCAAAGAGTGTTTACGCTTCAGGAACTGACCAAATTTAATGGGAAAGACGGGAATCCTGCTTATGTTGCAGTAAATGGAACAATATACGATGTCACAAATAATGCTGCCTGGGCTGCTGCTTCACACTTTGGACTTACGGCGGGAAAGGATCTGACAGGCGAATTTGCATCATGTCATGCAGGCCAGCCAATATTAAGCAAATTAAAAGCAGTTGGGAAGCTGATTGTATGAATACAAAAGATATTTGCCCCGAATACGTTGCACGCCTTAAGACAGCATCGGATTTATTCAATAAAGTCAAGGATGAAATCAGGAGAGGTACGCTGATCAGGAAGAATTTGGTTTGGCTCGAATTGACAGGTTGTTCAGGCAATATCATTTCACTTCTGGACGGAGCGAATCCCGGTTTTAAGTATTTGATTTCACAGATGACAGAGTTTGTCTATGACAATAGTTTGATGGCGGCTGAAGGTGAAACCGCCATGGATAAATTAATGGATATTACTGATAAAGAATTTATCCTTGCTGTTGAGGGAGCGGTGGCAACCAAAAACAACGGCTTATATAATGTAATCGGCCGCTGGAAGGGCCAGCCGGTTACTGCGCTTAAAGCAATCAGGCTGCTGGGGGAAAAGGCGTCGCATGTTATTGCAATAGGAGCTTGTGCAACACATGGAGGCGTATCGGCTGCGAAACCAAATCCATCGGAGTGTGTCGGTATACAGGCTGTGTTAAAAAGAAAGGTTATAAAGCTTCCGGGTTGCCCTTGCCATCCCGACTGGTTTTTGGGGACACTTGCGCATATCCTTTTATATGGAGAGCCTGAGCTTGACAGCAGGGACAGGCCGTTATTATTTTACAGTACTTTAATCCATGACCGCTGTCCCAGGAGGTCTTTCTTTGATAAAGGAGTCTTTGCCAAAAGGCTGGGAGAAAGCACTTGTATGTTCAAGTTAGGCTGCAGGGGGCCTGTTACCCGTATCGACTGCCCGATACGAAAGTGGAATCAGTATGTAAACTGGCCGGTCGAAGACGACACGCCGTGCATTGGTTGTGCACAGTTCGGATTTCCGGATCAAATGGAGCCGTTCATAACCTACAACACTACAAGAGGGGTGGAGGAATGACCAAGAGAATCGTTATAAACCCGGTTACACGAATCAGCGGTTTCATGGAGATAGATGCGACGATAGATAACAATACGGTAGCAGAAGTTAGGACCGGGGGACTGCTTTTCCGGGGGTTTGAAAAAATGCTTGTTGGAAGAAATCCTTTTGATGCCGTATATTTTACTCAGCGTATCTGCGGAATATGCTCCACAGCCCACTCCATGGCATCAACTCTCGCGCTTGAGACAGCGATGGGTGTTGTTCCGACCGAACAAGGAAGGTATCTTCGTGATATTCTGCATGGGTGTGAGTTTCTGCAAAATCACATCAGACACTTCTACCAGTATACCATCCCTGATTTTGTGAGACTTCCCGACAAGTATCCGCTGTATGTGACGGACCATAATGATTTCAGACTGCCTAAAGATAAAAATGATGAAATAGCCGCACACTATTTCGAGTCGCTGGATATCAGCAGGAGCGCTCATGAAATGCTTGCGGTTCTCGGGGGAAAGGCGCCGCATAACCACGGAATTTTTGTAGGTGGAATAACTACCCAGGCAACTACGGATAAGATTATCAGGATCAAATCCATATTACATACCATACGGCAATTTATAACCGGCAGAATGATACCCGATGCTTACGCCATTGCCCGGTATTACGGTGATTATTACAAAATCGGAGGAGGCTATGGAAACCTTCTAAGCTATGGCTGCTTCAACGGCTATAAGGAACTTGGGACTCTATATGCGAATCCTTTGGTCTACTCACAGGGAAAGACGAATGTGTTTAATCCGGGGGAAATAACTGAGGAAATTGACTATTCGTGGTACCAGGGCAAGATGGATGAGTACAAGCCTATGGATATGGCGCCGGAAGCGGATATGAGTAAAAGGCAGGCATATTCCTGGGTAAAGGCTCCCCGGTATAATGAAATGCCGTATGAGTCAGGACCGCTGGCAAGACAATGGTTAAGCGGTGAATATAGAAATGGGATATCAACTATGGACAGAACTATTGCGAGGGTTCTGGAAGCGGGGAAAATCACGGAGGTTATAGGTATACTTCTGGAAAACTTGATTCCAGGAGTATCCGTGCAGAAAGAATACGCTATTCCAACATCGTCGGAAGGAGCCGGACTTATCGATACAACAAGAGGAGCCCTGGGACATTGGTTGAAAATCGATAATGAAAAGCTTTCTTTCTATCAGATAATCACCCCTTCTGCATGGAACCTTTCCACCCGGGGTAATAACAATTTGAGAGGAACTGCAGAACAGGCATTAGTGGGTACGACAATACAGAACCTCGAGAAGCCGGTTGAACTGGGAAGAATCATTCGATCCTTCGATCCCTGCGTGTCATGTGCGACACACGTGTTTACACAGGGTCAGTGCATTAAAACCATGCAGGTGGTTCCATGAAAGATATACTGGTTCTCGGGATAGGAAACCGGTTGATGATGGATGACGGTATCGGTGTGTATGTAGTGGAAGAATTAAAGGAGAGAAGTACAAACCCCGACATTCGATATATTGTTGGAGAAACCGATATATATTACTGTAGGGATCAAATTGAAGAAGCCTCATATATAGTCATAGTTGATGCAGCTTGTCTTGATAAGGAACCTGGCACTATCAGCATAATTCCGCTTGGGCCGGTCTTTAAAAATCGAATATTCCCAATATCTGTGCATGATTCACATTTGCTATACGAGATTATACTGAGAAGCAAGGATATAGGCGGTGTGTTTATCGGTATCGAGCCGCATGAAGTAAATTACTGTTCAAACCTGTCAAATAATCTTCAAGAGCAGTTTATTTCAATTGTTGAGAACATAGAAAATATAATTGACTCCATATAGAATCTTCTTTATTGCCGTTAAATGCATAGTATGCTATAATTTCACATAATCAATTTCAAATAAATAAATTCAGATCGGAAGGTGCTCTCAATGGCAGAGCAAAAAACAAACGCTACGCTGAGCGGCGCTGATGGCATACGTGCCCTTGCATGTCTTGCCGTAATGCTCCATCACATTTCACAGAGGCTAGCGGCGCAAGCACAGGCGCCTGTCGTACGCGAGATCAATTCGTTTCTTTTACTGGGCAACACGGGAGTCAGTGTGTTTTTCGTATTGAGCGGATTTCTCCTGTCCTACCCTTTCTGGAAACAGTTTTTCAATGACGGGCTGTTCCCCGACATAAAACAGTATGCGCTCAGGCGTGCGGCCAGGATAATGCCCGGTTATTATGTATCCTTCGCGGTATGCAGCCTTATAATCTTGATATTCGGCATCCCATCGGAAGCTTTCTGGATTAGGGCTTTATCCGGTTTGACTTTTACGGCGGGCTTCAATTACGTTACTTTTTTCCCGAATGAAATCAACGGACCGTTCTGGTCCATCAGCTTTGAAGCTTTCTGCTATTTTCTGATGCCTTTGTTCATGTATGTCATGTTCCGCTTGATAAAGGGTAGGAGAACCTTGTTGAAGTCCCTCATATTCTGGATTGCGGTGGCTGCTTTTATCGCATTTTTGAACAGCCTGATACATACGTTCTTCACGCCTGACGGTATTCAAAGGGGCTGGCAGTACGGGATTATCGGCGGAGCGAAATATTGGATGCCGAATTACAATCCCATAGGCTTTTTCGGGCATTTCTCCGTTGGGATCATGGCTGCGGGTGTTACGGCAAAGCTGTTCAAAAGTCCGGTTGCTGCGGAAAGCTTCAGAAAAAAAGGCGGCTTCGATTTTGTATGTGCCGCCGGTTTATTCTGTTCATTTGTTCTGTTGTGGCTTATGAGATATGCGCCCGAATTCACGCTGGGCTTTCAGAGCCAGCCATATTTCTTCCCATTATATGCTTTGATGATTGGTATAGTTCTTACGGCGGCGCCACATTCGAACGCAGCGGGAAAGCTCCTGGACAACCCTTTCTTCAGGTTTACTGCAAAGATCTCGTTCGGTTTATATATCTGGCATTACCTTGTCATTTATATCATAGGGAGCACGTTCGTCAGAAATTATCAGGTCAACGGCATGACGAACCTGACATCTTGGGCGCTGACCTCTTTGGCCGCTTTTGCGGTATCCTACGTGCTAGCGGCAATATCGTTCAAATTTATCGAAAAGCCAGTATTGGACAAGGTGCATAAAAGGAACGGCACAGTCAAACCACTTTCCCATACAGACCATAAAGCAACAGCTTGAAAATCCCTGCCCTGAAGTGCAAAAAACCCCGGTATTATTGAAATATCGGGGTTTTAAGCCTATTCATTCAATAGCTGTCCGTTCTACTTCAGGTACTTGGAGGATACATATCCTGTACGGGTACCATACTGGACTTTCTTCCAGCCTGCCTTAGTGGAAACGATTTTAACAACTGCGCCCTTCCTCAGTGTGCCGACCTTCTTGTAAGTCTTTGCAGGGCCGGTACGGACATTCAAAGCTTTGGCAGTAACTTTAGCCCTTGCGCCTGCTTTAAGTGCGGGAGCCTTGGCGGCGGTCAGCCTTGCTTTTGCGGTGGTTCTCTTGGCTGCCATCGGCCTTGCTTTGGCGGTTCTCTTGGCTGCCGTCAGCCTTGCTTTGGCGGCGGTTCTCTTGGCTGCCGTCAGCCTTGCTTTGGCGGCGGTCTTTTTCGCAGATGTCCTAACGGTTGTGTGGGCTTTGGGAGATGCTTTCGCGAAGGACACCGCAGGCGTCGCGATACTCAATGTGAATACTGCTAACATTACGAGGCATAGTGATGAAAGCTTTTTAAAGATTTTCATATCTCAACCTCCTTTAAATTTATAAACATACATAATTAATTTGTCACTGTTTATGGTCTTTTATTATGTCAATATGTTGCTGGCCGAAATAACAGTGTTTGCATAGGAATAAAATGAGTTGACATGAAAATATTATCATGCTAAAATATGAATGAATAAAAAATTATTCATTCATATTTAAAGTAATAGGCATAGAAAGTTGAAGGTGTTTTTATGAAAAGTATTATCATTTACGCAACAAAATACGGCTGCACGGAAAAGGCGGTCAGATCGCTTCAAAAAAAACTGCTGGGCGGGACGGTATCGGTGAACATCGGGACAGAAACGGCTCCGGACCTGTCTTCGTACGATAAAGTCATTTTGGGTGGCCCAATCTACGTGGGGAAAACGATGAAGACGCTTACAGATTACATGCTGCAGAATCTTGATGTTTTGAAAAATAAAAAGCTGGCTTTGTTCCTGTGTGCCGGAGAACAGGATCCCCGGAAAGCGGATGCTCTTTTTGCCGGGGCTTTTCCTGAAGAATTGCTTAAAACAGCTTTCATGCGCGAGGTTTTCGGAGGAGAGCTTCAATGGGAAAAGCTCGACTTTATAACCAAGCTTATGCTGCGGCTCGTAAAAGGAATAAAGGAAGGGTATTCAAGACTATCTGAGGAAAAGATCGGAAAATTTGCTGCGGAAGTAGTGAAAATTTAAGATAGATGCTTCACAAGATGGGAGGAAACTGACTTGGTCGACAAAAAGGCGGAAATCCTGAAATGCGGAAAGCAACTGTTCATCATGAAGGGATTCAAAAATACGAACGTAGCCGAAATAACGAAAATGGCGGGCATGGCGACAGGCACGTTCTATAATTACTATCCTTCAAAGGAAAAGCTTTTTATGGAGATATATTTGGAGGAAAACGCAAAATTGAAGAAGAGTATTATGGATTCTTTGGATCATGATGCCGGGCCTATGAAGGTAATGATGGATATGCTGGCTGCGAATTACGAGGGAATGAGTTCAAACCCGATATTGAAGGAATGGTACAACAGAGATGTTTTTAACAGGATAGAGCGGAATTTTCGCGAGGAAAACGGACTCGAAAATGTGGATTTCCTGTATGAAAGCTTTATCGAGCTGGTAAGGGAATGGCAGAAAACCGGAAAGATGAGAAACGACATCGACGCCGGTATGATCATGGCTATATTTGCAGCGATAACCAACGTCGATCTTCACAAGGAAGAGGTCGGACTCAAGTATTTTCCCGATGTCTTGCAGTATTTGGGGGAGTTTGTGATGAAAGGTTTAATGGATACCTCCGGGAACCAAAGTTCAGAGTACGGAGAAAAACAGGCCCGGGAAAACCAGGTCCGGACAAAACAGAAGTAGGAAGATAGTAGCAGGAAGGCGGGGGAACAATTGGAAAAGTTGAAGGTCGCGCAGTCAGAGAAATATGGGATGGGCACCGTTATAACCTGCAAGGTTTTCGGAGAACGGGCGGAGGAAGCAGTTCAAGCCTCATTTGTGGAGATAGGAAGGCTTGAGAGTATCCTCAGCCGGTTCGTTCGGGATAGTGATATAAGCCGGATCAACAGCTCTGCGGGAATCAGATGTGAAAAAGTCGGCAGTGAAACGTACGAAGTGTTGTCGCAGGCGATCAAATTCTCGAAGCGCTGTCATGGTTGTTTTGACGCCACTATCGGGCCGCTTGTGTGTTTATGGGCCGATACCGGAAAAAAATCGGAGCCTCCCGGTGAAGCAGATATTATCAAGACGCTTCCGCTTGTGGATCACAATACCCTGTTGCTCGATCCTCATGAAATGACGGCCGGCCTTGAAAGGTTAGGCCAGTCGGTCGATCTGGGCGGGGTGGGAAAGGGATATGCCGCCGACAAGGTTCTGGATGTTTTCGTAAACTACGGGATACCGTCGGCTTTTGTGAATCTCGGCGGAAATGTTGCAGCAATGGGAACGAAACCAGACGGGTCTCCGTGGCATATCGGGATCCGGCACCCGCGGGAAGAGAACAGCCTTATCGGGGTGGTCTCCGTGGCAGACAGGTCCGTTGTTACATCCGGAGATTATCAACGATATTTTACCGGCAAGGATGGAAAAAGGTATCATCATATCCTTGATCCGAACACGGGACACCCGGCTGAATCCGGACTTGCAAGCGCTACCGTGATCGCGGGCAGTTCTGCGGCGGCGGATGCTCTTTCGACTGCTTTGTTTGTAGCGGGAATGCAGAAGGGCTTAAGTATTCTCGGTTCCTTTCCCGGAACGGAGGCCATCTTTGTCGGGCAGGACCTGTCGATATACGCTACTAAAGGCTTGCAGGGCAGTTTCAAGGTAAATAAAGGTATCAATATAGAGTGGATATAAGTAAACGGAGGTTGGCATATGAAAGTTGAAGAGCCGGTCAGAATGAAAAGAAAGGGGAAAAGGAAAATGACGGGATGGATCATACTTATTATTATCATAGCTGCTCTCGGAACAGGAGGGGCGATTGGCTGGTCGTATTTATCAAAAGAGCACAATGAAGCGGCAAACCTCCCGTTAAACGCCGTGGATTTCGGCAGGTTGAAGGACGGCGCTTATACGGGGGCCTATGAGGGTGGGATGTACAAATGGAGAGCCAATAAAGCCGAGGTTATAGTTACTTCAGGCAAGGTATCCGACATCAGGCTGCTCAGTCCTATAAACGGCGACAAGGAGTTGGACAAGAAGGAAGCGCTTTACGACAGGGTTATAGATGCTCAGTCTCTCAAGGTGGATGCGATCAGCGGAGCGACGCTTGACTCCAAGGCATATCTTCAGGCTGTGGAAAATGCGTTGATGCATGCGCAGAAATAGTGCCTGGATATACCGGCGGCCGGCAGGCCGCTGGATAAGCGGGGCGGCTGCTTTTAAAAAGGGAAGCGGGAATGTGAATATTGTCATTTCCGCTTTTCTACGCCCGCTTTAAATGATAAATTATATTATAATATGTAAATTAACAAGCGGGAGTGGGAGAGCATCATGCTGAAAGAAATGATCGAACAGGGGTTTGGTGAGAATGAAGATTTGAACTGTGCCGAAAGGATCCTGCAGGGAGCGGATATTGCCTACGGGATGGGACTGGACAAGGAAGCCCTGAAGGTTGCAGCGGGGTTCGGAGGAGGCATGGCGATAGGCGACAAGTGCGGCGCTTTAACCGCAGCGGTTATGGTTTTAGGTTGCTTATTCGTTAAGGACAGAGCTCATGAAAGCACAAAAATAAAGGCACTGACAAAAGAACTCTTTGACGCGTATCGAAAAGAAATGGGAGCGATCGATTGCATACCTCTAAAGCAAAGTCATGCCACCCCGGAGCTCAAATGCAGGAATGTGATCTTAAAAGCGGCTGAAGTGCTGGACGGTATTGTGATGAGAGAACTTAGGGCATAGTTTCCGGCATCATGAAAAAATGTCCGACTAATATTGAACTAAAGGGGAATGACAACAATGGATGAATGCCGGATAGTTGTAGAAAAGCTGATTGTACACATTTTGGATACAAGCATACAGATGCCGGTCATATCTACTGAAGAGCATCCGCTCGAGGCGGATGTGTGCGATTATACAGCACGTCATATACAACGTGTCATACAGGCGGACAATGCGAAAAACGCCATGTTTCTGAACGAAAGCGCGGTCGGACGGATATGCTGTTCTATTGCGGAGAATCCCGGGCAGTTTTGCGGACTGACGGGAGAGATAGCCTCCATCCTTTACGATATAATGCTGCATAACGCTGATATATCACCGGCGGATCTCATGTGCGTACAATTTGAAATGGACGGTGTGCCTCATATCGGAGTACTGAAAATGAATTTCAGGAATTCGTATATTCACTTCATAGTAAATATGGACGAAGGACAGCAGAACAAGCTGATCCGGCAGCAGACCACGCTTCCGGGCGATACCCAAAAGCTGGAGGAATGCGCTCTGATCAACCTGAATGATATGAGTATCCGCCTCCTGGAAAAGAAGTATGACATCAACGGAGAGAAGCTCAATTATTTTTCAGAGCTGTTCCTGCAGTGCTCCGGAGATATATCGAACCGCGAAAAAATCAGGATATTCAATAAAGCTACAAGTCAATTCAAGGAGGAGTATTTCGGAGATGACTTCAAAAAAGAGCTCGAAATAAGGAAGGCAGTCTCGGATAGCTTTGAAAACAACAGCGCGATAGACATCGAAGAGGTTGCGGCCAACGTGTTTAAAAACAGCCCCGATATGCAGAAATCCTACCTTAAAAGTATGGAAGAGGCGGGATTGAAAGGTACGTATTTGAGCCCAAGCGAAAAAGTGGTCGAAAAGAATTACAGGAAACAGACGCTGAAGACCGACACGGGTATAGAAATAAATATCCCGGTGGAATGCTACAGCGACAGCGAGCGGATCGAATTCATAACGAATCCCGACGGCACTATATCGATCCTAATAAAAAATGTAAACAAAATATTCTAGTCGAAAAATGAGTGCGCATGTATGATATAATATTACTTTAACCGTAAAAGAACGGGGCGCATTTACAGATGAGACTTTTCAGAAGCAAAGATACTGCCATGTTCCTCATACTCGAGGGCATCGTTTATACGATGGTTATAAACCTTTATAACCCGTTCGTCCAGATGTTCGGGAAAAGGATGGGCGGAAATGATTTTCATACTGCACTGCTGAATGCCATTCCGCCTTTGGTCGCGATTTTCGTGCTGATACCCTTTGGTATAATTATTGAAAGGATCAACCGGAAAAAGCAGACTGTCATAGTTTTACTGGCCGTTTTGAGCATTTTTTACGCTGCGGTGGCATTCGTGCCTTTCATACCGCATCAGGTCAAAGTGTTCGTATATGTGGCGCTGATTGGTTTGTTGAATTTCCCGGGTTCGTTGTATATGACGACCTGGCAGTCATATTTCGCCGACAATTTCAAAGGCTCCTACGCTAGCAGGGTATATACGCTCAGAAGCAAATACAGCTCTCTGTTCGGTCTGTTGACAGTGCTTGTGACCGGGCTTCTTCTTACGGTAATACCGAAATCGGATGAGGAAAGGCTCGTGCTGTACCAGATTTTTTATGGTCTTTGCTTTGCGTTGACGCTGCTGCAGCTGTACTTTTTCTCGAGGGTAAAAGGGCATCCGGAGTCGGCAGACGATACGCCTGAGGACAAACTGTCGCACAAGATCACCAGGGAGGATCTCAAAGGTGTATTCAGAAACAGGAGGTTCCTGATCTTCGGCATTTGCGGCTTCGCCTTCCACCTGTCCTGGCAGATGGCTTGGCCCCTGTTCTTCATATACTATACCGACTATACCCGGCTGAACGAATTCCAGTTGGGCCTGACCAATGTTGCATCGGGCCTAGCGATGTTTTTGTCCTATTCCTTATGGAACAAGTGGATGGAGAAGAAAGGCAGCAGTTTTATACTGATATTGGGTACGCTCGGGCTTTCTCTGAACCCCTTGGCTTACGCTATGATGTTGAATTTTCCGGGAATCATCATAATGAGCCTCTCCTCGGGTTTTGCCGCCGCGGGTTTCAACCTGTCGCTCTTCAGCAATCTTCTGGAGACCCTGCCGAAAGAGAAGAAAACGGTCTACATTTCCGTGTTCAACACCATCACCAATATAACGGGATTTATAGCGCCTTTCATCGGCGTCTGGATGTACAACCGTACGAACATTTTTATAGCTATGGGCTTGAATGGCGTTCTCAGGCTTATTGCCACGGGTATGTACTTTATTAAGTGGCGCCGTGAAATCAAAAAGACGGAGGAAATCCAAAAGGGGATTTCCGGCGGCCTTGTCGGCTAGTGCACGGGCTTCGGGGATAACTGACCGGTTGGTTGGGTTTCTGACAGTTGGGCTTGTTAAATATTGTACATTTGGTTATATTATTGTAAGATAAAAAAGTCGGAGTTTATGAAGGATGTTTAGCGCCCATGAGGCGCGAATTTCCGTTAAAACATCCAAATGGAGGTACTTGTGCCTGTAATTATAAGGGACGATATACTGCAGAGCGTGGAGAAACCCGCAAGGTACACGGGCGGCGAGCTTAACAGCATAAGGAAGGATCCGTCCGCAGTGGATATACGGTTTGCTTTTTGTTTCCCGGATACGTACGAGATAGGAATGTCGCATCTGGGAATGCGCATATTATACAATTTGCTCAACGAGAGGGACGATACATACTGCGAAAGGGTTTTCGCACCGTGGACCGATATGGAGGCGAGGATGCGGGAGGAGCATATCCCGCTCTTTACCCTGGAGAACCGCGATCCTGTCGGCAAATTCGACTTTGTCGGCTTCACGCTGCAGTATGAAATGAGTTATACCAATATATTGAACATGCTGGATCTTGCCGGCATACCCCTGCTGCGTGAAGAGAGGAAGGAAGGCCAGCCCTTCGTATGCGCAGGCGGGCCGTGCGCATACAACCCCGAGCCGTTGGCAGATTTCGTGGACTTCTTCATGTTGGGCGAAGGGGAAGAGCTCATCAATGATGTAATGGATATCTATGCGCAGTGGAAACGGGAAAGTGTGTCGCGCGAGGATTTCCTGAATAGAATAGTAAATATCGAAGGAATATATGTGCCGGGCTTTTACGACGTCTCCTATAATGAGGACGGGACCGTGCGGAATGTCCGGCCGGTAAAGCCGGAATACCCTGAGAGGATCAGAAAAAGAATAATCGAGGAACTGGACCGCACATATTTCCCGGAAAAAATGATCGTTCCATATCTCAATATAGTACACGACAGGATAATGCTCGAACTATTCCGAGGCTGCACCAGGGGCTGCAGGTTCTGCCAGGCGGGTTTCATTTACAGGCCTGTGCGCGAACGTACGTCTGAAAAACTGATGGAACTTGCCGATAAACTGCAGCAAAGCACAGGTTACGAGGAGATTTCGTTGACCTCGCTAAGCACAAGCGATTACTCGGAGCTTCACGAACTGACGACGGAACTGATCGAAGTAATGGAGCCCAAGAAGGTGAACCTGGCGCTTCCTTCGCTGCGTATCGATTCATTTTCGCTGGATCTCATGGAAAAAGCCCAGAAAGTCAGGAAAAGCGGACTGACCTTTGCTCCCGAGGCTGGGACTCAGCGCCTCAGGGATGTGATAAACAAGGGAGTTACCGAAGAGGATTTGCTCAAATCGGTCGGATTGGCGTTCAGTGGCGGATGGAACGGCGTCAAGCTATATTTCATGATAGGCCTGCCTTTTGAGACTATGGAGGATGTAGAAGGGATCGCCGACCTTGGTTTGAAGGTCGTGGACGAATATCTCAGGACGCCGAAGGAGCAAAGAGGCAAAGGTCTCGAGGTAACGATCAGTACGTCGTCATTTGTGCCGAAGCCCTTCACTCCGTTCCAGTGGGAACCGCAGGACACAATGGAAGCACTTAACGGGAAACAGAGATTCCTGAAGGGAAGGATAAAAGACAGGCGCCTGCGTTACAACTGGCACGAGTCGCAGCTTAGCCTGCTGGAAGCGGTTTTTGCGAGGGGCGACAGGCGGACGGGTAAACTGCTGTTGCGTGCGTGGGAACTCGGCTGCAAGTTCGACAGCTGGGGTGAGCATCTCAAATTCGACGCCTGGATGAAGGCTTTTGAGGACTGCGGCCTTGATCCGGCTTTCTATGCAAACAGAAAGAGGAGCTACGACGAGGTGTTCCCATGGGATCATATTGATATAGGTGTTTCAAAGAAATTCCTGCAGCGTGAAAACCAAAAGGCTGAAAAAGCCGAGGTGACGCCCAATTGTATGACGTCCTGTTCGGGCTGTGGAGCTGCCTCCTTCGACAGGGGCATATGCACGGGTTATTCCGGGGACAGGGGCAGGGACGCCGGCGCGGATAAGGCGGCCGGCGGTCCTGAAGCCAGGGAGGCAGACAAGTCAGGGGAGGCAAGCGATGAATAGCATACGTATAAGGTTTTCACGCGGAGAAGAGGTCAAATTCATATCGCATCTCGACCTGATGAAGGTGTTTGAACGCGCTATCCGCAGATCCGGACTGCCGATGGCATACTCTCAGGGCTTTAACCCACACCCGCAGATGGTGTTCGGGATGCCTCTTTCGGTAGGGATGACGGGCAGCGGAGAATATGCCGATTTCGAGCTCGTTTCAGAGGTGGAGCCGGAAATATTCGTGCAAAAACTGAATGAGGCTTTGCCCGGCGCGATACGTGCGACGGCTGCCGGTATAAAGAAAACGAAGTCGAACATTATGGCCTCGATAGCCGGGGCCGATTACATAATGGAGTTGTTTGCCAGGGAGGAACTGCAGACTGAAGATGCCATACGAAGCTTCGACGGTATGCTGGAACAGGATAGGATCACGGTAGTCAAGGAAAGCAAAGGCAAGGATGGCAGGGATACTTTCAAGGAAACGGACATACGGCCCCTGATCATATCAGCTGCGCTTGAAGCCATGCCGGAAATGCGTGCGGGTTATGAGGATTTCAAAATCGCCTTAATCGTTAAAGCCAGGTTCAGGGCGGGTAATGCCGCGAACCTGAGGCCCGACTTGTTCATCAAGGCTCTATCGGAGCAGGCGGGCATACCCGTTGCGGCGAGCAGGGTTCACCGCAGCGCATTATATACGGAGCTTGACGGGAAGATGACGGATCCGCTGGACCCCGCCATACTCGAGTAAACCAATACAACGGAAAATGATACATGAAAAAATGCTGCAAAACAAAACATGTTGTATATTAATTGATTTTGCAGCTATAAATATTTGGTGGTGTTATATTGAGCAATGAATTGATAGCAGACATCGGCGTGTGTGAAAACCGTGTTGCGCTCCTCGAGGATGGAGAGCTAACCGAGATAAGTATCGAAAGGCCCGGCACTGAGAGGATGGTCGGCAGCATATACAGGGGCAAGGTAAGCAGTGTACTGCCCGGGATGCAAGCCGCTTTTATCGACATAGGCTACGAGAAGAACGCTTTTCTTTATGTCGGTGACATTATGGCAAAAAAAGATTATATGGACGACGATGATGAAGCCGAACAGGATGTTAAGGGCTGCAACATCGCAGATCTGCTGAGCGCCGGACAGGAGCTTACGGTGCAGGTGATCAAGGAACCCATCGGCTCGAAGGGTCCCAGGGTCACGACGAACATCACACTGCCCGGAAGGCATCTCGTATTGCTGCCGGACGCCGATTATACGGGCGTTTCACGGAGGATAGAGAGCGAGACCGAAAGGAACAAGCTCAAAAAAATTGCCGAGAGCCTGAAACCCAAGGGAATGGGGCTTATCGTCCGGACAGCTTCAGAAGGCATGGAAGAAGGGGACTTTACCGATGATCTCAATTTTCTCCTGAAGCTGTGGGATAATATCAAGCATAAGGAGAGGAGCGGACCGGCGCCGCGATGCATGCACAAGGATCTGAGCCTTGTACACAGGGCGGTCCGCGATATGTTCACCAAGGGCATCGATAAATTTGTCATAAACGACAGGCAGCAGTACAATAGAGTACTCGAGCTTGTGGATATGATCTCTCCGGCTTTGAAATACAGGGTGGAATACTACGGCAAGGACTATGACATGTTCGAATATTACCAGCTTGAGACAAAGATCGCAAAGGCATTGTCACGCAAGGTCTGGTTGAAATGCGGAGGGTACATAGTCATAGACAAGACCGAAGCTCTCACCGTAATAGATGTCAATACAGGAAAATATGTAGGGGGCAGCAGCCTTGAGGATACCGTACTGAAAACCAATCTGGAGGCGGCTTCGGAGATAGCCAAGCAGATACGCCTCCGTGACATAGGCGGTATAATTATCATAGACTTTATCGACATGCACGAACACGATCACCAGCAGGCGGTGCTCGACATGCTCAAACAGGCGCTGAAGAAGGACAGGACCAAAACAGCTGTCGTAGGAATGACAGGTCTCGGACTTATAGAGATGACCAGGAAGAAGGTCAAACAGGAGCTGTCGACCGTCCTGAACGTGGAATGCCCGTATTGTGACGGCTCCGGAAAGGTATTGTCGCCGGAGGGCATTGCGCGGAACGCGGCAAGGGAAATAACCAGGTATATGGGCCAGATGACCGCGGATGTGCTGCAGGTTGAGCTTCACCCGTCCGTGGAACATATGCTGAAAAGCGATATTAACGGGTATTTTTCAAGGCTGCAGGAGACTTATAACAAAAAGATATTATTCAAGGGTTCAGATAAATTGAGATATGATGAGATAAAACTCAACCAGGTTGACATTAAAACACTCGTGTGTTAAAATATTTCGGTAACCGCTCGGCCGAGGCCCCAAAATGCGACAAAACACTTCGTTGAAATGTTTCGGCGTTGCCTTAAGTCGGCGAGTCTGTGAGCAGGAGGTATTAACCATGTACGCTGTAATTGAAACAGGTGGCAAACAGTACAAGGTCCAGGAAGGCGACGTAGTTTTCGTAGAGAAGCTCGAAGCCGAGGACGGCGCTGTAGTTACCTTTGACAATGTACTTGCAATTTCGGATGCAGGCAACGTTACTTTCGGAAAACCGACCGTAGCAAATGCATCAGTATCTGCTAAAGTGCTCGGTCAGGGTAAGGAAAAGAAAGTTATCGTATTCAAGTATAAGGCGAAGAAGGGCTACAGGAACAAAACAGGACACAGGCAGCCCTACACCAAAGTACAGATCGATAAGATCAACGCGTAATGATCAAGGTAGTAATAACGAGGAACGCGAAGGGTTCTATCACGGGCTTTGAAATAAAAGGCCACTCGGGTTATGCTGAGGAAGGTCGGGATATCATATGTTCGGCAGTGTCGGTCACGGCGTATACCGCAGCCGGCGCGCTTGATGAATTGGTTGGCATGAAGGATTGCTACGACGAAAGCGACGGGCATATGACGATAAGGCTGCCGCAGAAGATGAACGAGCTGCAGGAATCAACTGCAGGGATAATCATGGAAACGGCGGCGGTAGGTTTCAAACAGATAGGACTCTCATACGGTAAATATGTTTTGGTAGTTGAAGAGGAGGTGTAATCCGATGATTAAAATCAATCTCCAGCTGTTCGCTCACAAAAAGGGAGTCGGCAGCTCCAGAAACGGCCGTGACAGTGCGGCTCAGAGACTCGGTGTAAAGAGGGCTGACGGACAGTTTGTACTGGCCGGCAATATTCTCGTAAGACAGAGAGGCACAAAGATTCATCCCGGCGAAAATGTAGGAATCGGAAAGGATGACACCCTTTTTGCCCTGGCTGAAGGCAAGGTCAAGTTCGAGAGACTGGGTAAGGACAAAAAGCAGGTCAGTATAGTAGCAAACCAATAAGTAAAAAATAAGTCCCGGCGAATAAGCCGGGATTTTTTTCTCTGAAAGGAAAAGGAAGCAGATTATGTTCATAGACCGTGCCAAAATACATATAAAAGCCGGAGACGGCGGCGATGGGAAGGTATCCTTCCACAGGGAAAAGTATATCGCCGCAGGCGGACCAGACGGCGGCGACGGCGGCAAGGGCGGAGACGTTGTCCTTATAGTCGATGAAGGGCTGAGGACTTTGATAGATTTCAAATACAGGAAAAAGTATTTCGCGGATAACGGCGAACCGGGCGGCCCTTCGAACTGTTCCGGCAAAGGCGGCGGCGACCTCGTTATCAAGGTTCCTCCGGGAACGCTTGTAAAAGACGGTGAGACAGGGCGGATACTGGCGGATATGACGAAACCCGGGCAAAAGGTCGTCATTGCCAAGGGCGGCAAGGGCGGCGCGGGAAACCAGCATTTCGCAACTTCGACAAGGCAGGCGCCCAGCTTTGCGCGTGCGGGGGATCAGGGCGAGGAATACCGTGTTGAACTGGAATTGAAGACGATCGCGGACGTGGGCCTCGTCGGATTCCCGAATGCGGGCAAGTCTACGATACTTTCCATGGTTTCGGCAGCGACACCTAAAATTGCGGATTACCCGTTTACAACGCTCGAGCCGAATCTTGGCGTAGTCGGCATCGACGGAGGCGGCAGCTTTGTGCTTGCCGACATACCGGGCCTTATCGAGGGCGCTCACGAGGGCGTCGGACTTGGCTACGAATTTCTGAGGCACGTCGAAAGGACCAGGCTGCTTCTGCATGTGGTGGATGTTGCCGGAGTCGACGGAAGGGACCCTTTGAACGATTTCGATACGATCAATGCGGAACTGAAGCAGTACAACCCGAAGCTTGCCGAGAGGCCGCAGGTGGTCGCGGCGAACAAGGTCGACCTGCCCGATGGCAGGGATAACCTTGAAGGATTCACCAAGGTGATTGAAGAAAAAGGCTACAGGGTATTTCCCATTTCTGCGGCAACGAACAAAGGCGTAAAAGAGCTGATGTACTACATAGCCGAACAGCTTCGTGAGCTGCCTGAAGCGGTTCCGCTGACTGAGGAAAGCGGCGAGGTCGTATACACAGCCGAGGAGGAAGAACCGTTCACGGTGCGCAGGGAAGGGAACGTCTATATAGTCGAGGGCAATTGGGTCCGGAAAGTCGTAGGGTCCACCAACTTCAACATTTATGAGTCCATACAGTATTTTCAGCGTTCGCTCAAAAACAGGGGCGTCATAGACGCTCTCGAGAAGCTTGGTATAAACGAAGGCGACACTGTAAAAATCTACGATATAGAGTTCGAGTATATAAGGTAAGGCTGCTGTCGCATCGCAGAGCTGCGGCTGCAGGCGGATAGGAAATATGAAAAGGTAAGGATGAAAATATTATGCTGACAAGCAAACAGAGAAGTTATCTGAGGGGTCTGGCAAACACCATGGATCCTATTTTCCAGGTGGGCAAGGGCGGAATCGGCGACAACCTGGTAAAGCAGTTCAACGATGCGCTCGAAGCCAGGGAGCTTATAAAGGCAACGGTCTTGAGAAACGCGGAAGCCGATGCGCGTTCAATAGGCGAGGAGATCGCGGAAAGGACCGGCGCCGATGTTGTGCAGGTCATTGGCAACAGGTTCGTGCTTTATAAGGAATCAGAGAAAAACAAGGACATCAGTTTGAACCTGAATTTGATATAGGCGTTAGGTATCATTTCTATGACTTATGATATTTTTAAAGATACAATGGCTAACATGAATTGGACCGAGGTAGAAAAGTACGTCTGTAAAAATGCGCTTGTTCTGCTGCCGATGGGAGTTATCGAAGAGCATGGGCCGCAGCTGTGTTTGGGAACAGATATCTTAACTGCCCATATCTATTGCCTTGCTATCAGCAGGAAACTTGAAGCTGCCGGTTATTCCGCCGTAGTCGCCCCGCCGTTTTATTGGGGCGTTTGCCAGTCGACAGCCGGTTTCACAGGCTCCTTCCATATTCGGAAAGAGACGGCAAAGGCGTTGATTTCGGATATTCTGTTATCCTTGTCCGAATTCGGGTTCAAAAATATTTTTGGTGTTAACGCTCATGGGGATATCGAACATAACCTTGCTATAATAGAAGCCTTCAAGGAAGCTCACGATAAATTGAACCTCAATGCCTGTTATGCTTTTGACGAGCAGAGGTTTTCCCACTTTGGACTGAGTCCGGAAGCCCCATGGCTGTGCCCGATAAAAGCGCAGACAATAAACGTAAGCGGTGCAAAAGCCCCGGACGTGCATGGCGGGGATATAGAAACAGCCTTGATAAACGAGTTCTATCCCGGTCTTGTGCATGTTGATACAGCAAGGTCCTTACCTCCGGTCACCCTTAATGATGGGAGTGCTGAAGCTTGGCTGTTCGGGGGACATATAAAAGAGCTCTCGGCACAAGGTTATATTGGCTCCCCTGCCGATTTTGAAAAGGTTGAAGTCGAAAAAAATATTGAGGATAACGCCGATAGAATATCGGAAGCTATATTAAGGCGGATTGACTAATCCTTACCTCTTATCTTTGTAAGTGATTCTATTATTTCCGCATATATTTCTGACGAACAGTTTTTCCAGTTGTCGCAGATGCTGCGCGCGTCTTTTTTAGTACCTACCGTAGTTCTGAGTTCTATCAGCGGAAAGTCTACCTCCCCGATCTTACATATGACGGTGAACTGGTTTTCTCCTTCAGGGGTGAAATCTGCCGTGATGAGCGACTCCTCCCTGATGCCCTTCCGTATCGTAGACGTCTGGTTATCAAGCTGCTTTTTTATTCCTTCGGGTATGAGACTTAAAAAATATTGCAAGGCTTTGCTGCCGGCATCCGTCAAGACATACGACTTGGCCGCCTTATCTCCCGCCGTACCTACCAGTCCGCTCTCCGACAATTCGTTGAAGCACTGTTGAAACATGAAATAGTTCATAAGCCGCGTTTCAAGTACCAGCCTTGTTATATGGCTGTTGCCGGTCGGTATGCCCAGCTTTTTCAATATATACATGATTATCAGTTTGTTTTGGACTATTTCCTTGCTGCTTCCCAGAGAATTCATCAAAGCCTCCCAGATCTGTCGTATCTCCGGTGACCTGATACATTTTTGCTTCCGGAGACATATGTACCAATTATAGCATAAGATAGCCCCGCTGTGTTATCATTATTGTTGAGGGGGAATATTTGAATGCAGGGGAATGAAAAGCCGGCAGCTTTGAGAAATAGACTCGAACAAATTATATCGGACATGGGGGCCTCGTTTACAGGCTTTTCAAATGTATCCGACAAATTGCCCGAGCGTCTGAAAAAATATCCTTATGTCGTTACCTTCGGGATCAGGCTTTCTGACGCCATCATAGACGAAATAGATGATAAACCTACTATCACATATTTCAACCACTACCGTTCGATCAACGCGCTGATAGATCAGATCGCATTGAGAGCCTTGCTTTACATTCAGGAGAATGGTTATAACGCCTATACCATAGGGGCCTCCCAAAGCGACCCGGGAGCTGCCGAGCCTTACAGCGGTGTTTTCCCCCACAAAACGGGCGCCGTATTGTCGGGCATGGGCTGGATAGGCAGGAACGGGCTGTTCATCCACAAGGATTTCGGACCCAGGGTCAGATTGGGTACTGTATTGACCGATGCAGAAATATCGTGCACCAATAATGTTACGGAAAGCAGGTGCCAAGCCTGCAATAGATGTGTGGACGCCTGCCCCGCGATGGCTCTGACCGGCAATGAGTGGAAGCCCGGCGCACCCCGCGATACTCTGGTAGACGCCAAGGCCTGCTCGGAATATATGAACAGTAATTTCAAGCATATAGGTCGCGGTTCCGTATGCGGTATATGCATCAGGGTCTGCCCACGCAGGACGCAGGAATAGTGTGTAAGAAAACTTTTATATTCCGATATAAACTATGGAAACAACACATCGCCAAAGGTCAGCTTTCAGTTTTGAACAGGCGCTTTGGTGGAAAAGCTAATCAGGTAATAGAAAAGAAACGCATAATGAATACAAATGTATCATAAAAATTTGTAAGCGGAGACAGGGAGGATGTTCAGCGCCATCAGGCGCGGATTACCATTAAAACATACAAAGGCGTATGTTCAGCGCCATCAGGCGCGGATTACCATTAAAACATACAAAGGCGTATGTTTAGCGCCATCAGGCGCGGATTACCATTAAAACATACAAAGGAGGGATCGGCAATGTTCAAAAAACAGATCATTGCTTTATTGCTCGCCGGAGGACAGGGAAGCAGACTGGGAGTACTGACGAAGAAGGCAGCGAAGCCTGCGGTGTTGTTCGGCGGTAAATACAGGATCATAGATTTCTCGCTCAGCAATTGCATCAATTCCGGCATCGACACGGTAGGCGTACTGACACAGTACCAGCCTCTGAAGCTAAACAACCATATAGGTATAGGCAAGCCGTGGGATATGGACAGGATGAACGGCGGAGTGACGATATTATCGCCATTCATGAAGGAAAGCAGCGGAGAATGGTATAAGGGCACGGCAAATGCGATCAGCCAGAATATCGATTACGTTGATAAAATGGCGCCCAAATACGTTATTATCCTGTCGGGGGATCACATTTACAAGATGAATTACTCAGAAATGCTGGCATTCCATATCAAAAATAACGCTGAAGCGACCATTTCGGTCATAGACGTTCCATACGACGAAGCCTCCAGATACGGTATCATGAATACGGAACAAAACGGCAGGATATACGAATTCGAGGAAAAACCCAAAAATCCTAAAAGCACTCTTGCTTCAATGGGCGTCTATATTTTCACGTGGGAAGTCCTCAGGAATTACCTGCTGCGCGATGAACAGCTGGAAAATTCGGAGCATGATTTCGGGAAGGATATAATCCCGATTATGCTTGCCGAGAGCAGGAGCCTCTGGGCGTACAAATTCGTCGGCTACTGGAAGGACGTAGGGACGATTCAGGCCTTCTGGGAGTCCAATATGGACCTCGTCAGCAGGGTCCCGGAGTTTAACCTCTACGATCAGCAGTGGAAGATCTATACGCCGAATCCTGTTAAGCCGCCGCACTACGTGGCGCCGTCCGGCAGTATAACTACGTCGATCATTGCCGAGGGTTGCATGATATATGGACAAGTCAGGAATTCAGTTCTTTTCCCGGGCGTCTATGTAGGTAAGGATACGGTTATCGATAATTCCATAGTCATGTCCAATTCGCACATTAACGATAACTGCAGGGTTGACCGCTGTATCATCGGCGAAGACGTCGCCGTAGGGAGCAACGTGGTTATTGGAAAAGGCGATAATGTGCCGAACGAACATAAACCAGGGATATACAATTCGGGTATAACGGTCGTCGGCGAAGGCGCCGACATACCCGACGGGGCCGTCATAGGCAGGAATGTCATGATCGATATCCACGTCCGGCACGAAGACTTCTGCTCCTGCGAAATCCCTTCCGGCTCCAGCATTTATAATGGGGGTGTTTGTGAATGACAAATGCGATGGGTTTGATACTTTCCGGCTGGAAAAAGCCCGAATTGAAAGAGCTGTCGTATATAAGGTCGGTATCTGCAATACCGGTTGGCGGTAAATACAGAGCTATAGATTTCATATTATCCAATATGGTTAATTCGGGCATAAAGAATGTCGGCGTACTGACGCAGTACAGCTTCCGTTCGCTCATGGACCATCTCGGCTCGGGAAAGGAATGGGACCTGGACAGGAGGTACGACGGACTGTTCGTGTTCCCTCCGTCGCTTTCGGAGGATGAGAGCGGCTGGTACAAGGGCAGCGCCGATGCAATGTACAATAACCTTTCGTTTTTGAAACGAAGCAACGAGGATTACGTGATTATTTCCCAGGGAAACGGCATATTCAAAATGCAGTTCGATGAGATGCTGGATTATCACATATCCGTAAATGCCGATATTACGATGGCTTACAGAAGGATGTACGACTACAGTCCCGACGAGCTGTCAAGACTCGGGATAATTAAGCTCGATGGAAACAACAGGATTATCGATCTGCAGGAAAAACCCCTGCATCCGCAGTCCGATCTCGGTTCTATAGGCATATACCTGATCCGCAGGACCTTGCTGATATCGCTTCTGGAGGAGTGTATCGCACACGGGGAATATGACCTGGTCAAGGACATACTTATCAAGAAACTGGACAAAATCGGCGTTTACGGATACGAATTCAAGGGATACTGGCGCAATATCAGTTCGGTCCAGACCTACTACAAATGCAGCATGGATATGCTGAACCCGGAAATAAGGGAAGAACTGTTTTTCAAAAACGGCAAGGTATACACCAAGGTCAAGGATGAAGCTCCCGCCAAGTACAACGCCGAAGCCAACGTTCATAACTGCATAGTGGCGGACGGCTGCTTCATAGAGGGGACGGTCGAGAACAGCGTATTGTTCAGGGGCGTGACCATAGCCAGGGGCGCGGTAGTCAAAAACAGCATCGTAATGCAGGGCGCAGTCATAGAAGAGGCTGCGACTATAGAATATGCGATATTGGATAAAAATGTTATAATGACAAAGGGAAAATATCTTAAGGGCGAATCGGATTACCCGTTCGTAGTAGGCAAAAACTCCGTAGTATAGGATGGTCAAGGCGGGACATGGAGACAGGGACCTTGTCCCATATGTGTACAGTACAAAAAACAACTGGAAGGGGTAGTGACTATGGTTAATGAATCGGGTTTTGTAGTAAGGAAATCGGGCAGGCGTGCGGACAATTATTATATCGATTATTCAGGCTCGTACAGGGCGGACGATATAGCAAAACTTACCGGCATGAGGCCTTCGGCGGTGGTTGCAGTTTATACCGACCATGGCGCTATCCTGGACGAATCGCAGGAAGTTTATTATTTCGGCAGCGCAGAAGCGGCAAAAAGCGCAATAGGCGAAATTTTCGGAAAAATCCGGGCCGATCACAAGGGAAAGCTGGTCAACCTGTCTGAAGCGGAAATAGAGTATATCAGGCAGGCGCTTATAAACGAGGGCAGCAATACTATCCACCTCAAGAGCAGGATAAAGGATGAAATATTCAAAAAGTTGAATTCGTGATGAATTAGTGTTATACTCTATACATTCATTAAGCGCTGAAGCATAATGAAGGGACATTGCCATACTGGCTTTGTCCCTTTTTGGTATCTGATTAATAATTATTCATTTTTTTGAATGTTTTTAGATTTTTTATTGTAAACCGGTAATTTTTGCGATAATATAAAAATACTATTGCATGAGTAAAAGGGTTATATATCTAAGGAGGGTTGATAATGTACGTAAAGAGATCACTGATAATGGTTCTGGCAATCGCAGTACTTATGTCTGTCGTGCTTACTGCTTGCGGACAGGGCAGCACAACGGATAACAACGGCGCAGCAAGCGCTTCCACCGAATCGAATGTGCTCCGCATAGGAATCGACGACACTTATCCGCCGATGGAATACAAGGATGAGGCAGGTAACAACGCAGGTTTCGATATCGAATTGGCCAAGGAACTCGCAAAACGCATGAATAAGGAAATAGAATTCGTGCCGACAGCATGGTCCGCTATTTTCACCGGTTTGAACTCGAACAAGTACGACTGCATAATCTCGTCACTTAGTATAACCGATGATAGAAAGAAGACTATAGCTTATACAAGACCTTATGTGGCAAACAGCCAGACGATCATCGTTAAGGCAGACAATACGGACGTCAAGGATGAGACGTCTCTCGGCGGCAAGGTCGTAGCAGTTCAGATGGGTACTACTTCCGAGGAAGCCTGCACCGAATTCCAGAAGACAACGCCTTTCAAGGATTTTAAGAAATATGAGGGAATGACCGAGGCGCTCAATGAATTGAAAATTGGCAGGGTCGATGCGGTAGTATGCGACCTCGTCGTCGGTAAATATTTCGTGGCCAACGATAAAACAAGCTTCAAGACAGTTACCACCACTCTCCCGAACGAACCGATCGGGATAGGCTTTACAAAGGCAAATCAGGCCGAAGCAGACAAGGTGGACAAGATTCTCGGAGATATAATGGCTGACGGAACGCTTGCAAAAATATCCGAAAAGTGGTTCGGAGAAGATATGACAAAGAATCTGGAATGATTTTTGATTGACAGATTGGCTGCAAAGCTGTATAAATAGTTTTGCAGCCAACTTATGTTTAAAGGGCCAAATCTTGAACGGGGGCATTATTGCAGATGTCACAAACACTGTCGCAAATAATATCTTTTATTCCCAGACTCCTAAAAGGAACGGGAATTACAATGGAACTGACGATCGTGGCGGTCATATTCGGACTGCTTTTCGGGCTGCTGCTGGCGTTGGGAAGATTATCAAAGAACGTCGTGATCAACAAGCTTTGCTGGGTATATATATGGTTTTTTAGAGGAACGCCTCTTCTGATGCAGTTATTCTTTATTTATTACGCATTTCCTCTGTTCTTCAATCCGCCGCTCAAGGATCTCACAAACGTTGTGGCCGGATTTATTGCCTTCAGCCTGAACTCAGCCGCGTATCTTGCTGAAATCATTCGCGCTGCAATACAGTCTATCGACAAAGGTCAGATGGAAGCTTCAAAAGCGCTCGGAATGACCTATGGACAGGCAATGATGAGGGTCATCGTTCCTCAGTCGTATAGAAGATTGATCCCCCCTGTGGGAAATGAATTCATAATGATGATAAAGGATACCGCTTTGGTATCGGCTATCGCTCTGCCCGACCTGATGCGTGTCACCCACGAAATCGAGAGCCAGCAGGCGGCATGGCTGGTATATATACCGTCGGCTATCATTTATTTACTGCTGACGACCTTATTCACATTTATTTTTGAAAAAATTGAGAAGAGATATTCAGTTTATGAATAGGAGGGCTTGAATGATGTCAATGGTCAAGGTTGAAAACGTATGCAAGTCATTCGGAGACCTCCAGGTTTTAAAGAACATAAATCTTGAGGTAAGCAAGGGAGAGGTTGTCTGCATCATAGGGCCCAGCGGTTCGGGGAAAAGTACTCTGTTGAGAAGCCTCAACCACCTGGAGCGCATAACAAGCGGACGCGTATATATCGAAGGGGAGCTCATTGACGAAAGGGAAGCCGGCAAGGATCAACTGAAAGTTTCCCAGAAAAAAATCTCCGAGCTGTGCACCGAGCTTGGTATGGTGTTTCAGAGGTTCAATCTGTTCCCGCACATGACAGTCCAGCAGAATGTAATGGCAGCTCCGATCACTGTCAGAAGGGTCCCGAAGGAAGAAGCCGCCGTCGAAGCGATCAAGCTGCTTGAAAAGGTAGGCCTTGCCGACAAGAGGAACGAATACCCCTCCAGGCTTTCAGGCGGGCAGCAGCAGAGAGTTGCAATTGCCAGGGCGCTTGCCATGAAACCGAAAATAATGCTTTTTGACGAACCTACTTCGGCTTTGGACCCCGAACTTGTCGGAGAAGTGCTCGAGGTCATGAAGGATCTTGCGAGGGAAGGGATGACGATGCTTGTCGTCACCCATGAAATGGGCTTCGCACGCGAGGTAGGAAACAGGGTCATATTCATGGACAACGGAGAGATAAAGGAAGAGGGCAGTCCCGAAGAGATATTCTCAAACCCCAAAAACGAAAGGACAAGAGCTTTCTTGCAAAAGGTTCTCTGATAAATGTCAAAAAAAATTAGGGCGGACATGATGCTCCTGGCTATAACAGTAATCTGGGGCGCATCCTTTCCGCTGATGAAAATGGTTCTGGCATACATCCCGGCTTATGCGTATCTTTCGTTGAGATTCCTGCTTGCGGCCGTGGTGCTTGCCATTATTTTTAACAAGAGTTTGGCAAGGATAAATAAACGCGCTGTCCTGTACGGCAGTATCATAGGCGCGCTGATGTTCGGAGGCATGGCCTTCCAGGTCGTGGGGCTCTATACCACCTCCGCTTCAAATTCGGGCTTTATCACGGGCTTGAACGTAGTTATCGTGCCGTTCATCGCGGCAATACTTCTTAGGAAAAAGCCTGACAGATCTTCTGTGGCAGGAATCGCGATAGCCTTTTCGGGATTGTTTTTTTTGTCCGGAGGCTTGACCTGGAGCTTCAATTCCGGGGATTTTCTGACGTTCCTCTGCTCGATATGCTGGGCGTTTCAGATAATTTTCATAGATAAATTCACGCAGACTGAGGACGCTCCGCTGCTTGCGATCATACAGGTGTTTTTTGTCGGCGCGGCGAGCTCGGTGCTTTGGCTGACGGCAGATGCCGGCAAACCTCTCGAAATCAATGGAACGGTGATAGTGATCCTGTTGATTACGAGCATACTTGGATCGGCGCTGGCTTTCGGCGGACAGACGATAGCGCAGAAGGATACGACGCCGACGCATACCGCGCTGATATTGACTGCTGAGCCTGTATTTGCCGTGATTTTCGCAATGCTCATACCGAATGCCCTGGGTGTAACGGAATTGCCGACGTTGACCAAAGCTGTCGGCTGTCTGCTCATTTTGACAGGCATGCTGGTTTCCGAACTCAAACCGGGAAAGAAGAAGGTAGAAAACCATGGATTTTAACATAACAGGCTCACAATGGATGGCGTATGATAACAGTCCGCCATCCATTGTGAGCCTGTCGGAATTATTGAATATTCCGAATTAAAGATGTCATACCGCCAGGTCCACATGCTGTATCGTTCCGGCAACGCCGTTCTCTCTTAAAAATATGCCGCTTCTGGCAATGCTTCCGAGTTCCTGGTTCTCATCATTTTTTAAAGTATACGACGTATCGACGTTGCCGAGATATATCGCTCCGATTCCCTTTACGCCGAGAGCAAAGAGCTGGTCGCTGCCATTCCCGTCCTTTGTCCATATGCGCAGCTTATCGTAGATATCATCATTTTCGTCTATCCAGCTGTTGCCATCTTCATCATACTTCGCAAGCTCTTCGAAACCGTTACCGCTCTGGGGCCCGAACAGTTCCGAGCCGTTATTTATTGTCCCGTCGTTGTTTATATCAAGTGCAAGAAAGCCGCTGCCCTCCTTGACAAAAGAGATCTGATCGGCTTTGCCGTCGGTGTCGATATCAAAGCTTATCTTGCTGTCTGTCAACGAAGCGGCTGCACTTCCGAAATTGACCACCAATGGATCGATCCGTGCCGCATCGCCCGCCCGAACCGAGATATCCAGCCTCGATGCGAACTCGCGGCTCATGCCGAGATCGAGATCGAACCTGATCTCTTTTCCATCCGCGGTTTTTACGGCGCCTTCCGCGGAAAAGGTCATGGTCTGCTTCTCATAGTGTGTTTCGTGGTAATCATACTCCAGTCCCCAGCCCAATCTCTGCTGCGGCTGTATTTTGATCGCTTGCGGGCAATTTCCGCTGTCCGTCCTGATTCCCTTGGGCAGTACGAATTTGAATCTCTTGCCCGTGAGAAATTCTATCATCCTCTCGAGCAGGTATATCTTCTGTTTGTCTTTATCGCTGAGTTCAAGAAGGTCTTCGTCATCGCCCAGACAGGATGCATCTGAAACGGTGGCCTGCGAAACGTCCGGCAGCTGATCCGCTATCTGGCCCGCTATCTGGTCGGCCAGCGCTTTTCTGCCTTCCGGCGACAGCTGCAGAGTAGCCCCGTTTAGTTCAATAAACTTCTTGATGATTTTTGTGGTACGATTGAACAAACGCCCGCTCTCCTGATCCGAGAGAAAAGGGACAGTATCTTTTTCGCCTTCAAAAGCCGGCCTGGTGTTACCTACCCATGCCTTCAGCGTTTTATCACTGGTGTTTTTTTCAATAGACGTGCTTGCCCCGCACAATTGTACGGATGAACTTTCGATTCTCATAATATCTGCCTCCTTGCATAATATGAGTTTTTTGACCCGGTTGTCCTTAACCGGGATACACCGACAATAAGTATATCGGCTTTTGGTGGAATAAATTGATAGTTATCGGCATGACTCGCTTCTGGCCTGATGAGAAATGCCGGTTATGATATGGAAAGTATATGGCAAAGTATGCTATTATTTATTAATAAATGTGTAAAGAAGATGGTCGGTATAATGTATAACATTATTAGGCTGAAACCGGAAGATTATATGAAGTGCGGAAACATATGGAATATGGATGCCGATCCGCAGAGAGCCGCTAAGTGGTTTGCCGAGTTGGTTAACGGTAACAGGATTATCTTTGTATATGCGGAAAACGATGAATTTATCGGAGAAGGTTCTCTTGTACTGGAGAGATATGACCCCGATTATACGATTCCCGGCAGACGGATCTATGTATCGCGTATGATAGTGAAAAGAGAGTATAGGAACCGCGGAGTCGGCGGCATAATACTCGATTACCTGATCGAGTATGCGAGAAGCCTGGGGTTTGTGGAGATTTCCTTAGGCGTTGACGTTGATAATTATAATGCCCGTCACCTCTATGAGAAAAAGGGCTTTACAAACGTGATTTTTGAAGGCGAAGATGAGGCGGGGAAATATGTGAAGCTTCTGAAAGTTTTATGATTTTACATGGGGGAATAACGATGGATTTGAACAGGTTCAACAAGCAACTTGATTTTATAATTGAAATAGACAAAGCCAAACAGATATTACGCAATACGATAATAATGGACGCTTCGCGGAAGGAAAACGATGCGGAGCATTCCTGGCATATGGCTCTTGCGGCGGTGGTCTTTTCGGAATATTGCAATGAAAACGGCATCGATATGCTGAAGGTCATAAAGATGGCGCTTATCCATGACGTTGTCGAGATAGACGCCGGCGATGCATTTGCATACGGTAACGTGAACCGGGAGGAAAAAGCGGAGAAGGAACTGAGTGCTGCAAAAAGGATATTCGGACTTTTGCCGGAGGATCAAAGCGAAGTATTCCTTTCGTTGTGGAACGAATATGAAGCCGGTATCACACAGGAAGCCAAATTTGCGCAAGCCCTGGACAGTTTCATGCCAATATTGCACAACTACAAAACCAAGGGCCTGCAATGGCAGCGGCTGAACGTCACAAGCGATAAGGTGCTGGCAAGAAATCAAAGAATAGAAAAAGGCTCAAATGAGCTTTGGAACTATATTAAAAGTATTGTTGGCGACGCGGTGGAAAAAGGTTATATCAAAGAATAATTTGCGGATATACTGACAAGGAGGGGTAAAAAATGAAGAAGGTCAGGATTACAGTACTTAAGAAGGAGTTTTTTCCGGACCTGGCTGATGCTTACCTCACGGAGGGGAGCGCCGTCGGCCCCTGTCCGTTATTGGATGCAGGAGAAACCTTTATTTACGAGGGCGGAGCTGAGATGCCGAAAGGTTTTTGCCCGTGGGCGTGGATCGATATATACAGGGGAGTCAGTGCGATCTCGGCCGGCTCGACCTATACGCCGTGGAACAGCAAGGACGGTCAGCAGATACTCTGTTGTACGGATGGAGTCCGACCGGTCGTTTTTTCGGTAGAGGCTTTCGGGGATTGAACCCGGCAAAATTCACCGGCTCTGAACATGGATAATTATGATCATTCGATTTGTGAAAACGGCGTTCAGCTGGTCGGCATGGATTACCTGGTGAGGGAGCTTGAAAGCTTAACAGGAAGGCTTTTGATACTTAAAAAATGATTATATAAAGGGGGAAAGGTTATGAAATTGAAGGTGCTTACGGGAAGCGCAGATAAAATCTGGTTGTTTACATTGCCGTTTTTAGCGGTAGGTTTGCTGCTGAACATTTTATTCCCGGAATTTTTCTACGTAGGCGGACCAACAACGATCCTGAAAATCATATCAATAGTTATCATGATACCCGGGGTCATTATCTGGATCTGGTCAGTGTTTCTGATCCTCACGAAGGCGCCCCGCAAGGAATTGATAACCAGCGGACCGTATTCTCTGGTAAAGCATCCTCTATACACGGGTGTGGCTTTATTGGTGCTGCCATGGTTCGGTTTCCTGCTCAATACATGGCTGGGAGCTTTGGTTGGGATCGCTATTTATATCGGATCAAGGCTATATTCCCCCAGAGAAGAAGAGATGCTGTCCAAAATCTTCGGCTCGGCCTGGGCCGATTATACCGGCAGGGTCAAAATACCCTGGCTGTGATGAGAGTGCATCTAGCACATAATTGACATTTGCAGAGATTCTTGCCGTGTTGTATCTATAAGCTGTTCGGATAAATAAGGAGAAACAGAAATGCACATATTTATTGTATATGCCCACCCCAGTGAGGATTCCTTCACGAGAGCAGCCAGGGACGAGTTTATAAGGGGCCTGGAAAACGTTGGACATACATATGAAATTTCAGATCTGTATAAAATGGAATTCAAAACGGATATGAGTGAACAGGAATATTACCGGGAGGCCAATTACCGCCGGGATATCCCCCTTACAGGCGACGTAAGGGAGGAACAGGGCAAAATCAACAGGGCTGATGCGATAGTGTTCATATACCCGGTGTTCTGGACAGAAGCGCCGGCGAAGCTGGTGGGCTGGTTCGACCGCGTCTGGACGTACGGCTTCGCTTATGGCGAACGCACAATGAAAAAACTTTCAAAGGCCATAGTGATTTGTATAACAGGACATTCAGCAGAGAAACTTCAGGAATACGGCCATCTGAAAAGTATGCAGACCGTTATGCTTGGAGACAGGTTGTTTGACAGGGTCAGCGAAAGCAGGATGATCGTTCTGGATGGTATGACCAGGCTTGAACCGGAAAGGCGCGCTGAAAATCTGGAAAAACATTTACGTACGGCATATGAAGCCGCAACATCATTATAAAAAAAGTTTATCTGTACGAAGCAGCAAATTGCAGCTAAAATATTTCGATTATATTACAACTGGAGAATAATTATGGAAATGAACATAAAGGACAAAATAGCAAAATTGCTGGACGCAGTGGCTTCTATGGACGAAATAAAGGCGATCGGACAGACGGGCGATATAAATGAAATCCCCAGGCCTGGGGAATCCGACATAGACATATTCGTTATGGCTGACAGTATACCTGGTTACGAAGATAGACGGGCTTTATATAATAAAAACAGCTCATTATTCGAAAGCCTGGCTATGAGCGTTTGTGAAGGCGGTTACTGGGGAACCGGCGACGTCTTTGTCATAGACGGCGTGGAAACCATGCTCATGTATTTCACCATCGGCGAAACTTTGAAATATGTTGATGAAGTCCTGGAAGGAAAACACCCGGACAACGTTAAGGGATTCTATCCGGTCGGCCGCCTGGCCACATTAAAAAACATCAATGTTTTATATGATGAAAATGGAGTATACGCGTCTTTGAAAGAGAAGCTTTCAACATACCCGGACAAGCTGAAAAAATATTTGGCGGATTTTCATATCGCGCGGATAAACGATGAAGAGGATTTCGGACGCGCCTTGCTTCGGAAGGACGTGCTGTTTTACCATATGGTCCTGGAAACGGCGCTCGATCATTATTTGCAGGCGTTATACGCGGTCAATCACACTTATTTTCCAAGCAGAAAAAGGACGAAACAATATATGGATGCTTTCGCGATAAAGCCTGAAAATTGTTATGAAAGAATGCTTGAGGTAATAAAGCTGGGTTCGGGTCCGGAGGATTTAAAAGGATCCTACGATGTATGGCTTGGACTGGTACGGGACTTGAAAGCTATTTGCAGCTAGTTGTGAGGGAGAAAGCATGAAGCCTGAAGAAATCATTAAATTCCTGGGCTTGGCCGAGAAGCTGAAATGTGAACTGCGCCACTCATGGACGTCGACGATGCGGCAGGAAAGCGTTGCGGAGCACAGCTGGAGGCTCTGTGTTTTTTCGTGGCTGTTGAAAGGCAAACTACAGCATGAATACGATATGAACAAGGTTATGAAAATGTGCCTGTTCCACGACCTGGGAGAAGCCATAGCGGGCGACATCCCAAGCTTCAGCAAAAGTGAGGAGGACATACGGAAGGAAGAGAATGCCGTAAGTCGGATAATAGATATGCTCGATGAGGAAGCGGGCAGCGAATTGGCTGATCTGTTCCTTGAAATGAAAGAGCAGAAAAGCAAAGAGGCAAGATTGTTCAATGCGCTCGATAAGCTCGAGGCAGTGATCCAGCACAACGAATCCCCGATCGAAACATGGATACCGTTGGAGTTTGAACTTAACAAGGTCTACGCCAATGAAGAGGTAAAGGGCATCAAGGTGATGGAAGAACTGCGCGAGGCAGTCAGGAAGGGCACTCTTGACAAGCTTTTGAAGCATGGCCGGACGGAAACGGAAAACGATAAAACATAAGGCGTATAGAATTATTTGACAATCGAACATATGTTTGATAGACTGGCTATAAGTCCTATCGATAAGATATAGGAGACGTTATGGTAAATATGAGGCTATACAGAAATATGGCCAGGCTTTCAGGCCTGGATATGTTTTATCTCGACACAAGAACCCCCGGCCCTGCTATCCTTTGCCTGCACGGAAGATGGGGGAGGGCGGAGGTGTGGTCCGATTTCATGCTGCATTACGGCGACCGGTACAGGATCATTGCGCCGGATCAAAGAGGCCATGGATTGAGCGGTAAACCCGGGACGGAGTATACCGTGGAAGAAATGGCCGGGGACGTTGTTGAGCTTATGGATCATTTGGGAATAGCTTCGGCTATTTTTGCCGGCCATTCCATGGGCGGGGCAATAGTCGGCTATCTGGCGGCCAAATACCCGGGATATGTAAAAGCTGCAGCCATACTCGACAAATCTGCCGCAGGGCCCGCTATCGCGGAGAAGAAGCCGGCGCCGGAAAGAACTGAGCTCAAAGATCCATACACAGGAGAATGGCCTTTGCCGTTTTCTACGTTGGATGAAGCAATGGATTTCTTGCATCGGAATTCTCATTCCGAGTTGGAATATCAATATTTCATGAGAAGCCTGGCGGAAACAGTCGAAGGGTACAAAATGCTGTTCAGCTCCGAAGCCATGGCATTGAATATCGCAAATTACATAGGCTGGTACGATCTGTTGCCTGATATTCGCTGCCCTGTTCTTTTGGTCAGGTCCAAAAGCCATGAAGCCGTACCGGATGAAGACTATGCAAAAATGCAGGCTCTTCTGAAGAATTGCACTGCACGGGAAATGTCCCATCCCGATCACAATGTTTTTTTGAGCAATAAGGAAGAATTCTACGGTTATTTCGACGGGTTTTTGAAAAAGATCCTGTAGATTCAACAGACATAGGCTGCCAGACAATGGTATTATGTGTGAAATCAAGTGCTGATAGCAGTGAGAGGTGTTTTTATGAGTGGCGCAGCGGCAGTAATCCACAAACAAAATTCATTGATAAGGTTTTTTAATGAGGTCGGGGCTGTTGACGCTGAACATGCCATTTTTATCCGCGAATTCAACATAAGAAGAAGCTATGTATTTGAACGGATGGTGTCAAGAGGCGTTTTCGTCGAATGCGAGCCGGGAAGATTTTTTATCGATAATGTCATGGTACCGGTTTTTATACAGAAGAGGCGAAGTAGAGCGTTGATCACACTGGCCGTCGTGCTGCTGATCGTGGCTCTGTATTATTTAGTAACGGGAGTGAGGCTGTAAAATGAACAATTTACTTAGAAGCGAAGCCGTTAAGCATGGGGACAGGCTACAAATAATATTTCCCCATCGTATCGTGGATTTAAGGAACGATATTGAAGAATTTGCCAGGAGCGAGGAGTTGAACGGCTTTCAGAAGTGGATCGTAAACAGCTTGTACAGCTATGATATCCCCAGTCTGGATTTCACTGTTCGATCTGTGATCATCGTCGCAATATCGCATCCCTTTTATGCGGATGTTGTTTTTACAAGCAACGGGAAGGAATACTCCGCGAAGTGCCTGGTGCGTGCGGATTTCGACGAAGCCGACGAATACATAAAAACTTTTCTGGACGGCTTCGGATATCGTGCGGAACGGGCCGGCAACCTTCCATTGAAGCGGTTGGGCGTGCAAAGCGGTCTTTCGGAATACGGAAGAAACAATATCACTTATATAGAAGGGATGGGCAGCAATTTTTCATTAGCCGCATATTTTTCAGATATGCCGTGCGAGGAAGACAACTGGAGACAGGCAGTGACTTCAAAGAAATGCGGAAACTGCAGAGTCTGCATCAATAATTGCCCAACGGGCGCCATAAGAAGTGAAAAATTCCTTATCGACAATCAAAAGTGCCTTTCGGCCTTGAACGAGGTCCCGGGCGACTTCCCCGAATGGCTCCCTGTATCCGTACATCACACCTGCTACGATTGTTTGAGATGTCAGGAACATTGTCCGATGAATATTGGTCATATAGATAAAATGGAAAATACTTTGGCGTTTTCGGAACAGGAAACCGGGATGCTGCTGCAGGGCGAGCCTATCGAAAGCTTTCCGGAAAGCACGAAACAAAAGATATTCGAACTGGGCCTGGACGAATGGTACCCGGCAATACCGAGAAATATCAGAATGCTGATGGATATAAGCGCATAAACCGGGGGCATTTAAAGTGTTAAAAAAGTTCGTTTTATTCAGCCTGATTACAAATATACTTTTATTATTTGTCGCCTGTTCGTCCGATAAGTCTGCGGCAGAAACGGCCGTTGCGGAGCAAGCAGCTTCGACAGCCATAACAACAGAGAGCCCGGACGGTACTGCGCCGGATAACAGCGTTATGGCGCCTGATTCCAACGGTATGATGCCGGATATCAGCGGTACTGCATCCGATATCAAAGGCGCCGGGACTGATATTGGCAATACTGCGCCTGACGGTAAAGAAACTCTGCCTGATGCGATCATCAAGACCGACGCTGCCTATGCTACATACGATTCAGACAAATTTGAAGCCGATTATGACGGAGACGGGACGGCAGAAAATTTCTATGTCATTACGGATAAGAGTACTTGGAAAGAAAGCGCTATAGGCTGCTCGGCAGATATTTGGTTCGAAGATGAAAATGTAGTCAAAAGGGTAGCCGAATGGCAGTGCATCCAGCCGGATACCTACGGAAGCATGGAACTGGCCGGTAAATATTATTTCAGATACGATCTGGCATTTGTAACGGAGAGCCAGACGATCTTATTGGGCGTAAAGGACGGAAACGGTATCGAAAGCTACAATTGCAGGGGATTCGCAGAATTCAGCGATAATACCTGCGATTTTACCGTTACCAATTCAACCTACGATATGGTTTATTTGAAAAGTGACGATCTGACCTGCGGTCATACCTGGAAAAAGTATTTTTACTATGCGGATGAGAAAGGCTTCCATGAATACGGAGCAAGGAAGATCACCAGGAAAGGCTTCCTTCAATACCCCGGCGCTGACGGGATATTGGAAGAGATAAGAAAGAAATACGGAAACGAAGGAGTTGCGTTATCCTTTGAATTCCTTAAACGATGCAATGGCTTATTGCATATAAATATCAACTCCGAGACTAAGGACGATATCACACATTATTATATAACCTATAAAATTGCTGCAGACGGTACGCTTGCGGAGATCGAAGCCGGGGAGGGGTATTACGCGCCGGCAGCTGATAAGGACATCGCCGTTTATAAGTGATAACTGTCACATAGCACGGGCTGAAAGGATTGAAACACATGGCCGTGGAGCAGGATCTGATAATAAAGGAACTGAAAATGGAAGATTGTACTCCGGATATGCTGAAGGATTTCAACCGCTATCAGGACGTTAAGCGTTGCTGGCGCAAGGAAAACGGCGATAGGATACTGAAGGATATACCGTTTGTCGAGCAATGGGAGGATAATGAAAAGAAAGAGACCGTCGAAACCTTAAAACGATGTATCGAACTCGGAGGTTCAGTTTTCGGCGCTTTTACAGGCGGTTGCCTGGTTGGCTTTGCCAGTGTCGACAGGGAATTCATCGGGAGCAAAAAGGAATATGCGCATATGGACATGCTGCATATTTCATTTGAGCACAGGAGCAAGGGGATAGGAAGGAAAATGTTTGCCGCCGTATGCGAGCGTGCCAGGGAATTCGGGGCCGGGAAGCTGTATATTTCTTCACATTCCTCCGAGGAGTCACAGGCGTTTTACAAAGCCGTCGGCTGCGTGGAGGCGGAAGAGGTCGACCCTGCCGCAGTCGAAAAGGAGCCTTGCGACTGCCAGATAGAATTTGTACTATAAACCGGCAAAGGAGCGGCAAGAGATTGAAAACCATACTGTCTGAAGATAGATTCAGCTTCATTTCGGAAGAAAGCAAGGCTTTCATTACTGCATTCGACGATGAGATCAATAAACTCGGCTATGGCTGCGGCGGCCATATCGGCGAAGGTTACTGCTGGGGCAGGTATATGATCATCTACTCCAAAAACGGAGTCAAATACAAACAGGTGGCAGCTAGAATATACATAAGGGACAGTTCTATTGTTCTCAGGCTTTTCCTTAATAATATCGATAAACACCGTAGTTATATCGAGAACTCTAAAAGCTTCATAAAAGAAGTTTTTGAAAGCGAATACGGGAACTGTCGCCGCTGCCATAATGATAAGGGCGGCATATGTAAATTCAGGAAAGCTTATACGTTGGAAAACAGGTTAATAGAAAAATGCAATGGATATACCTTTGAATTCAACGGACCTGATTTGGTAAAATTGTCTGATTATATGGGCCTTATAAAAGAGTTTTACGCCCCTAAAGACCACTATAAAAGAGGAAAATCGACCGGCCGACTCGTATAATGTGAAAAGATAGAGGAGGTATATAAAATGGAATCTTGGGAATACCAGACGATACAACTGGAAACTCACGGGGTAATGGGCGGCATCGTCGACATTACGTCTTTCCAAAACGAACTCAATGACCTTGGAAGGGAAGGCTGGGAGCTTGTCACATGCTTCGATACGAATATGAACTCTGGACAAACCCGTTACGTTATCGGGGTTTTCAAGCGTAAACGCCAGTTTTAAACACAGTATCTCCGGAACTTTTTTGTAAGCATATCGTCAAAATGTTCCGGGGTGATTTTATGAGGGCCAAATACCTTTTTAGCTTTGTATTGTTTCTTGGTATGAGTCTGCTTTGTTCGCCGAACAGCGTTGCGTCGACCGTATATGATTCCGATAAGCCTGACGTGTTTTCGAATAGCGCATCCCATGATTCGGGTATATTGAACGGCACTTTCAGTTCGATAGATCCTGGCATGATCGTTAACCCAAAGTATAATTGTGATCCAAGAATGTGCATAACGACTGTTCACAGTATTGATCCCGGATTTCTCATAAGGGATCGACAAAATAAAAGATAACCGTGTTTACAGATAAAGCCCTAAGATCAACGGTCCTAGGGCTTTGTAATTGATTCCGCATAATTCGAGCCCTGAATGTTTTTGTCAAGCTTACTCACGCGTGTTATTGACTATCCTTACGAGTACATATATAATAATTTCCAATATTTATATATCGGAGTTGAGTATTGTGCTGGAGCATAAAGGAACGGTGACGATCGAAACCGAAAGGCTGGTCTTGCGCCGCTTTACCAGGGATGACGCCCCCTGCATATTCAATAACTGGGCAAACGATATGGATGTATGCAGACATATGAGATGGATGCCTCATAAGGATAAGGAAGAATCGCGTAAAATCCTCAAAGGCTGGCTGGATTCCTACCGCAGGGAATCTTTTTACCAATGGGCCATAACGCTGAAAAATTCGAATGAGCCTATAGGCGCAATTGCTTTATTCGTAGTCAATGAATCCGATCTTTGCGGAGATATCGGGTACTGCATAGGCAGGAAGTACTGGGGGCAGGGGATCGTAGCGGAAGCCCTCAAAGCCTTGCTGAATTTTGCATTTACCTCGGTCGGTTTCAACAGGATAGAAGCATATCACTCCGTAAACAACCCTGCCTCGGGGAGGGTCATGCAAAAGGCGGGAATGACCTTTGAAGGCATGGCAAAGCAAAAGTACAGAAGTATCACGGGCTTCGAAGACAGCAATATGTATTCAATAATAAAAGAGGATTTTGAGCGGATGAAATTAGAAAAATAGATTCAATATGGTACGGTACCCGAATATTAAGCGTGAGCTTATAATGGAAAGCGGAAGACGAAAGAAACGCAGGGGGTCAAATATGAGTAATTCTATATGCATAAGGAAAATAGAGGATGAATTCGAGGAATGTAATGACGTAATCAGAAGGTCTTTTATCACCGTAGCCGAAGAGTTTAACCTAACCCGGGAGAACGCCCCTAAAAACCCGGCTTTCCTTGGCCCCGAATCACTGGTCGCAATGAGGGACAAAGGGGTTTCCATGTACGGAGCGTACAGGGATGATATTTGTGTTGGCTTCGTAGCTGTGGAAAAGGCGAAGGATGATGTCTTTTACATGGAGAGGCTTGCGGTATTGCCGGAATACAGGCATAACGGGTACGGGCGCGAACTCATCGATTTCGTAATGGACTATGTCGGAAACAACGGCGGTAAAAAGGTGTCTATCGGCATTATAAACGAAAATAGGCGCCTCAAGGATTGGTACATAAGCTGCGGGTTTGCAGAAACAGGCACGAAGAAATTCGAGCATTTGCCTTTTGAAGTCTGCTTTATGGAGAGGACCGTATAGAAGTATAAGCTACTGAAAGGAAGTGTCGGAGCGTGGAGCTTGCCAGGACAAATATACCGGCAGAGCGGAAAAAAGCCGTAACTGACCTTTGTATAATTCTTATCGTAACGTTTTTGATCCTCGGAATTTACATGGCTTTTCAATCGTGGTTCAATTCTTTTGCCAAAGATAAAAGTATTAATATCCTTATCCGGACCTTGGTAATGGCATTTATGCAGTTTGGCGTGGCGGGGCTCGGGATAACGGTTGTTTCTATTATCAGGAAGGAAAGCCTGCCTGGGTACGGACTAAGGACTAAATGTATATTCCCGTCCATAGTGTTCTCAGCGCTGATGTATGTTCCTTATACTGCTTTTATTGTAGTTAAGGGAGCTTTTGATGGATATATGCCTTTCGGGTCGGTATGGATGACAAATGACATCCTTTCTTCCGAATTTCCCGTAAACGTTGGCGGAATGCTAATAGTAGCAATCGCCTGGGGTTTTTTCGAGGGCTTTAATTATGTGGTGGTCAGTGAAAAAATAAACGCCATATTTCCGCCGAAGAATATGTGGCTTAATTGGGGCGCAATCATCAGCGGTGTGATGTGCATCCTAATCCATGGGATGATTGGCGTTACCATCGAAAATATTATTGAAATGCTGGCAGTTTTCATCATCATTTATGGCATGCTTGTAGTAAAGGAACGTACCGGTAATGCATGGGGCAGCGTATTTGTATTCATTTTTTTGTGGAATGCATTTTAACAAGGATTTTATCCGATTTGAACAAGGAGGCAAAATTATGCCGTTTATTAATCTGAAGCTTGTAAAAGGCCAGGTATCGGACGAACAAAGGGTAAGGCTGTTCGAGGGTATAACCGACCTCGTGGTGGGGATCATGGGGAGGGACAGGAATTACACCGTAATAACAGTCGACGAACTGGAAGCAAGCCGGTGGTCGGTCGGTGGGAAGCTGATAAACGTGGGTTCAGATAAAATAGTAACCTTCCTGAATATCAAGGTCTCAAAAGGTACGACCAACCCGGAGGAAATGGAAAATATGATGCATGCCGTCGGGAAACTGATGTCGGATGTGCTCGGGAACTGCCATGAGACCAATTATTTCATCATTGACGAACTGAATCCCGATGCATGGGGCTACGACGGCATGCCGATGACTACGAGAAGAAGACTGAACGAACAATAAAACAACAAGAGGAGTTGCAAATGGAAAAGGGAGTAAAGCTCTATAACGTTATTTTTCCAATCTGGTTTTTGATTTTTTTTCCACCGGTGATATTTATAACTCTGATCGGTAATTTCATAATAGATTCTCTGGTGACAGTACTATGTTTTGCGGTTTTTAAATTATCTTCATTTAAGCTCGACCTGAAAACCTTTTATAAAAGCAATGTGCTCAAAGTATGGATATTCGGGTTTTTATCTGACATTATAGGAGCGGCTCTGCTTTTTACTGTAAGCGCATGCGGAACCGGGCTGGGATTGCCAAATGAGTACCTGACGGGAATAAATTACGACCCCTTCGGCAATCCTCCGGCGCTCTTGATAATAGTGTCTGTAATGCTTGTATCCGCGGCATTTATCCTATTCTTCAACTACAGGTTCACTTTTGTACGGCAGATAGAGGATAAAAAGCTCAGGTTCAAGGTCGCGCTTACGATAGCGCTGATAACCATGCCATGGACCTTCCTGCTTCCGACCAAATGGTTTTACAGAGGATGACAATATTATAGCTGAACTTTGCAGTTGAAAATATAAAGCTCATTTGGTACAATAAGGATAAACGGGAAGAACTTGAACAGCCGGCGAAGACCGGCTGTTTTCGTCTCGTAATGTATTCGGAAGTAAGGGTATGGCTTCATAATCGGGGGTAGTCAGTAAATGGATTTTAATACCGCAGCTGCAGGCTGGGATACTGATAGAAGGATCAAACGTGCAGAAGCAATATCGGAAGAGATCGCAAAAACAATTCACATAAAGCCGCATTCGAATGCATTGGAATTCGGCTGTGGCACCGGTCTTATCAGCTTCGGGCTCAGGGACAGATTCGACCATATAACCCTTGTCGACGTTTCAGAAGCTATGGTGGATATGCTTTGCAGAAAAATCGGCGAAGCCGGCATAACCAATATGATCGCACTGAAAGCTGACATCCTGGGTGCAGCCGGATTCGGACGGGATGCGGAAGGATTTACTCTGCCGCAGGATAAATACGACGTCATTTATACTTCGATGGCACTGCACCACATCGTCGATCTGAGCTCCGCGCTGGCCGTTTTTTACGGTCTGCTCTGCTGCGGAGGTACCGTCTGCATAGTGGACCTGACGCAGGACGACGGCAGTTTTCACAGGCTGGAGAAGGATTTCAACGGCCATAACGGTTTCGAACAGGAGGAACTGAAGGCTGCGTTGAAGGATAAAGGCTTTGCCGACGTCCAAACCAGAGTATTCTTTGAAGATGTAAAAAGGATCGAGGACAGGGATGTGCCGTATTCATTGTTCATAATGACCGGCAGCAAGCCCGCCGGGAGGGATGAAAAATGAGCGTTTCGAGCTTTCTGTCCGAAGCCTTGAACTGGGCGGAGCAGGATGAAAATATACGCTGCATGGTTCTGGTAGGATCGCAGGCCAGGGGTACGGCGAGGATTGATTCGGATGTCGATCTCGTGGTGATGGCGGACGATCCAAGGCTGTTTGTCAGGGATCATTCCTTCGCAGGCAGGTTCGGCAGTATTGATAAAATGCAAACCGAGGATTGGGGGAGGGTCACATCCGTAAGGGTGTTTTATAATGACGGGCTGGAAGTGGAGTTCGGCTTCACTGATCCTTCCTGGTGTTCCGTACCGCTCGATGCGGGCACGCTTAAGGTATTGACTGACGGTTACAGGGTAATGGCCGACAAGGAAAACTATTTTTCACATATAGACATCGAAAGCAGGCACAGCACCGTGGTGAAAAGCCGCGATATGTCGAAACCGGCCTGCGGAATTGATAAACCGGCGGAAGGCGGTCCGGAGCCGGAGGCCGGCACGATGGCAGCTAACAAACCGGCGGCGCATAAGATTACGCGGAACAAGTCGGCGGCGCATAAGACCGCGCAGAGCAGGTCGGCGGGCTGCAGAAAGATCGCCTGCAGAAGTGAAAAAGAAATGATGGAACTTATCCTTGATACGGCCAGAAGCGATGAACGCATCAGGGCTGTTGTGATGAACGGTTCAAGAGCGAATCCTGTCGCGCCGAAAGACTTTTATCAAGATTATGATATCGTTTATGTGGTCACGGAATTGAAACCTTTCATTCAGGACCACAGCTGGATAGATATCTTTGGGGAGAGGCTCATACTACAGATGCCGGAGGCAATGGACCTGCTTCCTCCGTGCAACAACGGCAGCTTCAACTACCAGATGCTGTTCATCGATGGAAACAGGATCGACCTGGTTTTGATTCCGGTCGACAAAACGGGCGAACTGCTTGGAAAGGACAGCCTTACAGTCAACCTGCTGGATAAGGACGGCATACTGCCGCCGGCAGGAGTGCCGAACGACAGCAGCTATCACATAATGCCGCCGACCGAAAAGCTTTATTCCGACTGCTGCAATGAGTTCTGGTGGGTGCTGCAGAACGTCGCAAAGGGCATTTGCCGGGATGAATTGCCCTATGCCATGAGGATGTTCGAATATGCCAGAGACATGCTGGATCAGATGATTTGCTGGCAAATAGGCGGCATTAACGGTTTTAAGGTGTCGACCGGCAAATGCGGCAAGTATTTTAAAAGGTATCTTTCCGAAAGCCAATACAAAATGTATACCGGGACTTATTCCAATGCTGAATACGGTAAGCTGTGGAAAGCTGTTTTCACCATGTGCGGGCTATTCAGGGAAATGGCGAAGGATGTGGCGGAACGGTCTGGATTTATTTATCCCGAATTGGAGGACCGCGGTATGACGGTATATTTGAAAAAATCAAGGGATATTCCGCGAAAGTAGTACGATTTACATAAATTTAAGCAATTGTTTAGAATGAACTAATACAGGAGGTATATTATGATCGATACAAAAAATTTCTCGGAGATGGTGGAGCAATTCCATAAAAAGCTTGGGGAGGTCCCTGCGGAGCTCACAGACATAAGGCCTGCCGAGGATAGCTGGTCGCTCAAGGAAATCATAGGGCATTTGATCGACTCGACATCGAACAACCACCAGAGATTCGTCAGGCTGCAATTCGGCGACCTGCTGGATTTCCCGCCATACGAGGCGGAAAGCTGGATACGGGTGCAGAATTACAGGAGTATGGACTGGAGAGAGCTTGCGACACTTTGGTATTCCTATAACCGTATATTGTTGAGGATCATTGAGAATATTGACGAAAGCGCGCTGGAAAATGTCTGGGTCAAGGGTGAGGACGCACTGCCGCTGAATTTTATCGTAAAGGATTTTTACAGGCATTTACAGTGGCATATCGGACATTTCGAAGGCAGGCTCAAGGAAGTAACGGCTTAACGAAGTAGAAGGCGGAGAGGTATTCACGGTAAACAGGACAGGATTGTGAGGTCAGAATGGTTCGATTTTACATAACGAGACATGGTGAAACGCTTTGGAATACGCAGAAGAGGATGCAGGGACACAAGGATTCACCGCTGACGGAGCTTGGTATAAGCCAGGCGGAATCGCTTGCAGGAGCTTTGAGGGAAGTTGAATTCGAAGCGGCCTATTCAAGCTCGAGCCGGAGGGCGCTGCAGACTGCGCGCATTATTATCGGGGACAGGGATGTTCCGGTCGTACCGATGGACGGCCTTATGGAAATAAACCTCGGCGTATGGGAAGGTATGGTGTTTTCAGAGGCAGAGAAGCTTTACCCCGAGGAATTCAAAAATTTCTGGGAGCACCCGGACAGATACAGGCCTCTCGGCGGAGAAAGCTTTGAAGCTTTGATCGACCGCGTCGGCAGGACTATGGAGACCCTGGCGAGAAGGCACAAAGAGGGGAATCTGCTGGTGGTCACTCATGCGGTCACGCTGAAAGCGATCACGACCTATATTGAAAAAAAGGAAATAAAGGATCTTTGGACCGGTGCCTATATAAAGCAGGCCTGTTTGAACCTGCTCGAATTTGAGGATGGAAAATGGAATCCCGTGATATGGGGTGATATTTCACATTACGAGGAATAGGAGGTATTATCATGAGCAGCAGCATTATTAAATCTGCAAAAATACATTTCGATTTGAGCTTTGATATGCTCGAAAAAATGATCATTCAGTGCCCTGATGAACTCTGGGATAAAAAACTTGCGGGATTCGTTTTCTGGCAGCAGATACTGCACGCCCTGACGGGTGTCGAATATTGGATGAGACAGGCCGGGGACGAATTCACCGAGCCGTTTGCGGAGAGGAAGCTGTACCCCGAACTCGAAAATGACCCTGAGGGCAGTATTACAAGGGACGAGCTGATAGAATACAAAAACAGAGTCAAAAGGATCTGCAGCAGCTTTTTTGAAGGCCGGAACGACGAATGGCTGAGTGAGCCGAACGTTATTTGCAATGGGATCAACAATATCGACATAGTATTCATGCTGACAAGGCACGTGCAATACCACGTAGGCCATTGCGACAGTATTCTCAGGGACAGGAACTACGAGGCGGTCGAATGGGTGGATTACTTCAGATGACTTGATCGGAGCGCTCAAGGGTGGGCTGTATGATGACAGTGGAAATCGTTTATACCGACAGTGAAGATCAGGACTTCGCAAAGCTGATCAAAATGCTCGACGAGGATCTGAATGAGAGATATGGGGAGCTTCAGAAGCAATATGAGGCCCATAACAGGATCGATCACATAAAGAACGTTGTATTGCTTTATGTCGAGGGACATCCTGCGGCCTGCGGGGCATTCAAACGCTATGATCCCGAATCGGCCGAGCTGAAGCGTATTTTTGTCGCAAAAGAATACAGGGGACTGGGCTTATCGAAAATATTAGTTGCCAGGCTCGAGGAGTGGGCAATCAAGGAAGGCTTCGGGTATGCAGTTCTGGAAACCGGTAAAAGGCAGAATGAGGCGATCGGTCTTTATAAGAAATGCGGTTACGAAGTAATACCGAATTATGGGGTATATATCGGAAACAGCAACAGTGTCTGTATGAGGAAAAGCTTGGTACAGAACCGTGAATAGTACTGTGCGCAGTATCGAGAATAGTATCGAGCGTAAGCGCTGTGCACATTGTCGCGGAATGCTTACTGTAAGCGGCTTTCAAACCTTATTGAACAAAATGCGGAAGAACTTGACAGCCGAACATATGTTTGATATTATATATCCATAAATTGTATGGAATGCTCGGTTAGGGGGAGATAGAGATGGACAGGGAAAAAGGAATAGCTTTTTGCGGACTTGCATGCGCTTTGTGTATCGAAAACACAACCTGCGCAGGCTGCAGAAATGAAGGCTGCAAGGACAAGGACTGGTGCAAGAATTTCAAATGCTTCAAGACCAAAGGCATCAGAGGCTGCTGGGAATGCAGCGAATTCCCCTGTAGCGGAGGCATGCTGGATAATAAAAGAATAAGGGCTTTTGCGGCTTTCATTAAAAAATATGGCGAGGAATACCTTCTCGATTGTCTCGCTAAAAATGAAAAAGCCGGCATAGTATACCACAATCCGGGTGAACTGACGGGTGATTATGATATCCCCGAGACGGAAGAAGGTATCATACAGATGATACTCAACGGAAGGTAGAGCCAAAATCACGTCCCGCCCGAGCGGGCGTGGCCCAAAGGCGAGTCACGGTGAAGAAAATGGTTGAAAGAGCTTTGTTCGAAGATCTCGAAGAGATACTCTCGCTGCAGAAACTGGCATACCAAAGCGAAGCCTTGATATGCAACGATTTCAGCATACCTCCGCTGACCCAGACGATTGACGGTATACGCGACGATTTTCGGAACCAGGTCATATTGAAGGCTGTTATGGAAGACAATATAATAGGATCCATAAGGGCATGCGAAAAGGACGGAACGTGTTTCATAGGCCGCGTTGTCGTACATCCTGAATATCAGAACAGGGGAATCGGCAGAAAGCTTATGCTTGCCGTCGAGGAGGTATTCCCTCAGTGTCGGAAGTTCTCTCTGTTTACCGGGAAAAACAGTGTAAAAAATCTATATTTCTATGGAAGCCTCGGTTATAAGCAGGTCAGGGAAGAGTATATACACGATACCCTGACTTTCGTCTATCTGGAAAAAGTTAAATGAGAAAATAAAATCGAATATGGTACAATTGTTTTATGCAGTATAACTTCACCCTTCGGAGGCGTCTATGGGGCTCAGAATTGTATATGGCCGGGCCGGAAGCGGTAAATCAGCCTTCTGCCTTCATGAAATAAAAAACAGGAGCGGTGCTGAACACCCGCTGGTATTGATCGTACCGGAGCAATTTTCTCTGCAGGCTGAAAAAAGCCTCGCTAAAACGACGGGTTCGTCCGGCATATTCAGCGCAGAAGTACTTAGCTTCAGGAGACTGGCCTTCCGCGTCTTCGGAGAGGTTGGCGGCATTTCGCGCAAGCATCTGAATGCGTCGGGGAAAAGTATGCTGCTGTTCAGGATACTTGACAGGCTTTCGGGCGAATTGAAGGTATTTTCAAGAGCCGCCCTGAGAAAGGGTTTTACTGAATCGCTGTCCGATGCTATCACGGAATTCAAGCGTTACGACATCCCGCCCGAGCAACTGTATAAAGCGGCGGAAATGCAGGAGGTCAGCCTTCCGCTGAGGGACAAGCTCAGCGATCTGGCGCTGGTCTATTCGGAATTCGAGAAGCAGCTGCACCAAAACTATCTGGATTCTGATGACGACCTCGTAGAGCTGTTTAAAAAGCTGGACGAATCCAGACAGTTTGACGGCGCCGAAATATGGATAGATGAGTTTTCGGGTTTTACGCCTCAGGAATACAAAGTAATTGCCAAACTGTTGCAAAAAGCTGAAAGAGTTACGGTGTGCCTTTGCACCGACAACATATCCGATGGCGCAGGCAGCCTTTCGGGAGGGTACGGCAGCGAAGCTTCGATGGTATTTGAGCCCGTCAGGAATACTGCGGTGAAGCTTACCCGAATGGCTGAAAAACAAGGCGTTATAGTCGAAAAGCCCGTGAAGCTCGGTGGGGAAAACGGAATATTACCCCGTTTTGCCGCCTCTGAGGAGCTTGGACATCTCGAAAGGAATTTCTACAATTACCCTTATAAAAAATATTCTAAATGCGCAGGAGATGTTTTGATTTCGGCTTCAGCCAATCCATACTCGGAGGTTGAGGATTGCGCGCGCGATATCATAAGGCTCTGCAGAGAACACAGCTTCAGATACAGGGATATAGCCGTCACAATGAGGAATCCCGACAGTTACTCGGGGACAGTCAAAAGCATATTCACAAGGTATGGCATACCTTTCTTTATCGACGGCAAAAGAAATATAGACGGTCATCCTCTTATTGTTTTCATACGTTCCGCTCTCGAGATCATAACGACAAACTGGTCCTATGAGGCAGTTTTCAGATATGCGCGGACAGGCCTTGCGGGAGTGGGGAGAGATGAACTGGACTTGCTGGAAAATTATGTGCTTGCAAACGGGATAAGGGGAAATAACTGGACCCGGGACGAAGACTGGGATCGTCCGATAGTGTTGAAGGATGGCAGCGCGGAACCTGACCGGCGTGAAACGGAATACCTCTCAAGGATCAATGCCGCAAGGCGCCGGCTATCGGCTCCTGTAGAGTCTTTCCGTGCAAAGACGAAGGGCCGTACAGGAGCCGTCGATTACTGCACAGCTTTGTATGAACTTCTACGTGAAACGGGCGCCGACAAGCGAATCGAGGAGCTATTGAAGCAGATCGCAGCCGACGGACGGCTGGACCGTGCGGACGAGTACCGGCAGGTCTGGAATATCGTCATGGAAGTATTCTCTCAGGTGGTAGAAGTACTGGGAGAGGAGAAACTCGGGGTAGAACGCTTCTCGGAAATACTTGCCGCCGGATTCGAAGGGCACAAGATGGGCTTGATCCCACCGGCGCTCGACCAGGTATTGGTCGGCAGTATAGAGCGGGCCAGAAGTCATGATATAAGAGCTTTATATATATTGGGAGTAAACGAGGGAGTATTGCCCGGGACCAAAATGGATCAGGGACTGCTTTCGGATATGGATCGCGACAGCCTTGGGCAGATAGGTCTCGACCTTGCCGGTAATACGGCAAACAGATGTCTCGAAGAGAGGTTTATGGTATATATGGCTCTTGCGACGCCGTCAGCTTACCTTTGGCTGGGCTATCCGACGGCTGACCGCGAGGGCAAGGCCCTGAGACCTTCCCGCGTCATTTCGGAAGTAAAAAGAATACTGCCCGGCGTTTTGGTAAAGAGCACAATAACCTCCGACAGTCAGGGCGGGATCATAATGCCCGCGGCGCAGGAACCTGCCTTTGATGAACTTGTAGTGCAGCTTCGCAGGTATTCAGACGGCGAACCGGTAAATGACGGTTGGAGGGACATTTATAAATGGTTTGCAAATAACGAAGAGTGGAAGGTTAAATGCCTTAACATATTGAACGGCTTGAATTATACCAATCATGCAAAGCAGCTCACAGGCGTCAGAGCTGCGGGTTTGTATGGAAGACCTGTGTTTACGAGCATTTCCCGAATGGAGGCATATGCGGCGTGTCCGTTTTCTTATTATGTGAAATACGGACTTAGAGCCGGGGAACGCAGGATATACGGTTTTGAACCCGTCGACGCCGGTACTTTCATGCATCATATGATAGATGAATTTTCAAGGACGCTTGTGAAAAAAGGAGTCAGCTGGCGCCAGCTGGATAAGGAATGGTGCGGCAAGCAGGTCGGCGTCCTCGTCGATGAATGGCTCTCGGCCAACGCAGGCAGCATTCTCGTCAGCAGCAGGAAATACCGGTACCTTTCCGAAAAACTCAAGAGGACCGTGACCAAAGCTGTCACACTTATCAGCGGACACATCAGCTCGGGCGGTTTCGAGCCCTCCGGCTATGAAGTCGAATTCGGAGACCGTGGGAGATATCCTGCGATCACAATTGAACTGCCATCCGGTGAATGCGTGAAAATGACGGGCAGGATCGACAGGATAGACTCAATGAAGAGCGAGGAAGGAACCTATCTCAGAATTATCGATTATAAATCCGGCAATAAGGCATTGAAACTGGGAGACATATACTATGGCCTTCAGCTCCAGCTTATCACTTATCTCGACGCCGTGATCGAAAGCGAGGAGGAAAAGTGCGGGGAAGAAAAAAGCCTGGTGAATGAGACCGGACACGTCAAAATCGTAGATACCGGCGAGCAATCCGGAAACGGAGGCGCCTGTGAACGATCCGGAAACGGAGATGCCGATGGACAGACCGGCTCGGGTGGAGAAGGAAAGCTTCTGCCCGCAGGCGTACTATATTTCAGACTGGACGACCCGTTGATACGATGCAGCAGGGAAAGCACTAACGAGGAAATAGAAAAGGCTATTATGAAAGAGCTTAGAATGAAAGGCCTCGTCCTTGCGGATGTAAAGCTGCTCAGGGAGATGGACAGGCAGATCGATGGGGACTCGCTTATCGTCCCCGCCCGGATCAACAAGGATGGTACGCTGGGACGGTCCTCCGCGGCCACGCAGGATCAGTTCAGCATGCTTCGGAGATATGTCAGGAAAACGCTCGCATCCATAGGAAGCGGGATACTGGACGGAAATGTAGCCATAAGTCCGTATAAAAAGAAGTCGATGACGGCCTGCACCTATTGCAGCTTCAACTCCATATGCCAGTTTGACGTATCGATACGCGACAATCGTTACCGCATGCTTGCCGACCGTAAGGATGACGAGTGGTGGCAGGTAATGAGGGGGGCGGAATCCGAGGCCGCTTCCGAGGCTGCTTCCAAGGCCGCTTCTGAGGCTGCTGCGGCTGAAACGGGCGTTGACAGGTGATGCCGGAACAGGAAAAAGAAACGGGAATAACAGAAAAGAAACGGGCTCAGGGTATTTTCTTTGCCTTGGAACGATAGAGCAAATGGGTCACAGGCAATGGAACACAAAGACAGAGACCTTGTCCCAATACCAACGCTGAAGGCTTATGATGTTTTTTATGACAGCGGGAGGATGCCCTGTTAACAGCATACTGATCGAAATTCAGGGGGATTAAGTAATGGCAGATAAGTGGACGCCTGAACAACTTGACGCTATAACGCAACGGGATTGCGACCTGCTTGTAGCCGCTGCGGCTGGAGCAGGAAAGACGGCTGTCCTTGTTGAAAGGATAATACGAAAGATCACGGATAAAGACAGACCTGTCGATATCGACAGGCTGCTCGTCGTTACCTTTACAAATGCCGCCGCAACGGAAATGCGCGAGAGGATAGGCGAAGCGCTGGCAAATGCGCTCGACGCCGACCCTTCAAGCGCGAACCTTCAGAAGCAGATGGCATTGCTTGATCGCGCGAGCATAATGACGCTGCATTCTTTTTGCCTTGAGGTGGTCAAAGGTCATTTCCATAGTCTTGATCTGGATCCGCTGTTCCGGATAGCGGACGAAACTGAAAGTACTCTTATCAGGCTTGACGCTCTTGAAGAATTGTTTGAAGAAAAATATGAAAACGAGGATGCCGGAAGTATGTTTTACAGGCTTTTGGACGCATATGGCGGCGGGCGTGACGACGGCGGGCTGCGCGAATTGGTGTCGACGCTGCACCGCTTCACGCGCAGCCACCCATGGCCCGAGCAGTGGCTTGCCGCCCAGGCAGAAGCCTACGGACCCGGCGCTTCTGCCTGCTTGAGCAGCACCCCGTGGGCGCGTGTGCTGCTCAAAAGCGCAGCCGCCGAGCTGCAAGGCCTGTCGGGCTTGCTCCATAAAGCGGCTGCGCTGGCAAGCCGGGCGCAGGGCCTGGAGCCGTATTGCAGCGTCCTTGAGGAGGACATCGGTCAGCTCGAGCAACTGCGGCTGGTATGCGAAGCAAATAACGTACCCAACGCCACCGCGGCTCATAGTGCACATAACGTACCCAATGCCTCCGCGGCCAACGGTGTTTCCGGCGTGGATTGGGACGCCGTAAACGCCGCATTTTCGTCATATGAACCTGCAAGACTCCCAAGATGCGGCAAGGACGCGGATAAAACCGCGCAAGAGGAGGTCAAGGCACTGCGCAGCCTTGTCAAGGACAGGGTGAAAAAACTTTACGAGAGCGGCTTTAATACCACATCAGCCGATCTTGAGGAAGATTTCGTGAAATTGTATCCCCAGCTTAAATACCTTACTGAAATGGTAAATGAGTTCGAGGCTTCATATGCGCAAAAGAAAAAACTTAAAAATCTTCTGGATTTCAACGACCTCGAACATTTTTGCCTGAAGGCGCTGATAGAGGAGGGCGTACCGACGGCCGCGGCGAAGGAACTGAGGGAACGCTATGAAGAGATCCTCGTGGACGAGTACCAGGACAGTAACCTCATACAGGAATTGATACTGACAACGGTTGCCGGGAAAGAAGACAGCCATCGAAGCGTTTTCATGGTCGGCGACGTCAAACAGAGCATATACAGGTTCAGGCAAGCCAGACCGGAACTGTTCCTTTCGAAATATGAATCGTATCCGAGGGAACCCGGCTACGGAAGCAGAACGATACAGCTGTACAAAAACTTCAGGAGCCGGCCGGAAGTCATAAACGGAGTCAATTTCGTTTTCAGGCAGATCATGTCAGCCATGGTCGGGGAGCTTGATTACACGGAGTCGGAGTATCTGAACCCCGGCGCGGTATACGAGGAACCGACTGAAAGCTGTATTACCGGTGGTCCGATCGAACTGCATATTCTTGACGTCACTTCATCGGAAAACGAGATCGGGGGCAATGCCGGAGAGACCGCATCAGTGACTGCCGGAGCAACTTGCTCGATCGGGATCACCACCGGAGAGACCGCATCAGCGACTGCCGCAGAAGCTACTTCAGCGACTGCAACAGCCGAAATGCAATCAGGCGGTGCAAATCCCGTGGATACTCGATATGGCGTTACAAATAGCGGTACTGCTTCATCAGACAGTACGGATACCGGTGTTATCGGGGGACCGAAGCTCGCAAAAGCTGCAAGCGACGGAGAAATCGGCAAAAATGACGGTGAAAATCAGGATGAAGACGAGGAGGAGTCGTTTGACAACATCCAGGCAGAAGCGCGGGTTGTCGGCAACAGGATCAGAAAGCTGGTAACAAGCTCTTCCGAGGGCTTCAACGTATATGATAAAAAATTAAAAACATACAGGCCGGCCGAATTCAGAGATATTGTAATACTTATGAGGGCTACCAGAAACTGGGCCGATATTTTTACCGACGAACTGGCAGCACTTGGAATCCCGGCATATGCCGATGCGGGCCTCGGATATTTTCAAACTGTGGAAGTTGAAACAGTACTTTCATTGCTGCAGATCATAGATAACCCGCTGCAGGACATACCAATGCTGGCAGTCCTCAGATCTCCCATCGCAGGCTTTGATACAAATGAACTGGCCGACATAAGGCTTGCCGATCGTTCGGTTCCCTTTTATGAAGCGATGAAGCTGTTCGCAGACGCCGGACAGGCTGGCGACGGAAAATCTCCAGGGCAGGGACAAGAGCCTCCCGCAGAAAACAGGCAATCCTGCAGTATGGTATCTGATCAAAACGATGAAATGAGATCTGCGTTGATAAAGAAGACAGCAAGCTTCCTCAGCCGTTTGGAAAGCTGGCGCGACGCCTCGCAATACACGCCGACCGACGAGCTCGTATGGAAGCTTATGACGGAGACCGGGTATTACAGCTATGCCGGAATACTGCCCGGGGGAACGGAACGTCAAGCAAACCTGCGGATGCTTTTCGAACGCGCCAGGCAATATGAGGAGACCAGCTACAAGGGACTGTTCAATTTCATCAATTTCATAGGCAAATTGAGAAGCGGCGGCGGAGATATGGGAAGCGCAAAGATACTTGGCGAAAACGACAACGTTGTACGTATCATGAGCATACATAAGAGTAAAGGCCTTGAATTCCCCATAGTGATCGTTGCCGGCTGCGGAAAGCGGTTCAATATGATGGACCTGAACGACGGAATACTCCTGCACCAGGAGCTTGGCTTCGGCCCCGACCTTGTGGACACGGACAGGCGCACCATCATGCCGACCCTGCCCAAGTTTGCCATCAGACAGAAGCTTAGGCTCGAAACGTTATCGGAAGAAATGCGCATACTCTATGTCGCATTTACAAGGGCCAGGGAAAAGCTGATCATAATGGGCAGCGTCAGGGACATATGCAAAACCTGCGCAAAATGGTGCGCCTCGGCATCGGCAACAGAGGAGAAGCTGCCGTCCTTTGATATGATGCAGGCCTCGAATTATCTTGACTGGATCGGTCCTGCTCTGGTAAGGCATGAATCGGCCGGACTACTGACGAAGGTTGCTTTGCAGGATGGAAAGCTGCCGATATTGACGGACGAGGCTTCAAACTGGGAAATAAAGCTTTGGGGCGCCGGAGCGGCGATGATCGGAAAAGAAGCTGCACAAGCCCGGGATAACGTGAGGAAGTGGCTTGACGGCGTGTTAACCACGGAAACAGGGGCAGGCGGGGGCAATGCCGGGCCGGGACATGCCCCGGCAGAAAAACCCGGACAGGGATCCGACCTGATAGAAAATGCCGGACGATGCGGTGTGCTTGAAGACAAACACAGGTGGGATTCAGCCGCGTCGGAGCAGGAAATGACTTCCGGTACGGGGTTCAGTGCAAACGATCTTATCAGTGCGTTGGAATGGCAATATCCTTTTGCCAGGCTTTCCTCCATTCCTGTTAAAATATCTGTTACCGAGCTCAAGAGAAGATTTTATCAGGAAGAAGATTCCGAAACTGCGGCGGCGTTCACTCGGCAGCTTGTGGCAAAGCCTTTGTTCATGGAGACCGAAAAAGGTATTAGTGCGGCAAGGAAAGGTACAGTGATGCATTTTGTGATGCAGCATCTGGACCTGCAAAAACTGAGTGCGGCGCTGAATGCCGATGGACCGGGTAATCAGTATGCTTCGGGCAACCCGGGCAAGCATGACAATCCGGGCAACCAGTATGCTTCGGGCAACCCGGGTAATTCGGGCAATACAGTCAATACAGTCAATACAGTCAATACAGTCAATGCAAGCAATAAAGACAATGCTGGCAATACAAACAGCGTTTTTATCGATGAAATTAAGGCTCAATTGGATAAGATGGCGGCAAAGGAACTGCTTACAGCGGAGGAGGTTAGTATAGTAAAGCCCGGCGCTATTGCCTCGTTTTTCTGCACCTCTGTGGGTATGCGCATGCTTTCAACCGGCTCCATTCATCGTGAAACCGCCTTCAATATAGCCATTGGCTGCACCGAGGCGTACAAAGACCTGCCGGAGGAGATCACAGGCGGCGAAACCATGCTCCTGCAAGGAATTATCGATTGCTGGTTCGAAACCGGCGATGGTATTTTGTTGCTTGATTATAAGACAGATTTTGTACCTGAAGGAGGATCGGACATCATAAAGGAACGCTACAAGATCCAGATTGATTATTATACGATGGCGCTTGAAAGAGTCACAGGCAAAAAGGTGACCGAGAAATATCTTTACCTGTTTTATACCGGTGAATTGGTAAGTGTTTGATCCCTCTGCCGATGGGCGACCCTTTGGATGAAAAGCTCATCCTCGCTGATATTTCGCTCCGCATAAGGTTAAAATAAAGTAAATCCTGAAACAAGGAGACAGTAATTATGTCAATATAAGATGTGAAAGATTTACGAAAGTTCAAAATACAAAAGAAACGGGGCAATGGAGATGAAACGCAGGACGTCGTTACTGAAGCTTTTCACTTTTTTTCTGATACCATTCATACTTGTGCAGGGTTGTTCCAGTCCGAAGCTGCAAAGTCGGGAGTATGACAAGGTCCAACCCGGACAGCAGGCCCGGACGGGCAGTGCCGCAGAGCTTACAGGACAGTCCGCGGACCAGGTCCCGGTACAGGGAACAAACACAACAGAAGGGACAAATTCCGGGCAACCGGGTGATGCAGGACAGGGGACTGAAATAAATACCGGAACCGGAACGGCTGAATCGAGGACGAAGGATCCGACTACACTGCCTGCGATCGACGTGAATGCAGTCAAACCAAACGAATCGGGCAGGGTCATGGTAGTTATGTTCCATAATTTTATAAAGAAATACGAAAAGGGCGACAAGCTGTATACGACTACTTTCGACTCTTTCAGGAAACTACTCGGTACTCTCTATACATCAGGATACAGGCTTATCAGCCTGAACGATTACCTCAACGGCAATATAGACACCCCTGCCGGTTATATACCGATGGTGTTCACATTTGACGACGGAACTGCGGGACAGTTCAATCTTATAGACGAAAGCGGGGCGCTTAAGGCCAATCCCGAATCCGCTGTCGGGATAATGGAGGAGTTCGCCAGGACCCATCCGGATTTCGGTATGAAAGGGACTTTCTTTGTAAACCTCGGTGATAAAACCTTCAGCGGGGCCGGCACGCTTGACCAAAGGCTGAAGTATTTGATAGACGAAGGCTTTGATATAGGCAATCACACCTATTCGCATATCAACCTGAAGGAGACCGTATCAGCTGATAAGATACAGCAGGAGATCGGCGGGAACCAGAAAAAAATGTATGAACTGATCCCCGGTTATGCCTTCACTACATTTTCGCTCCCATACGGCGCACCTTCCAAGGCTTTGACGCAGTATGTGCTGAAGGGTGAGTACGAGGGGGTCGGTTATGAAAACAAGGCTTTGATGGAGGTCGGTTGGGATCCCAATCAATCCCCTTTCAGTACCAAGTTCAACCCTATGTCAGTACACAGAGTCAGGGCGTCAGGGATCATACCCCAGGATGCCGATCTGGCATGGTGGATGAAAAGCATAAAACGCTCGAACGAATATGTCAGCGATGGAAATCCGTCAACAGTTACAGTGCCGGAATCATACAAGGATATTGTAGATACCTCGAAACTTGGCGGAAGGAACCTCATAACATACTGAGTGCAGGTTAGCGCAAAGTTAGTGCATTTTCGGTTGACTGCGCCGCTTTATAATGATATCGTTTCATTAGAATATGAACGAAGGAGTGATCATCATTTTAGAACAACTGAAAAAGCAGGTTTACGAGGCAAATATGGAATTGCCGCGGAGAAATCTGATTACGTATACATGGGGAAATGTCAGCGGTATCGACAGAGAAAGCGGGTATTTCGCCATTAAACCGAGCGGGGTCGACTACGATGTCCTGAAACCTGAAGATATTGTGATCATGGACCTTTTAGGCAACAGGATCGAGGGAAGGTACAGGCCCTCTTCCGATACGGCGACCCATATAGAGCTCTACAAAGCCTATCCCGGGATTGGGGGGATCGTACACACCCATTCTCCCATGGCAACCTCATGGGCACAGGCCTGCAGGGGCATCCCGTGCTATGGCACGACCCACGCCGACTATTTCTACGGAGAGATCCAATGTACACGCAGCCTGAGTCAAGAAGAGATAAATGGCGCATATGAGAAGAATACCGGGCTTGTCATCATTGAAACCATCGGAAATAAAGATCCGTTACATATACCGGGTATCCTTTGCGCAAACCATGGCCCGTTCACCTGGGGCAAGGATGCCGCCGAGGCAGTCCACAATTCCGTTGTGCTTGAAGAGGTGGCAAAGCTGGCATTTAACACAGAGACGCTTAGCCCGGGTGTAAAGCCTGCTCCACAGGTATTGCAGGACAGACATTTCCTGAGGAAGCACGGTACGAATGCGTATTATGGACAAACATGATAAGCCAAGGTAACGAATTAAAACCTCACGGCCGCCATTCCAATGGTAACCGTGGGGTTTTTGACAAGGGAGTGGAAGATGAAAAGAGGGTTTACAGGCAATCTTATTAAAAGATTGATCATGCAGAAAAATTTCATTCTGGCGGCAGATGAATCCGGCAATCCGGTTATCGATTCCGATATGAGTATCCTGACCCAATATGTGAACGGAAGCTTTATACTTTTGGAGATCCTCGACGGTGATAAGCTCACAAGCGGGGAGATAACCGAAAGGCTGGTTGTAAACCGGAACAGGCTTTCCGGACTGAATGTCGGCGATTCCCATTACGTTATGGAATTGTTCGTGTTTGATAAGCAGCCTGAAAACGACAAGTTTGAAGCTATCATATCCGGACAGTTCGGAAATGTCATGCAGAAAAGGTTTCTTAAGTGTCTGAGTATAAACCTTTCGGACGGAAAAACTATGAAGCATTATAAAACGCCGCTGACGGATTTCGGTATACTGAAAGCGGCGGGAAGCGTCGCTTCGGAGGGATATCCGGAAGAGTTCGATATGGATGGCATCATTTTGCAAATGGAACAGAAAAAACAGGAATACAGGGAAGCGGAGGCAAAGGCAAGGGTGAAAGTACCGCTGCTGACTTATACTTTGATAGGGATCAACCTACTTGCCGCAGCTTTGTTGTTCCTTTATTCGCAGCTTTCCGGCCTTAGTTACGGAGAGTTGATACTTACCTATGGGGCAAAGATAAATTCCAATATACTCAATGGTGAATATTGGAGGTTCATTACTCCAGTGTTTTTACACGCCGGTATCCCGCATCTGCTGGTCAACTGTTATTCCTTATACGCTGTAGGCGTTACCGTGGAAAAAATATACGGAAGGTACAAGTTTTTGGTTATATACTTCATTGCCGGAATTTTCGGAAACATACTGAGTTTCATGTTCTCCTCAAATCCCGGCGTGGGTGCGTCCGGAGCCATATTTGGGCTGCTCGGGGCACTGCTGTTTTTCGGGCTCGAGAGGCCGGCGTTATTCAAGTCAAGTTTCGGTGCGAATATTGTCGTAATGATCGTTATTAACCTGTTTTACGGCTTCTCAAAAACAGGCATCGATAACTTTGCGCATATCGGAGGGCTGATCGGCGGTTTCCTGGCAACCGGAGCGGTTTCGGGCAAAAAGGCTTTAAAATGGTATATGAACAGGTATGCCTATATAGCTCTATCTATTTTGCTGGCGTTTTCGGGAATATATTACGGCTTTAACGGCAAAGAGGGCCGTATCACAGCAAAAACCAACGAGCTTGAAGCTCTTCAGACGTCGAATGATTGGACCCGGGCGGAAACACTGGCGGAGGAGATACTTGCCATGGGGCCTGACAAGGATACCCGTATACAAACATTATGGACACTCATCTATGTTGAAGAAATGGGGCAAAAATTCGATGAAGCCGTAGGGCATGCCAATGATCTGATCGCATTGGATCCGCTCAGCGGCCATTATGTGCTTGGCTTCGTCTATTTCGACATGGGCAGGTACGACTCTTCCCGGGAAGAACTACTAAAGGCAAAGGAAATGGGTGCAACAGCCGAGCAAATAGCGCATATAGATCGGCTGCTGGACGAGCTGGAGGGGTTGACGGACGATGCGGCAAAATAGCCTCTTTAAGCCGTAAAATCCGGTTCTCCAACCGAGGTAAAAGCCAGGCCGGGACCAAACTAAAAGGCAGGGGCTTACCCATCCAAAAGCCAGGCCGGGGCGAACTAAAAGGCCAAGAGCTTACCCATCCAAAAGCCAGGCCGGGGCCGAACTAAAAGGCCAGCGCAGGCAGTTTTGAAAGATAATCCCTGATCGTGTCTGAAATGAGTGCATGGCCTTCTTCATTCGGATGGATGCCGTCCTCGCAGAAAAGGTTGATGTAATTCCTGCTTTGGAGGAAGGCCTTCCTGATGTCGATCAGAGGGACATTCTTGAATGTGGCGAGCTTCACGACCGCAAGGTTGTACATCTCGTGCCACCTGTAGATGTGTTCTACGTCACCGAGCCAGTGCAGTATATTGTCGGCATTCAGGTTCTTGGATATCCAGGCGAAATAGTTTTTCGCATTGAGCGGGGGCAGCGAAAAAACGACCGGTTTGCTGCCGCTTGCCGCTATACTGTCAATGGCGTTGGAATAAAGTATTTCAAATTCGTCGAGAGGAGTATTTGGCAAATGCTCGTCATCGGGATGCTCGGACACTTCTTTCCAGTTAAAATCACAATCGTTCCCTCCAAACTCGAGCACGGTATATTTGTAACAGGATAATTCCGGTTCGTGTTTTTCGATCAATTTTTTACCTGTTGTGATTGTGCAGCCGAACTTCGCATAATTATCGACCTTGATACCGGTGTTGGTTCCGAACATATTGGCAAAGCTGTTCCTGAGATATGTGTATTTGCCCCGGATACCATCGAATACCACGCCTTTCACTATAGAATCGCCAAAAGCGCAAATGGAATCTATCATAAATATCACCTCAGCTGTAATAATTCGTTGTTGTAATATAATAATCAAAATTATATTATGCAATTATTCATATGTCAATACATCAATAAGCATAATATATTGATATTTGCATTATCTGATGATACATAGTAGAATATTGTTTGTAACCTATCGACAGGGGGACGGGAGGGGCCGTATGGAAGAACTGATACAACTGAAGATGAAGCTTAAGTCGGAACGTCCGGTATCATGGACGGAATTTCCCGATATAGGCCTCTACAAGGATCAGGTCGTATCCTACCTGCAAAGACAGCTGATCGATTTCGAAGGGGACGGGCAGATAACTTCGGCAATGATTAACAACTACATCAAGGATAGGCTGCTGCCCCGCGCCGATGGGAAAAAATACTCCAGGGAGCACCTTGCAGGCCTCACCGAAATAGGTCTTCTGAAGCAGGTGCTGTCAGTGAGGGATACCGGCTTTTTACTTCAAAAGGAGCTTGGCGAAAACAAGCCGGAAGGATTTTACGATAAATTCAGGGCGATACTGGACAAAGCATTGAATGAAACAGCAGGGCAAATCGATCAGGATTGGGATGTCGATGCGCTTCCCGAAGTTGCGCTGACACTCGCCGTTTCAAGCTACTGCAGTAAGCTTGCCTGTGAAAGGCTTATAGAAATAATCAGGATAAAGGAAGCAGGCCAGGAACAGAAAAAGCTCGATAAAAAGGCCGATGCAAAATCAGAAAAAGGTTGAACACCGGGCGCTGGAACAACGGACGTCGGAGCACCGGGCGCTGGAACAACGGACGTCGGAGCACCGGGCGCCGGAACACCGGACGTCGGTGATGACAGGAGCGGAACAGAAAAATGGAATTTCACAGGGCAATAGAAGAAGACGCAAAGAGAATAATGGAAATAATCGGGCAAGCCCAGGATTACCTGAGGGAACAGGGCGTGAACCAGTGGCAGAACAATTATCCGGACATTTCTACCATCACGAACGATATAGGCAATAAAGACTGTTATATATTGCGGGACAACGGCAGGATAGTCGCAACTGTGACCGTGGTTTTCGGCGGTGAAAAAACCTACGCTGAGATATTTGAAGGCAAGTGGCTGAGCAGCCGCGAATACGCCACGATTCACAGGATAGCAGTGGATGCGGGATATAAGGGAAGAGGCCTGGCTTCGGTAATCATCTGCAAGGTTGAAGCAATGTGCCGCGGCAGGGGTATCTCCAGTATACGTGTCGACACGCACCGGCAGAACACGTCGATGAAAAGAATGCTGATTAAAAACGGGTTTACATATTGCGGGATAATTTATCTTCCGGACGGCAGCGAAAGGATTGCTTTTGAGAAAATATTGCCTGCCGTTTAGAAAAAAATTTCTTTGACGGGACGCGTGTGCCTTTATTCCGGCATATGCCTGTGATCCTTTTTTACATGCGCTTCCCATGAATCAACCAGCCTTTTTCCATAAACATATCGTTTTATTTCATGTAAATCATTAAAGGTTACTATCTAAATCCTATTATGGTAAACTGTCATGGAAGCCGAATCTTCAGCAATGAAGAGCGGGGGACGCACCAAATGGGGTGAAGCCGGTAAAACGGCGGGGTATACTCTTTTACCTAACCCGACAACTAACCTCGCAGGCTACAAAAAAGAGGAGGACATATCATGTCAAGGCCAGGCAAGTTTCTTATCACATCAGTAGCATTGATCTTATTTGTCTTTCTATCTTCGCAGATGGCTTTTGCAAGTTCCGTTACAGCATTGAAAAAGGATATGAGGGGTGACGCTGTTACCGAACTCCAGAAATATCTCAAGCAATTGGGATTTATGGATATCGGCCCTACCGGGTATTTCGGTGACATTACGGAAGCTGCAGTAAAGGCGTTCCAGAAGGAATATGATCTTGAACAGGACGGTATTGCGGGTAAAAAGACTATCGGAAAAATCGAAACGCTTTCGGACGGTAAAGCTCAGATATCGACGAAGAGCGCCACTATGACGAAGGCGTCAAGGGGAGAAGATTCGGTGACCGATAAGCTGATCAGCTTTGCAAAACGTTTCATCGGGGTCAGGTACAGATGGGGCGGAACGACACCCAAGGGATTCGACTGCTCGGGCTTCACAAAGTATGTATTCAACAACATAGGTGTCAAGCTGAACAGGACTTCGACCTCGCAGGCAGCGCAGGGAGAACGCATTTCAAAATCCGGACTGCAGCCCGGCGACCTTGTGTTCTTCGATACGAACGGAGGACATAACCGTATAAACCATGTTGGAATCTACATTGGAGGAGGCAGGTTTATCCAGGCTTCTTCCACAGGCGACGGCGTTACGATATCGGATATCGATTCGGGTTTTTACGCAAACGCTTACATGACTGCGAGAAGAGTCCTCTGACAGACTGATCTGCGTGTTCGTCATATCTTTTTTACGGAAAACTAAAACATCTGCTGTGGCATCGGAAGTAACCGACGCCACTTTTTTTATTTATAGGCATGCGGCTTGTATTTCCTTTACAAATACCTATTCCTGTCCGAATGAAATGGTATAATTATATTAAGAAACCTGATCTGGGGGCGTTGAAATGCGGATATTGCACACATCCGACTGGCATCTGGGCAGAAACCTTGAACAAATAAGCCGTATCGGAGAGCAGCGGGAATTTATCGATCATCTCTGCAGGATCGTTGAGGAGCAGAAAGTTGAACTGGTGCTTGTCGCCGGCGACATATACGATACCAGCAACCCGTCGGCGGCTGCCGAGGAGCTGTTTTACGAAGCAATCGACAGGCTTTGCGATAACGGCAGGAGAGCAGTCGTTGTCATTGCGGGAAATCACGATAATCCGGAACGTCTTTGCGCCGCAAGCCCGCTGGCCCGCAGAAAAGGGATAATACTTCTGGGTTATCCGGGAAGCGATGCCGGAGAGGATTACAAAGCGGAACCGTCCGTCGTATGTATAACGGACTCCGGCCCCGGATGGCTGGAACTGAACATACCGGGCTGCGAGCATCATGCGGTCGTAATAACGATGCCGTATCCTTCAGAAGCAAGGCTCGAGGAGCTTTTGACACTGGAGGCCGACGAGACGGCGTTGCAGCAGGCGTATTCGCAAAGAGTGGGCAGTATTTTCAGAAAGCTGGAGGACAAATTCCGCGAGGATACGGTAAATCTTGTTGCAGCGCACTTGTTCCTGCTTGGGGGCAGCGCTTCCGATTCTGAAAGAACGCTTCAGGTTGGAGGAGCTATGACCGTCGATCCGTCAGTGATGCCCGCGAAGGCCCATTATACGGCGCTTGGCCATTTGCACCGCCCGCAGGAGATAAGGAATGCGCCCTGCCCCGTATTCTATGCGGGTTCTCCGCTTGCCTACAGCTTCTCGGAAGCGGATTATGCGAAGGCAGTCTATATTGTTGATGCAAAGCCCGGTGAAAATGCGGTTGTGACGCCCTGCTACCTTAACTGTGGCAGGCCCTTGAGAAAATGGCTGGCCGAAAAGGGAATGGGACAAGCCCTGGAGTGGTGCAGGGAAGGCCGTGACGCCAATGCCTGGATAGATCTTGAGATTGTGACGGACCGTATATTCACGGCCGAGGAGCAAAAAACGCTTAGGAGCCTGAATCCGGGCATTATCAACATACGGCCCAGGATAAAGGCCGAAGATTCTGAAATTTTTGAATTTCAAAGCAGGGAAGGCCGAAAGATAGACGAGCTGTTCGGCGATTACTATAAATACAGGATGGGTACGGATATAACCGACGATTTGATGAGGGCGTTTCTGGAGATCGTCAATGGCGTCGGTGAAGAAAATGACGACGTGATACAGGAGTGCGCAGTAACGAGTGAACCGGGCGCATCAAACGCATCGGACGTATCAAACGTATCAGATGCATCAGACACACCGGGCGTATCAGACGCACCGGGCGTATCAGGCGCGTCGGGCACATCAGACGAAGAGGCAGATAGCCATGATGCGGAGCGGGAATGTGCCGCAGCCGACGAAGAAAGGGTTGAAAATACCGATATTGCCGAAGCGCGCAGCGACACAAAAGCCGATAGAGGCGTACAGGAATGTGCCGCTGATGAAGGCGGAAATGGAGGGGTGATCGGGCATGAGGCCTAAGCTGCTGGAAATAGAAGGACTACAGAGTTTTACCGATAAACAGAGTATTGATTTCGAAGCTTTGGGAGAGACCGGCCTCTTCGGCATTTTCGGTCCAACCGGCAGCGGAAAGTCCACCATATTGGACGCGATCACCTTTGCTCTGTATGGCAGGGTGAAAAGAGCGGAAAACGGCACTCAGGGGATCATCAATTCAAACTGCAAAACCGCAAGGGTTTCATTCGCGTTCGAGCTCACAAAGGACGGAAGCAGGAGGACATACCGCGTTGAGAGGACATATCAGAGGAAAAAGAACGCACCGAACTCGTGTGAACCTAAAGTGGCGCGCCTTATCGAAATAACACCGTACGGAGACATACCGCTCTGCGATAAGGCTACCGAAATCAGTAGCTTCGTAAGGGATCTCCTGGGCTTGAACAACGAAGATTTCACCAGGGCTGTAGTACTACCGCAGAACAGCTTCCAGGATTTTTTGCTGCTTGATAACAAAGACCGCCGAGGCATGCTCGAGAGGATTTTTTATCTCGAGGAATACGGACGGGAACTAGAGGAAAAATTGAAATATAAAATGGCCGGTATGAAAAGCCGGCTGGATGTATTGTCCGGCGAACTCAGAGCATACGAAGACGCATCGGACGAAGCGCTTGAAGAATCCCGGAAGACCATGGAAGAGGCTGCGCTTGAGAGAACTCGGATTGAAAAGACTGCAAAGGAATCTGAAAGCAGGTACAACGAAGCGAAAGAGGTTTGGGGACTTATACAGGAACAGACCGAATTTATCAGGCTGGAGCAGGAACACACGGCCTCCTCGGAAGCTGTCGACAGTATGCGGATCAGCCTGGAAAGGGCGGTCAAGGCAGGCGGCCTGCTGGACTCCATATTGAATACAAGAAATATCAGGGGCAAGCTGGAGGCTACCATGCAGCAGCTTGCCGAATTATCGGCCGCTATCCCCGGCGTATCGTACAACCTCGAAAATATCAGGGCGGAATATGAAAAATTCAAAAAGGAAGTCGTTCTCGAACAGCCCAGACTCGTAGGACAGAGAGCAAGACTTACAGATGCGCTGGCGCTTCAGGAAGAGATCGACGAAGTTTTGGGCAGGGCGTCCGTACTGCATGCCGAAGCAATTCAGCTTCAGACTGCCGAAAACGGAAAAAATGAAGAACTCGAAAGTGCATCAAGCATGTGCGGCTTGCTCGAGCAGGAGGCCGGAAGGCTGAAGCTAGAAATCGAACCGCTTAAAGTGGATCCCGAATACCGCCGGCAGGTGCAGGAAGGCGTAAAGCTTAAAAATGAGGCGGAACAGCTGGCCTCGGGGATCAAAAGCCTGGAGGAGCGTAAAAGAGCGCTTCTCGATGCGGGAGCTGTGCTGGAGCAAAAGTTGGGCTTGGTTAATGGCGAACTATCAGCATGTCTGGAGACACAAAAAAAACTATCCGATGAAAAAGCCAGGCATGAGAGCGATAAGCCTACGGACCAGAATGCTTTAAAGAAGCTGAGCGATAGGATACATTCCGTGCGGGGCACATACGACCTGATGCTGCTGAGAAAAAATGAATTGGACAGGCTTAAGGCCAAGGCTGAGAGACAAAAGGAGGAGGCCGGTGAGCTTGGGCGGAGATCGGCACTTCTCGATGAGGAAAAGGGAAAAGCCGCTGCGGCTGTTGAACGGGAAAAGGTTGCTTATGACAAGGCGTTGAATGAATCCAGCCTGAATTCCGCCTATAACCTTTCAAAAATGCTGAAGGTCGGCGAACCATGTCCTGTATGCGGTTCAAGACAACATCCCGGGCCTGCTTCGCATATGGAAGCAGGAGACGCTGACCGGTTGGAGAAAACATTGCAGGCTGCAAAGCAAAAGTTTGAAGAAGCTGAACAAGCTTACAGGGATGCCGAAAGGAACGCACTGATCACAGCAGGACAGCTGAAAACGGCCTCGGATCAGCTTGAACTACTGCTTAAGGAGATAGAATCCAAGACGGGAGAATTCGATCAGGAACAGCAGAAGCTGCCGGAAAAGCTAAAAGGATTGAGCATGGAGGAGATACGGGCCGAGATTGACAAGGCAGGTAAAACTTACGATGAAAAAAGGCAGCTACTGGAAAGCTGGGAGCAGAAACTAGATGAACTAAGACGCGGCATTGATGAAATCAATAACGTTACGGCGGAGAAAAGACTGTCCCAGAACGAATTGATGACACAGGCCAGGGGCAATCGTGAGAATATCTCCGAACTTGACGGCAGTATCGGGGAATCGGAAAAATCACTTGAACTTGCCGCCCGGAAGTATACAGCTTTTCTTAAGCTGCATGATTTGAAGGATGCCGGGGCCGAACTCGAAAGACTTGCCGTGAATGACCGTAAACTCCATGAGCTTCAGTCGGATATGGAAAAGACAGAGGAAAAAGTCAGGAGCATAAGGTCCGATGCTGAAAAACTCAGGGAGGAGTGGAGGTTACTGAACTCTGAAAGGATAAGAAAGGAGACCCAGGAGAACGGCCTGAACCTTCAAAAGGATGAAAAGACTGCCAGACTTAGGGAATTGGCGGGCGAGGCAGCCGATATTAAAGCCGGGATCGAACATATCGATGAATTACTTGCAGCATATACGGAAAGGGACGGCAAATACTGCGAGGACATAGAAATTCTTGAGAAAAGCTTCAATGAGCTTTGTGCCCGAAGAGCGTCTCTCGAAAACCAGCGGGACATATATTCGGAGACCTTGAAAAATGATGAGGCCAGACTGAGAGTTGCACTTGCGGACAAGGGCTTCGACGATGATAAAGATGCTGAAGCTTCCGTAATCACACATGAAAAGCAGGCTGAGTTTAAATCGAAGATAGAGGAGTACGACCAAAAGCTGTTGAATATACGGGCGCAGCTGGCAAATCTTCAGAAGAAACTCAAATCACGCAGTATTACCGAGGAGGAATGGCGGGCGGCCGACGGCGCATGGCAGGAGCTGTCCGCGTACAGGGAGGCGTGTGTAACTGCCGGAGAGGTCTCCCGTAACAATTACAGGCTTCTTAAGGGCAAACATGAAAAATGGGTGACGCTCAGTAAAATGAATGACGAGCTAACCCGGAAGCAAGGTCTTTACGACCAGATTCAGAAGCTATTGAAGGCAGAACTCAGGAAGGATAACAGTTTCATCGATTATATAGCGGAGGAACGGCTTCGCTATGTAGCCGCGAATGCTTCGCGGACGCTCGGCATCATTACAAAGCACCGTTATATGCTCGAGCTTGACACGGAAGCCGGTTTTATAATAAGGGATCAGGCCAATGGAGGCGTACACCGTATGATCAGGTCATTGTCAGGCGGAGAAACCTTTTTGACGTCGCTTTCGCTGGCGCTGGCGCTTTCCGAGCAGATCCAGCTGAAGGGGCAAAGCCCGCTGGAATTCTTTTTCCTCGACGAAGGTTTCGGAACGCTTGATCAGGAACTGCTGGACACCGTTATAGACTCACTGGAGAGATTAAGCAGCAGTGACCGCGTCATCGGCCTGATCAGCCATGTTCCCGAGCTTAAAAGCAGGATCGCCAGGAGACTTATTGTACAGCCCCCGACATTGCAGGGTGACGGCAGCAAAGTTACGGTCGAAAAGGCGTAACTTGGATACAAAGCTATTCGAGGTATAAAGTTTGCAATTATAACCATATTATTATATAATTGTTAGTGACAGCTTTCGCTTAGCGTCCGAATAAGTAAGCTTCACGATAGTTCATTAGCTTAAGGGGAGTGATAAAATGACGGTTAAAGGAGAAAAAACTGCAGTTGCCGTTAACGCGGCTGGCAATGTCGATACGGCAGTTGCTGCGGTAACCAGGGAAAAGAAAACCGTTAAAAAAGTGCAGACTGATAACGATGTAAAGCGCAAGGCAGTGAAACTGGTAGTTGCACACCTGCGTAAAAAGCTGCCTGAAACGGGTTTTATCGGTAAGGAACACATTATAGGCTGGATTGAAGGTATGGAGGAGATCCTTCTGAAGGACGAATTCGTAATGATAGAGTATATTCAGATGAGACACAGCCTCAATGACATTATCGAACGTACGGTTGATGAAGAACTTAGATTCAAATTGCGGGACTCATGGTATAGTCTGGGTAAGGCCCTCGACAAGAAGGTCAAACAGAAATAGATCCAGATGAATGAGCCCGGTGATACCGGGTTTTTTATTTAGTTTCGTTTATAGGAAAATGCTGTATTCAATGATCCGTCCCGAACCGGCGGCCGCTCCTCCGGTTCTGTACGGATCATTTTTTTTGAGTGGGACAGGAGGGCAGGGATCCGGGGTGCTTTTTTATTGTCTTATTCTTGACATATATTTCAAACGAGTATAGAATACAAAATGTATTAACTGTACTAGTAAGAGTAATACAGATGGGAGGCGTGTATGCTCCAAATTGATTATAGGGATCGGAATCCGATCTATGAGCAGATAAGGAATAAAATGAAGGAGCTCATCATAAAGGGAGTTTTAAAGCCTCATGAAAGAGTCCCGTCCGTTCGCGAACAGGCCCAGTCGCTTACGATAAACCCGAATACCATCCAAAAGGCGTACAGGGAGTTGGAGGACAAGGGCTATATCTATTCAGTCAAGGGAAAGGGAAGCTTTGTTTCCCCTGCTGACATGTGGAAAGGCGACGATAAGCTGGACGAACTTATCCAAAGCCTCGAAAAGACCGTATCGGAAATGATTTTGTTCGGAGCGGACAAAAAGAAAGTTATTGACGTGATTGAGAATATTTTTCGGAGAGAGGAAGGTGGAAGATCTTTATGATAAAGGTAAGGGATCTGTGTAAATCCTTTGGAAGCCAGACGGTTTTGAAGAATCTGGAGCTTAATGTCGGCAAGGGCTCTGTATACGGTCTTGTCGGACCCAATGGGGCAGGCAAGACGACGCTAATTAAGCACCTCGCTGGGATATACAGGCCGGATAAGGGAACTATCACGGTTTGCGGTGAGAATACAGGTGAGAGCCCGGCCGCTAAAAGTAAAATGTTTTACATAGCGGATGAAATGTATTTTTTCAGCCAGTACAGCATCGATGAGGCAGCCCGTTTTTATTCCGCGTTTTATCCCTCCTGGAGCTGGAAAAGGTACAATCAATTGAAGGAAGCCTTCCCAATCGATACGGGGAGAAGGATAGTCAAGCTTTCGAAAGGCATGCAGAAACAGGTAGCTTTCTGGCTCGGCATATGCAGTATGCCCCAGCTGATGCTTATGGATGAGCCTGTTGACGGACTCGATCCGGTAATGCGCAGACAGGTCTGGAATCTGCTGCTTCAGGATGTTGCGGAACGAGAAATGACCGTGCTCGTATCCTCTCACAATCTCCGGGAACTTGAGGATGTATGCGACAGTATAGGGATCATGCAGGATAAGAAAATAACTATCGAGAAAAACCTAGATGACCTAAAAACCAACATACACAAGCTGCAGGTCGCATTTCCGGACGATGCCGGGGATGATTTGACGGCAGGATGCTTCAAGGATTTCGAAATTCTGAGCCACAGCGAAAACGGCAGTATACACCTTTTTATAATAAAGGGAGATCGGGACAAGATCCTCGACAAGATAGGGCGACGAAACCCGACGGTCCTGGACGTGCTTCCGTTATCACTGGAGGAGGTTTTTATTTATGAGCTTGGGGGGACAGGTTATGAAGTCAAAAATATCGCTATTTGATAAAAACATCATAAAGTCGGATATAAAAAGGTTCTGGTGGGTCGGAGCCATTTATGCCGTCGTACTTTTATTTTTACTGCCCATGCAGCATATGCAGCAGGTACTTCCGCTCAAGGATGAATGGCAGAAGGAAGCTCTGCTGGCCGGCTTGCGCCTCTCCACCTCAGGGGGGCAGTACAGCAGATTTGGAGGGTTCAATATACAGACTCTGCTGGTTTTTACGGTTCCGGTTATTTTAGCTGTATTGCTTTTCAGTTATCTTCATTCCACACGAGCTGCGACCATGGTACACTCTCTACCACTGAAAAGAACGACTCTGCTTGGAAGCCATACGGTGTCGGGGATAATACTTTTTTCTTTGCCGGTACTGTTGACGGCGGCTGTACTATCCATATTTGCCTTGTTTACCGGACTTGGTGGGTATTATTCCGTATTCGATGTGCTGAAATGGGTCGGCTTGACGCTTACCTTCGATATGCTGTTCTTTTCTACGGCTGTCTTCGTAGGCATGTTCACGGGCAACTCCGCCGCTCATATTACCTTTACCTATATACTGAACATACTTCCCTACGGTATTTACTTAATTGTCGCATATACCACCGAAAGGCTTCTGTACGGCTTCAGCCCGGAAATGCTCGATAGCGCGTGGATGTATGTCCTGCCTGTTATGAAGCTGGCGGAGATAGGCAACCATCCTTTAACTATTGTTGAGGGCCTGCTTTATCTCCTGACCGCTTTTATATTCATCGGAGCCGCAGGGTTGGCTTATAATCGCAGAAAGCTGGAGGCGGCAGGCAATATTATAGCTTTTGAAACGCTGCAGCCGGTGTTTAAATACGGCTTCGCAATTTGCTTAATGTTCCTTGGGGGCTTTACAGCGAGTTTTTTCTACAATTCGGGGAAATTGCCCGTAGTCGCTGCCTGCCTGATTTTTGCCGTGGCCGGCTACTGGATACCACAGATGCTTATTGAAAAATCAGTAAAGGTATGGCGTGCATACAAGGGCTTCCTGGTGTTCGGAGCTGTCGTCGTATTGATGCTTGCCGGGCTATCCGCCGATGTAACAGGTTATGAAAAATATGTACCTGCTGCCGATGAGATCGAGAACGTCTATTTCGGCTATAATATGATCGGCCGCCTGCGTGATGAAAACAGTCTGTCGGAGGCGGAGCTCTCCAAAATGCCCGGAATTTTCACGGAGGATTCCAATATTAGTTCCGTGTTGAGACTGCACAGGGCTTTGATACATAACGGGTATAACAAGACAGGGTATGGCAGATACATAATATACTCATTAAAAAACGGCAAGGTTATCCAACGAAAATATGTAGTTGATGAAGCCTCCGTAAAAGGGCTTTTAAAACCTATATACGAGTCGCTTGAATACAAGGAGGACAGATATCCTGTTTTAAATCAAAAACCGGAAGACATCAAGTATATAGAAATTGGCGACAATAGGGCACACAAGAAGCCCCTTGTCCTGGCTGATGCGAAACAGCTGCAGAGTTTCACCGATGTAATGCGCGGGGAGCTGAAGGAAGCCGTCTATGATGAAATAACGGCTGAAAATGAATTTGCCCATATCATGATCACTGACAGGGATGACAATACTAAGCGTTATGAGCTGAACAGAAGCTACGATACAATATTCGCATGGCTGGAAAACAACGGCTACTATGCTTCGGCTCTGCTTACGCCCGAAGATATAGACCATGTCAATATAAGTACTATTGACGTAACCCGTTACGATAACAACGGCTATGGTTATCGTACCGAGGATGGCAGCAAGGTTTTCAGTCTCAGCGACAAGTCCCTTATAAAGGAATTGCTCGATATATACGAGCCGCGTCTGGACGGTTGTGAGTCTGGTAAGTATATACTTCTGGACTTTTTCGGCACGAAAGGGGCCGCAACGCCGGATTTCGGCGGCTACCTCTATCCCGATACGAAGATGAGCGGTGCGCTCAGGCAAAAGATAAGCGAAGCGGGTATCGGCTGGTAAAAGGCTTGGAAGAGAAACAGTATGAAAGAGAAGAAATACCGGAAACTGAAGGGATACCATAGGTTAAAGATGCCGGAAATGAAAGAAAACCGGAAGTGAAAGAAAAGCCGGAAATGTAAGAAAACTGGAAATGTAAGCAGTACAAGAAAGGGCGGCTGGATTAACTTTTCCAGCTGCCCTTAAAAGTGCCATTTTGTCAGACGCAGTTGATCAGAAATTCCGTGTGTCATTATGAATCCCGCAAGTGATGAGAGATTTCGCATGTGACCAGGAATCCCGTAGGTGATTAGAAACTATGTACGCGATTAAGAATTTCTACCTGCATCCACGAACCTGCGACCGCTTTCAATCGAAACCTTTACGCTTTCGGCTGCCGGCCCTCCCGGTATATTCCGGCCTGAAACGCATTTCTCGAGGCTGATTTCCGAATAAACATCGTCGCCTATCTTATCCGAAAACTCCCTGAATTCAGCCATGGACAACTCTTCTATGGCTTTATTGTTGTTGATGCAGTATAGGACCATCTTGCCGATGATCTCGTGTGCGCTGCGGAACGGTATACCCTTCTTTACAAGGTAATCTGCCATGTCCGTTGCATTCGTGAAACCGCCCTGGGCAGCCTTGTACATGTTTTCCTTCTTGATTTTCATGGTGGAAAGCATCTTCGTGAAGACAGGCAGGCACATTTTGACCGTATCGACAGAATCGAATATGGCCTCCTTGTCTTCCTGCATATCCTTGTTGTAGGCCAGCGGGAGCGATTTCATAACCGTAAGCAACGTGGCAAGATCGCCGTATGTCCTGCCGGTTTTGCCCCTGACGAGCTCGGCAACGTCGGGATTCTTTTTCTGCGGCATTATACTGCTGCCGGTGCTGAAAGCGTCATCCATCTCAATGAAAGCGAACTCACCGGATGACCAGAGCACCAGCTCTTCGCTGAACCGGCTCAGGTGCATCATTATCATGGCTATGCAGGAAGCCAGCTCTATCGCGAAATCCCTGTCGCTTACGCCGTCGAGGCTGTTTTCCGTGATCGACGCAAAGCCCAATTCATCGGCGACAAACCTCCTGTCGAGAGGATAGGTCGTGCCTGCCAGCGCTCCCGAACCGAGCGGCATTACGTCCATGCGTCCATAGCAATCGTCCAGACGTCCGATATCACGACGGAACATCTGGAAGTACGCCATCACATGATGGGCAAGAGTCACCGGCTGCGCTCTCTGAAGGTGGGTATAGCCCGGCATGATCGTTTCCAGGTTCTTCTGTGATATGCCCAGCAGAGTTTCAAGCAACTCCAGCAGCATCCCCCTGATGTTTTTTACCTCAACCTTCAGATACATGCGGATGTCGAGCGCTACCTGATCGTTGCGGCTTCTGCCCGTGTGGAGCCTTTTTCCCGTATCGCCTATGCGGGATATCAGTATTTTTTCAACATTCATATGGATATCTTCAGCATCAATCTCGAATTGTACCTTGTCGTTTTCGATGTCCTGAAGTATCTCCAGCAGCGTTCTGCAGATGAGCTCCGAGTCGGCGGAAGGAATGACGCCGCATTTGCCGAGCATCTTCGCATGCGCTATACTGCCTTCTATGTCCTGCTTGTACAGCCTTGCGTCAAAACGTATGGATGAATTGAAATCGTCCACCGACTTATCCGTATTGGCTGAAAATCTGCCGCCCCATAATTTCATATCCGTTACCTCGCATTCTTAAGTATCCTTGAGTAATCATAAAGTGACCCGGAGTAATACCAAACCAACCTATGGCAAAGGGAAAGCCGTATTTCGGGCTTTCCCTCCTGTTGATCCAATTCATAAGCTTTTATTTTAAGTGCAGAGGGAAATGAAACAAAAGAACCGTCCCTCCGTTCCACCTCTGTTCCGCTTATTTCTTGCTCTTCTTCTGATTCTCGAGCATCAGCGCCCTTACCTTTATCGGCAAGCCGAACAGGTTGATGAAGCCTTCCGCGTCCTTCTGGTTGTAAACCGCGTCCTTCCCGAAGGTGGAGAGCTCTTCGCTGTACAGCGAATACGGCGATTGTGCGCCGGCCGGCATGCAGTTGCCCTTGTAAAGCTTCAGGCGAACCGTACCGGTGACGGTCTGCTGCGTGTTGTCCACAAATGCGGAAAGCGCCTCCCTGAGAGGAGTGTACCACTGGCCGAAGTAAACGAGCTCGGCGAATCTCTGCGATACGAGGTCCTTATAATGCAGCGTGTCCCTGTCGAGGCACAGCAGTTCGAGTTCCCTGTGTGCGGCATAGAGGATAGTTCCGCCGGGGGTTTCGTATACGCCCCTCGATTTCATGCCGACGAGCCTGTTCTCAACCATGTCCATGGCGCCCACTCCATTGGCTCCGCCGAGCTTGTTCAGCTCGTCTATCAGTTCAATAGGCTTGTATTCGACTCCGTTGACCTTTTTCGGTATGCCCTGTTCAAAGTATATCTCTACGTACGTCGGCTTATCGGGAGCCTTTTCGGGCGAGACCATGAGCTTCAGCAGCTTCTCATACTGCGGCTCGTTCCACGGATCTTCGAGGTCCTGGCCCTCGTGGCTCAGATGCCACAGATTCCTGTCCATGCTGTAATTGTCCTTTTTGGTTACCGGGACCGGTATATTTCTCGCTTCTGCATAATCGATCTCTTCTTCTCTCGATTTGATGTCCCAGATCCTCCAGGGCGCGATTATCTTCAGGTGGGGAGCAAGAGCCTTGACAGTCAGCTCAAAACGTACCTGGTCGTTGCCCTTTCCGGTCGCGCCGTGGCATATCGCCGTTGCGCCTTCCTTTTCGGCTATTTCGACGAGCCTCTTTGCTATGACCGGTCTTGCAAAGGAAGTACCGAGCAGGTATTTGCCTTCATACACAGCGTTGGCCTTCAATGTGGGATATATGAAATCCGTAATGAATTCTTCCCTCAGGTCCTCTATGTATATCTTACTTGCACCGGTTTTGATGGCTTTTTCCTTCAGCGGGTCGAGCTCTTCTCCCTGGCCGACGTCACCTGCCACTGCGATGACTTCGTAATCGTAATTTTCCTTCAGCCACGGTATTATGATCGAGGTGTCAAGACCGCCCGAATATGCAAGTATTACTTTTTCCTTCTGACTCATATGAATTCCTCCACTACTATGCTAAAATATTGACAAGTACTATTTTACTCAATCTGGTTCGATTATACAACAAAGTGTATAAATATGCAACGATAATTATAAATATTCATAATTTTCAGCCGGAGCAGAAATGAAGACACAATATTTTAACCAGAGGTAACTTTGCATGATCATCATGGGGATCGATCCGGGGTTTGCAATCACAGGGTTCGGTATAGTAAAATACGAAGGGAACAAATTTTCGCCCATCGAATACGGCGCAGTCACGACCAGGGCCGGGGAGCCTTTTGCTCAAAGGCTTCTTGAGATCGACAGGGAGATATCGTTCATCATTGAACGGTTCAATCCTGATGCGATCTCCGTGGAGGAGCTGTTTTTCAATAAGAACATAAAAACGGCTATAATGGCGGCGCATGGCAGAGGGATCGCGCTTGCTGCCGGAGCCAGATCGGGCAAGCCGGTATTCGAATATACGCCGCTTCAGGTCAAGCAGGCCGTAGTCGGCTATGGAAGAGCTGAGAAGGCGCAGGTTCAGCAGATGGTGAAAGCGATATTGAATCTGCCCGAGATACCGAAGCCTGACGACGTCGCTGACGCATTGGCTATAGCCGTTTGCCACGGCCACTCCAGCAAGCTGTCGGCGCTGGGTTACATGGGAGGAAAGTAAAGGGAGGGTCAAAATGTACGCATACATAAAAGGCAGGCTTGAAGCGAAGGGCAACGATTATATAGTGATCGAAGCCGGCGGTATCGGATACAGGATAAATACCTCGCTCTCGACTATCGAGGCGGCCGGGCAGACTGGAAACGAGTTCAAGGCCTTCACACACCTGTATGTCAGGGAGGATATAATGTGTCTCTACGGTTTTGCGACGCAGGAGGAGCTCGGAATGTTCGAACTGCTGCTGACCGTGTCGGGAGTCGGCCCAAAGGCTGCGCTGGCGCTCCTTTCCGCAGTTTCACCATCCAAATTCGGCCTTGCCGTCATCACCGACGACACCAAGACTTTGACAAGGGCCCAGGGAGTCGGTGGAAAGCTGGCCCAGAGAATTATTCTGGAGCTCAAGGACAAGATCAAGAAAGAACAGCTCGCAATGGCTTCCGGTGCAGGATTCGACAAGGCAGAGATGCCGAGAGAGGGCTCGAGGCTCTCCGAAGCCGTCAGTGCGCTCATGGTACTTGGTTACACGCCTGCCGAGGCGAGTAAGGCTGTGGCTTCGGTATATTCGGATGAGCTTGATCTCGAGACCATCATCAGGAATTCATTAAAAGGCTTGATGAGATAAAGCCGGGTAAAGGTAAGACGGGGACGGGAAGATCGGATAAGGGCTAGGTGGGATTACCGGGTAAGAGGCAAGAGCGAATAAAGGATATTGGCTATCAATCCAGTCCATATGGGATGTAACGATACCGGTAAAACTGATTGCCTTTATGAATAATAAATTGCCGGCTCGGCCGGACAGCGTATGATAAAGCGCGTTGAAGAACGGAACGGGGGAAGATGCATGGAAGAGGAAAGGATTATCGAGAGGAACGCCGTCGTTGAAGATGTGGACGAGACTAGTCTCAGGCCCAGGAGATTCAACGAATATATCGGGCAGACCAAAGTAAAAGAAAATCTCAATATATTCATAGAGGCTGCCAAAAGGCGCAAGGAAGCACTTGACCACGTCCTGCTTTACGGCCCTCCCGGTCTGGGAAAAACAACGCTCGCAGGGATTATTGCTTCCGAGCTTGGCGTCAATCTTCGCATAACCTCCGGACCCGCCATAGAAAAGCCCGGGGATCTGGCGGCAATACTTACGAATCTCGGAAGCTACGACGTGCTTTTTATAGATGAAATACACAGGCTCAACAGAAGCGTTGAAGAAATTCTTTATCCCGCCATGGAGGACTATGCGCTCGACATAATCATCGGGAAAGGCCCGAGCGCGCGCTCGATCAGGCTCGACCTGCCCAAGTTCACGCTCGTAGGCGCGACGACAAGGGCCGGACTGCTGACATCCCCGCTGAGGGACCGTTTCGGCGTCATCAACCGCCTGGAAATGTACAATAACGATGAGCTGGCGCTTATAGTAAAGCGTTCGGCGGGAATACTGAACATAGAGATCGAGGACAAGGGCGCCACGGAGATCGCGAAACGGTCGAGAGGAACGCCGAGAATAGCCAACAGGCTGCTCAAGAGAGTGCGCGACTTTGCGCAGGTCAAGGCGGCAGGAGTCATAGATGCGGATGTCGCGGATATGGCGCTCGATGCGCTGGAGATCGACGCCATAGGCCTCGACAATACGGACAGGGTTATGCTTGCCAGTATAATCGAGAAATTCGGAGGCGGCCCGGTCGGGTTGGATACGCTCGCAGCGTGTATCGGGGAGGAACCCGATACCATCGAGGACGTCTACGAGCCCTACCTGCTGCAGCTGGGCTTTATAAACAAGACGCCGAGAGGCAGGATGACGACCCAGCTAGCGCACGAGCATCTCGGAATCAGGATGAAGAGCGACCGGTATGTACAGGAGGAGATGAAGCTCGAATGAAGCTCATGATGCACATGTGCTGCGCACCGTGTTCGACGTACCCGCTTTTAGTGTTACGTCAGGAGGGTATCGAGCCGGTGGGAGTTTTCTATAACCCGAATATCCATCCCATCGAGGAATTTGAAAGAAGAAGGTCAACAGTAGAGCAGTTTGCAGCCGTCAAGGGGCTGCAGGTACAGTATTTCAATGATTTCAGGCAGCCGGACTGGGAGGCTTTTTCCGGTCCCGGAGAGGCCAGATGTACGATGTGCTACACGACACGTTTGAAAAAGGTGGCTGAACTTGCCGCGGAGCAAGGCTTTGACGCTTTTACCACATCACTTCTCGTCAGCCCGTACCAAAAACACGACCTTATAAAGCAACTCGGCGAAAAATACGCCGACATGTATGGCATACAATTCTATTACCGCGACTTCCGCCCCGGTTTCAGGGAGGGGCAGAAGGAAGCCAGGGACCTTGGACTATACCGCCAGAAGTACTGCGGGTGTATCATTTCGTTGAATAATCCGTGAGGTACCAAGGGTAGTGATATTTTAGTATAAGAAGAACAGCTAATCCGCAACTCCTTTAAAATAAAGGTTTGCGGCTTTTTATTGTGCAACAATTTCAACCCACATGGAATTTTAATGGATACAACTAATATATTGAAGGATTACCAATAATGGTGTCGAATTATAATGTATTGTATATTATCCAATTATGTCTATACTGGGAAGTTGAATTTGCACAAAGTAACATTTCATATTTGAAGGATATCGAATGCCGTGTATAAATATGTTGAATTAACTGATGTAATTTATAATTAATGCCTAAGAATTTTAAAGTATTTATCAGCATACATATTTGCTTTTTAAAAACAAAGAAATGGGGCGAGTATAAGTGAGTAATTTCCCGTGTTTACTAGATGGAAAAATCCCCGGAGAGAGAGTTAATGTGTTTATTAGTTCAGCAATGAATAGTGAAGATGAAACGAATTGGTTTGATATAAGAAAAAGAGTATGCAATAAATTAAAAATCTGTCCTTATATCAATCCATTTACTATAGAAGAACATGGTAGTGAAATACCATCGTCTCAATATTTTTTATATAAAGTCCAACAGTGTGATATTCTTATTCTTTTACTAAAAGAAAAAATTCGTCCTGGTGTTCGTCAAGAAATTGAATTGGCACGAAATAGTAGAAAAGCAATAATCCCATATTTCTACAATCCAGTAGATTCAAACTCAGATGCGAGTATATTAAAAGCTGAGATTATTGCATCTGATTACTGTACATTTAAATTATTTAACAACTTTGATAATTTGGAAGAGATAATTTCTTATGATCTTTTGCATAATATTATTGATAAATATAAATATCAGCATTTCTTAGATTCACAAAAACAAATCGATTCTTTTACGGATTTTGAAACTATTAAGTATCATGAAGTAGATAATCCTATTAAAAAAACAACTCTGCAGTTATTTAAGAGTTGTTATGGGATAATTGCAGACGAAATTGGATTTAGTTATAGAAATCCTCAGCAAAAAAATGAACAAGAGGAGTCGGAGTTTCATTCTTTTGGCTGTAGAATTCTTAAATGGGTTTTATTTGGAATAGATTTTGTTTCTTTGGAAGAGATAAATTCATTTACAAACAAAATAAAGACATTTTATAATGGTGCTGAATGGATTGTCCGACGTTGGGACGCTATTAGATATTATATTTCCGATGAAGTGTGTATTGCATTACAACACGAAGAAAAAGCTTTACAATCTGCTCGAAACGATAAAGCGCCCGAATGGCTTGTCGGTAATATCCTAATAGACTGTCGGAACCTAGATTCAGAAAGTAAAGATGGATTTCACTTTTCGGAAAAATATCAACATGAATTAGATAACAGAGATGAACTTATTTATATTCCTATTCTAGACAGATATACCAGCGAGTCATTTGCTGAATTACTTGACGAGGATATTAAACTTGGAACTTCTCTTCCAGGGACACAGCATTTTGGTGGTAATATAACTAATGCACTTGAAAAGGCCGAAAATTACATTTTTATGTCATTAATATATGGCTCTTTCACGCATCTTTATTTTGCACGAAGTAATTTATCAAAAATAATATATAAATATAGTAAAATATACAACAATACTAGCTTAATGTTTTCAGCAATCAAACTTATTATTTTATCTGGAAACACTAAATTACTTAATAATATAGTATTAAAAGAATGGGATAGGCTTTATTATTTTTTATCAGCAAATGCAGATGATTTATGGCTTATCACGGATAACGTTAACAAGCGCGATAAATTACACATGAAGCTCCTTATAATTCAACTATTAGGTGTATATATAAATGATAAAAATTTTTCATGTGTTAATGATTATTTATTTGAGATATCTCAGATAGTTACATGGAATGAATCTTCAGAATATTTAAAATCCATTTACAGTAACATGAGTAGAATACCACCTTTTTCGATAATAGGAATGCTTATAAATATTCTTGGACGAAGACAAATACATATGGGATCTGAAATATCAAAAGTATTACTCAGCTTGGATATCCAAAATATACCTTTGGAAATTCTAAGTACCCTTGAAAAAAATTTAGAAGAAAACTTGCAGATGGTTCTAGAGAGAAATGGAACACCGCAGTGTGTTGCACATCTTGTTAATCAATGCCCAGGTATTTTCTCGAAGCTTGAAAGTTACCTTCCAGAAAATATGAACCCTATAGAAAAAAGTTTGTATGATATCAATGTAGGGAGAAGTCAGAACTGGAGTAAGGTGATCCTTAATTCTATAAATGATGCTTTTAACCAGTTAAAAACTAATACAGAATCAAATGTCGTCCATGGCTTTGCTACAAATCCATATAAAACTATTCAAATGGTTATAGATAACTGTACTGATGATGGGGTAATTAATATATTAAAAGAAAACTTCCTGCCGTTAGCTGCAGAGGTTTTGAATAGTAAAGCCCACAGAGAGCTAAAAGAAGATTGTATGGATTGCTTAATTGATGTGATAATCATTCTTAACCAAAAGAGTGTAGAAATAGATAAGGATTTGTTAAACACTATTAAATCATTGCAAATTGAAAAAGAAAAGAATATTGATTTTTTTACAGACTCTACATCTGTAACGACAATGTATCGGTGGATTATGTTGAAAACTGTCTCAGGACTTGATGTGAAAAGTGATATTTTATCAAATTATCTGTCATTCTCACAGCAGCAGGACAACGAAAGATACGTTTTGGCACGATGTATCAATCAATACATACTCTTCTGTATTAAAAATATGAAGCAAATTGAGGAACTGTTTTTACTGATGATAATCGAAATGTGCGACGATACATATTTTTTAGTAAGAAAAGAAGCGTCTTTTAGTTTGGTATCCTTACTATCAACACAATACTCAGATATTGCTAGACAAAAACTAATTGGACTTACAACAGATTCATCTCCGAATGTAAGGGGGGGGATATTGAGTATTATTGCTGATAATAAAGATATTGATATTGAATTTCGTAAAGAAATTTTGGAGTGTTATCTCCAAGATGCAAATTACGGAATAAGAAAAAGGGCTGAAAAAATTAAAGAATAATTTGAGCTTCCATTTATCCATATACTTATTAGGCTAATAATGAGCAGTTCAGTGAAGTGTTCATAATAGTGACCTAAGCCCCGAAAACTGAGCCAATAGAAAAGTTAATCACAATATGGTAAAATGCAGATTGAGTGATTAACATGAAAAAACGGTTTAGTGAAGGACAGATTATCAGATTTCTAAAAGCATAGCCCTTGGAGAAGGGCTCTAGACACTCTACTACTTTATAATGGCGAGGACATACTTATGGCTTGTACAACTATTCTGGTTGGGAAAAAAGCATCCTATGACGGCTCTACCATGATCGCACGAAACGATGATTCCAGTTCTGGTCATTTTACCGCTAAAAAGTTCGTAACGATCCACCCCGGGGAGCAGTCCGCTACCTACAAATCTGTGCTTTCCCATGTGGAAATCGAACTGCCCCAAAATCCCATGCGATTTACGGCAGTACCGAATGCCATAGAAGGCGAGGGCATTTGGGCCGCCAGCGGTGTGAATGAGGCAAATGTCGGCATGACGGCCACGGAAACCATTACTTCCAATCCGAGAGTGCTGGGGGCGGACCCGCTGGTCGAGTATCATCCGGCGCGGGACGGGCAGCCTGAAACTGCCGGCGGCATCGGCGAGGAGGATATCGTTTATATTGTACTTCCTTACATTCACAGTGCTCGTGAAGGTGTTGAGAGATTGGGTGACCTTCTGGAAAAGTACGGT
>JAEXNT010000035.1 GCA_023439545.1 Bacillota bacterium
TTGTATCCCGATGAAGAATTGAAACTGCTGCAGGCTGCAGTGAATAACAAAAAAGACAATATCAAAATGAAAATATAATTCTTTCGCATTCCGTCCCCGCTACATCTGGCCACATTTTGATATAAATACACTTAGATTATACATTATCCGACATATTATGGTATTGTACAAAAGTATAGTCAATAATGACTATGGTCATTATTGACTATAGTCATTATACATAATTTTTATATTATTAGTCGGGTTTTTGACAGTTGAATAAAGTACTGAATCCTTGGAAGCCTTGAAAGCAGGGCTTTTTTTATTGCTTTTTTGTCAAATTTTTATGATTTGGTATTGAGTACCATTGAGTACTATGATATAATGTAAGGGATGGGAGGATTATCGCATGCGATTAAAAATATCGAAGTCCAAGAATTCCATATCCCTTTATGTGCTTAAATCAACTTACAGAAACGGTGTGCACTCTTCAAAGATTGTTGAGAAACTTGGTACTGTTACTGAATTAAACAAGAAACTCAACGGACAGGATCCTTATGAATGGGCAAATCAATATATTGAAGAATTGAACCGGAAGGAGAAGGAAGGTAACCAGGAGGTAATGGTAAAGTACTCCCCTTCCAAACTGATCCAAAAAGGTGATCAACGCTCTTTTAACGGCGGTTACCTCTTCCTGCAGCAACTGTATCACGGACTTGGACTACATAAGATTTGCACAGAAATATCCAGGAAGTACAAATTTACCTTCGATCTCAATTCCATTCTTTCAAGACTTCTTTACGCAAGAATCCTCTATCCCTCTTCCAAGCTTGCAACATTCCAGCTTTCCACAGAGTTTCTTGAACAGCCTGCCTTTGAGCTTCAGCATATTTACCGGGCTCTCGAAGTCATCGCCAGAGAATCGGACCTCATACAGTCCACCCTGTACCAAAACAGTACAAGGATTTCAAAACGAAATACCGGCGTGCTATATTATGACTGCACCAACTACTTCTTTGAAATTGAGCAGGAAGAGGGTCTGAAGCAATACGGCGTTTCAAAAGAGCACCGGCCAAACCCTATCGTTCAGATGGGGCTATTCATGGACGGCGACGGCATCCCTCTCGCTTTCAGCATCAACAAGGGCAACACCAATGAACAGCTGACACTAAAGCCTCTAGAACAAAAAATCCTGTCAGATTTTGATCTTTCCAGGTTTATTGTATGTACCGATGCGGGGCTGGCATCCGAGAACAACAGAAAGTTCAACAACAAGGGCGAACGGGCATTTATCACAACCCAGTCCATTAAAAAGCTGAAAGAACACCTAAAAGAATGGGCTCTTGACCCCAAAGGCTGGTCACTTGATGAAACGAGAGAAGCCTATGACATCACCAAGCTTGATGAAACCATAGACAGGGAAAATGTATTCCATAAGGAACGTTGGATAAAGGAAAACGGATTGGAACAACGAATCGTTGTCACCTATTCTGTAAAATACCGCGATTATCAGAAAACTATCCGGAACGCACAGATAGAACGGGCACAAAAGGCAATTACTTCAAACCCAGACAAGCTAAAAAAATGTAACCCCAATGACTACAAAAGGCTTATCGAAAAAAGCCACTGTACCGCTGATGGAGAAGTTGCCGAGCATGAAATGTACAATATCAATACAGAACTTATTGCAAAAGAAGAGGTGTTTGACGGGTTCTATGCCGTGTGCACCAACCTGGAAGATGATGCTCCCGCAATTATTCGGGTAAACAAAAGGCGATGGGAAATCGAAGAGTGCTTCCGCATCATGAAGAGTGAGTTCAAAGCTAGACCCGTATACTTGAGTAGGGATGACCGGATTGAAGCACATTTCATGACCTGCTTCCTCTCTCTGGTCATATACCGACTCCTTGAAAGGAAGCTGAACGGGAAATTCACTTGCCAAGAAATCATAGCCGGCCTCAGAGGAATGAACTTCCTGGAGGTGAAAGGAGATGGCTACATCCCTTGCTATACCAGAACCGACTTTACCGATGCTTTACATGAAGCATTTGGTTTTCGTACAGATTACCAAATCATCGGAACAAGCCAGATGAAAAATATTTTCAAACGAACAAAATCGTAAAGACATTACTCACTTTTCAGCAATTTATTAAAAGCTTGGAATCCACTATTATGAATGATTTCCAAGCTTTTTCTCTTCTCCAACTGTCAAAGACGGAATTATATTACACAAAAATCAACTAATCAAGTTATTTCGCTATATTTTTGAAATTTTGCACTATATAAGACTGATATTTATCATATTAATATTTTCTTCCGGAACAATGACAACTCCATCCATGCAAGCCTCGACCTCAGCCCCCTCTGCCGCCGCGATCCTGTCGATTCCTCTGAGCACAATCTTCCATTGTTTACCTTCGCCTTCGGCGTTAAATATGATCCGGTTCCCGTTTCGTACCGCTTTGCAGCACAATCCAGGTTCGCCGTCCATATTGTAAACGATCGTATTCGCTGAAGCTCCGTCCTTCAATTCGAACAAATGCAGTACGACGCCGGAAGCATAGTCATAGTCAGGCCTGCTGTCTACCTCCCCGACAGCGATTATCGAATTTTCCCGGACCATCAGCGGAAGGCTCATATAGCCGTGCTGCTCGTTTCTCCAGCAGCCTCCTTCGATCTTTTCTCCGCTCAGGAAATTCGTCCAGGTTCCTGCCGGCAGGTAGTACTGAACCATGCCCGCGTCGTTGAAAATCGGGGCAACCAGCAGTTCTCCTCCGAGCATATACTGTCTGTCCAGCTGCAGGCATCCGGGATCCCCTGGAAACTCAAGCGCCATTGCGCGCATGACCGGTATACCCTGCCGTGACGCTTCGCATGCGGCGGCATACAGATACGGCATCAGGCTGCATTTAAGCTTCGTAAAGTACCTCAGCACATCCACCGATTCTTCATCGAACAGCCACGGCGCCCTGTACGACTCGTTTCCATGCAGCCGGCTGTGCGAAGAAAGCAGGCCGAACGCCGTCCAGCGCTTATATATGTCCGGAGACGCCGTTCTCTCAAACCCGCTTATATCATGACTCCAGAAACCGAAACCGGAAGTGCACAAAGACAGTCCGCCGCGCAGGGTCTCAGCCATGGAATCGTAATTTGCAGAACAGTCTCCTCCCCAATGAACCGGGAATTTTTGCCCGCCGACTGTAGCCGAACGTGCAAACACCAAGGCTTCACGGGGGCCGCGCTTTTCTTCGAGCGCCTCGAACACCGCCCTGTTATACAGGTAGGTGTAGTAGTTGTGCATTCTTACCGGGTCCGAGCCGTCGTAATATACGACATCGGTAGGTATCCTTTCTCCGAAATCGGTCTTGAAACAGTCGACGCCCATGTCCAGAAGCCTCTTCAACTCGTCCTTGTACCATGACGCCGCCGCGGGATTAGTAAAGTCTACGAGCCCCATTCCCGCCTGCCAGCGATCCCACTGCCAAACGCCGCCGTCCGGCCTCTTTACGAGGTAACCCTTTTCCATGCCCTCGTCAAACAGCCTGGATTTCTGTGCAATATACGGATTGATCCAGACACAGATTTTCAATCCCCTGCCCTTAAGGCGCGCAAGCATTGCCCCGGGGTCCGGGAAGACGTTCTCGTCCCAGGTAAAGTCGCACCACTGGCTTTCTTTCATCCAGAAGCAGTCAAAGTGAAAAACATGCAGGGGCAGGTCTCGCTGCGCCATCCCGTCGATAAACCCCGTAACGGTCTTTTCATCATAGCTTGTCGTAAAGGAAGTGGTGAGCCAGAGCCCAAAGGACCACGCGGGCGGCAGCGGCGGCCTTCCCGTAAGCAGCGTATAATTGCCGAGCACCGCCTTCGGAGACCCTCCGCCTATAACGAAGTATTCGAGATATTCGCCGGGCACGCTGAACTGGGTCTTGGAAACATTCTCCGAGCCCACCTCGAAGGAAACCTTTTCAGGATGGTTTACAAATACCCCATAGCCCTTGCTCGAGAGATAAAACGGGATGTTCTTGTATGAAAGCTCGCTGCTGGCGCCGCCATCCTCATTCCAAATATCAACGGACTGCCCGTTTTTGACGAAAGGCGTGAACCTTTCGCCAAGCCCGTAAATATATTCGCCTACTCCCAGGTCGAGCTGCTCGCGCATGTACGGTCCCTGTCCCGGTACCGCTAGATATGCCGTATTCCTTTGTGCATTTCCCGTTATCCTTTTGCCGTCGTACAGGAAGTCCACAGCCCAGCCCTCAGATTTTTTCAAACGAATGCTCAGCTTGCCTGAAGTAAATACGATCGTTTCATCATTCTGAGAGATATGCGGCTGAAAATCGTTCCGGCTATATAATTCAAAGGTCGGACCTTTCGAGGGCGTACCCTTGAAATGCCACAGCCTCACACATATGACATCCGGGAAGGGCGAGCTGTATTCAAATGTCAGCATCGGGCCGTCCAACGTATCCCCCCTGTGCCGCACAGGCCTTGTCGCGGCATAGACCCTCAATTTTCCGGCCGTTACGGCGACGTCCCTTATTTCAGCAGGCGCCGCAATAGTGACGCCCTCCTTCATCATCCAATATCCGTCGGTAAATTTCATAAAGCTTCCTCCCCGCAAGTAATCAGATCATCATAGCCGGACAACCAAACAGGTACGGCTGTTTCTCCGGCAAATCAAAATACACTTTAACAAATTTTTACTGTATAATATAATTATATTAACAATCCAAGGCATAATCTTCTATGATTTTGATGAAAAATAACAGGATTTTGATATGTATATGAAGCTAAATGAAAAATCATTAAGAGAAAACCGAATTCATGGAGATGCGTCTTTCCCTCTGAATGCCTACCATATGGACATAGCACCCGGCGCGATAGTGCTTGACTGCCATTGGCACGAAGAGCTGGAGTTCCTCCTCGTGACCTCCGGGAAAGCTGTCTTCCAGGTTGGCGGCAGTTATTTCGACGTGCATGCCGGCGAAGGCATATTCGTAAACAGCGGGGAGCTGCATGCCGGCTATCCTCTCGACGATTCATCCTGTTCGTACGAAGCCGTCGTATTCAGTCCCGCCTTTCTGCACAACGGACCGATGGATCTGATATATTCAAGATACATCGAACCCCTTGTGCAAAACCGGTTGGTTTTCGACAGGCATTTCAAGCCGAACGTAGCCTGGGAGGGCGAGTTGCTTTATAAAATCGGAAAAACCGCGCGTTGTGTATTGGAAAAAGCCCGGGCTTACGAATTGGAGTCAAAATCAGGGTTGTTCGGCGTCCTTACCCTGCTTGCGGTAAACAGCATGCAGGAAAAAGGTAAAACAGGCTTTACTGCTGCCGATTCCCGGATGGAAAAGCTGAAGACGGCACTAAAGTACATTCAGGAAAACTATACGCAGAAAATAAGCACTCACGATATCTCTGACATGCTTGGCATGAGCGAGGGTCATTTCTGCAGGATGTTCAAGCAATATCTCAAAAGGACGCCGGTCGAATATCTGAATTATTACAGGATCGGTCAGGCGGCAAAGCTGATTGCAGGAACTGAGCACAAGGTGCTCGAGGTAGCTATGGAGACGGGCTTCGATAACCTCAGCTACTTCATTGGCGCTTTCAGGCGCTTTATGGGCACGACTCCGTCGAAATACCGCAAACAGGCAGGCGGTAATAGCAAGCCAGACTAATCAGGCCAATCAGGTTATGTTTAAATTGATCGAAAGACGTTTTTATCAGGTTCTATAAATAAGAGCCGGTACATATCTATTTAATAAGCCGTAGTGGGCAGGACAGGTATCTCTGCCATTGTAAAGGGGGCCGAAATGTATTTTGTGAGGAATACATTAAAGGAGGTCCCCAAATGATGTATACATTTATTACCGATTTTATAAAGATCGCGATAAGTCTTGCATCTTTGTCTTTGGCATTATACCAGTATCTTGACAGCAGGGGGAAATTTCTCAATTGAAATCACCCCCTGCCCGCTATGGCGGTTGGGATCATCTATTATAACGCCTTGTTCATAAACATTTCCATTGTTTCAACAAACGGCGGGATTTCTTTGATAAGACATCCGCAATCCTTATACCCCAGCTTGCGGTAAAAATGCTGCGAGGTCTCTTCCACCATGGTCGACGTCATAGCTATTCTAAAGCCTGACTTCCTCATTTCATTTTCCCAGTGCAGCATGGCTTTTGTGCCATAACCTCTGTTACGGTACGCTCCCTCTAAATAGATCAGGTTCAGGAACGGTATAAGATCCCAAAACAAGTTATACCTCATTACGCCGACAGGTTTATCATCATCTTTTATGATATAACCTCTTTTATCCCTTACTTTAAGCTCAAATTCACTTTCAGATAAATGCTTGTCGAGTGAAAACCAAAAATCAGCGTCTTTCTCAGTAACATAATCAATAACGAACATATTGTGCCTCCCATGATCGGTAATCATCCCAGCTCGATCACTACCTCGGCTTTGCTGCCGGCGGGCTGCACGGGTATCCTGTCTACGGACGCGCCGTTTAACGTGATCTTCTTTACGCCGCTGCTGACATGCTTGGGGTTCCGGACTTCTATCCTGTATTCTGCGCCCCTGAATCTGCGCATGGCCCGGAAGCCTTCCCATTCAGCCGGAATGCAAGGATCCACGGTCAGGCAGTCATAGCCTGGCCTGATGCCCAATATATACTGGCTCGACGCGACCATGTTCCAGGCCGCAGTGCCACTGAGCCAGGAATTCCTTCCTATGCCGAACTGCGGGTGCTCCTTGCCGAGTATGTTCTGCGGGTATACATAAGGTTCGACTTCGTAATGCTCCGCATCGTTGTTCCGCCTTGCCGGAAGTATCTGCTTGTAGTATTCGAACGCGCTGTCCCCGTTGCCCATTGCCGCTTCCGCCACCATCACCCACGGGTTCGTATGGCAGAAGATACCTCCGTTTTCCTTCGCTCCCGGCGGGTATGTCGTGATGCCGCCCTTCTTCGGGTCGTTATGAGTGTAGGCGGGATACATCGAAACTATGCCGTATTTGGTATTGAGGTGTTTTTTGACGGAATCGAGGCATGTACGCGAACGTTCCGGATCGGATACGCCGCCCATTACGGCCCAGGACTGCGAATTGATAAATATCTTTCCGAAATCGTTCTCCTTTGACCCCAAAGGCAGGCTTTCATCGTCAAATGCCCTCTTGTACCATTCGCCGTCCCAGCAGGATTCGTTTATGGCGTCCTTCATGCTGCCGAACCTGGCGTTATATTTTGCTTCATTCTCTTTCCTTCCAAGATAACGGGACAGTTCGATCATTTCTAGAGCTGCCCGGCAGAACAGCATCGAGGTGAACACGCTTTCAGCCACACCCTTGCCGGTGTCGAGGTTCAACGTATCGTTCCAGTCGGCGCGTCCGGCAAGCGCTATCCTATGAGGGCCCTTGTAAAAATCGGTGAACTCGAGAGCCTTATCAAGGTGTTCCCATACTGTAGCACCAGTCTTCTTATCGTTATAAAGCACTGTCTTATCAAGGAAGCCGAAGTCTCCGGTTTCCTTAACGTAAGCGTTCACCGCCAGTATCAGCCACAAATGATCGTCCGAATACCAGTCGAACTTCTTAACCGGGGCGTCTCCGACTCCCCCCTCACCTGTAAGCGGGAAGAATAGGTGGTATGCGCGGCCGTCAGTGTACTGGCACTGCAGGAGCTTCATGATCAGCTCTCTGGCCTCATCAGGTATCGTATGCATTACACCGAGCGTGTCCTGCGCGCTGTCGCGTATGCCCATGCCCCTGCCCAGACCGAGCTGGTAGAGTGAAACGAACCTGGACCAGTTGAAGGTAGTCTTGCACTGGTACTGGTTCCACATGTTTACGAAAAGGTTCATATCATGATCGGGCGTCTCGACCTGCAGTTTGCCTGTGAATTCCGTCCAGTGCTTATTCAGGCGGTCCAGCGCGGCATGTGCTTCCGCAGGATTCAGATAGGCTTTGATGTCTTTTGCAACGTCGTCCCTGTGCTCAGTATATCCCAGGATGAAAACGAGCTCCCTGGACTCTCCGCCCCTAAGCTCTATTTCATTGCAGAAGGCTCCGACGCCGTTGGTCCTGTATGAAATCGAATTGGAGCAGGCGCCCTGTTCCACTGCTATCGGGTTAGCCTCCGAGTGATACTTGCCTATGAACGTCTCGAGATTGGTATCAAAGCTGCTTACTTCTCCGCTGGTGGCGAAGAAGGAGGCGTTATTGTCTATATAATGAGGATACCAGGTGATTATGCCGTTGTTGTAGCGGCCCTGGTTGATCTGCTGTGCCCAGTCGACATTCTGCTGGTCGAGTATCGCATCCCAGAAGCAGAATTCGGCATAGCTGAATATCTTGAGCTTTTTGGTCACCTTCAGCGTATTCCCGACTTTAAGCAGCCAGATCTCGAAATCCCTGTCGTCGGGAACGAAATATGTCAGACTTGCGGTTATCCCCTTGTGCTCACCTTCGAGCACCGTATAGCCCATGCCGTGTCTACAGCAGTAGCTGTCGAGCTTCGCTCCGGAAGGCTGGAACCCGGGGTTCCAATATTCGCCCGTTTCGGCATCCTTAATATAGATATACCTGCCCGGCCTGTCCATCGGAATACTGTTGTAGCGGTACCTGGTTATTCTTCTGTTCTGCGGGTCCTTGTGAAAGCTGTATCCCCCGCCTGTATTCGAAACGATGCCGCCGTACTTTCCGCTGCCTATGTAATTTATCCACGGAGTGGGCGTATCCGGCCTGGTAACGACATACTCGCGCGCACCCTCGTCAAAATACCCGTATCTCATAATTTTCCTCCCCTAAAACTTTCTGCAATGATTATACAACAAAAACAAATATTGTACAGCCTTGTACTTATATTTTTCAAAATGTTACCGTCAAACGCAGAGGTCGGTATTGGCCATGCATTGTGTGCGTGGTATAATAAGGAAGCGACATTGACGGGTATAACTGCGCAAAGCAAATTTATGGGAATATGAGGCCCTTCAGGTGAAAACATTGCGTCCGGAAGCGTATCGGGAGGTTAGGTCCTGGATATATAGAAATGCAAGGCAGGTCGATCTGGCATTGTGGCAATACTTGTTTGAAAACGGGAGCAGATATCGTAACACGATTATTCGAGGGCCTGGAGAACCGGAGCAGACATGGGGATATGGGCATAGGAGGCTACTGTATCCTGCTTGACGCTATCGATAAGGCAGGATTACAGGAAAGATACGATTATGAAAAGCTTTTGAGCATCGTAAAAGAGCTGGTATCCGGTTCAATCGAAAAGGATATCTCAAAATGGTCTTTCTATGGCGTTCGCCCTTCCAACTACATCACTTCTCCCGATAGTATATTTTATAAGGAAAACGAGGATATCGTACTGAAGGAACTCGAATATTTGATAGATACGAGACCGGAAAACAGTGTCTGGGGCATAACCTGGAGCTGGTTCGACAACAATGAAAAATTTCAGAAGGAATTCGCCGTAAGCGAAAATTGGCGGAAATTGAAAAAATCGCTCTGCTGAGAAATTTCTTAAGACTGTAGCGTAGTCACGGAACTTCGGGACCTCAATCCATATACAAAACCATATATAAACGTAAAAAGAGAGCTTGTCCCTATCTTCTTTGAAAAAATTGCCTTCTTTTATTAACATCTAAATAATTTAATTGCATTTGTTTTACAAAATATATATACTATTTTATATTTCGACATTTTTACAATTAGATTGGAGGTATAAAAGATGAAAGTAAAACGGCGCTTCAGTATACTTATGTGTATGGTGCTCCTCATCACTCTGCTGCCGACGACGGCGCTGGCGGCAGGCGATGCTCCCGATGCGGGAAGCGGCACGGCGGCGGACCCGTATATAATCGATGAGCCATCGGAACTTGTATGGATGAGCGAGAATTTTACTTCCATACGTGATAAATATTTCCGACAGACTTCGGATATCAATATGGCCGGCATAGACTTTACGCCTATCGGTAACGGATCGACGGACAACTCTGGCAGTATGTTCACCGGACAGTATGACGGGCAGGCCTTTGAGATACAAAATCTTACGATTAACAGCGGTCTGGCATATGTCGCCCTTTTCCAGTACGTCGGCGGAATGGTTAAGAATGTCACACTGACGAACGCTGACATCACCTCGACCGCTGCATATACGTACTCCGCCGCGGCAGGCATCGCGGGTTATTTGAGTTCTGGTACCATTCAAAACTGTAGCGTAAGCGGCACAGTTTCGCTCACCGGTGCGGCTGTATATTCATATACCGGCGGTATCGCGGGCTCGACGTGGGGCGCGATACAGGATTGCTTCAACACAGCCGCGCTGAATAATGTCAACAGCGGCGCATCCATTGGCGGTATCGCAGCCTATACAGGGAATGCCAGCGTAAACATCCTGCGGTGTTATTTCACCGGAAGCATGAGCGGAGCAGCGGCTATAAAGGGCGGTGTCGTTGGAAATGCCTATCAGGGAACCATTTCAAACAATGTTTTTCTCTCTACGGCAGCAGCCTACGGCCGCGCATCCTCCTCCAGCAACGAAGGCTGCTTCCCGGCAAGCGGTACGCAGATGAAAACGCAAGCAACGTTTGAATCGGCCGGATGGGACTTCACAAATATCTGGAAGATAAACGAGGGCGTAGGGTATCCCGTACATATAACGGCTCCTTCCAAGCCGGTAAACCTTGTCACCGCTTCGGACGACGGGCAGATCAGGCTTAGCTGGGACGCTGCCGAAAGGGCGACCGGTTATCTTGTTTATTACGGCGCCGATCCCGGCGTGTACGGGACTCCCATTTCTTCGTCGGACACCAGCGAGGTCATCACTGGACTTACGAACTACGAGACATATTATTTCGCGGTCAGAGGACTCCATAACACTGAAGAAGGACCTCTGTCCGACCAGGTCAGCGGCTCTCCCCACGACATGATAACCGATCTTGCCGCCGTACCGGAGGATAAGAGGGTTGAGTTGACATTTTCGGCTCCCATCGGCGCGAGCGAAGTCTATCTTCTGCAATCAGACGACGGCGGACTGTCTTTTACCGACACGGGTATATCTTTGACGAGCGCGTCGACCTCTGCCACGGTGACAGGCCTTACAAACGAAGCGGAATATCTTTTCAAACTGAGGCTTCTTTACGGCACAGTTGAATATTTCTCCAATACCGTTACTGTATACGCGGGCAATGGAGACGCCACGCTCAGCGCGCTAACAGTTTCCGGATGCACCCTCAGCCCGTCCTTTGCCCCAGGTACATATAACTATTCCACGTCGGTAACGCCGAACGTAGATACCGTCTCAGTAACTGCGACGGTGAACAGCGGATCTTCTACGCTGTATGTCGCTTCCGCCTTGCAGGAAAGCGGAACAGGCAAGACGGTCAGCCTTCAATATGGCACAAACACGATACATATATGGGTAGACGCGCAAAACGGCGATTACCTGGGATATACAATTACGATAACAAGACAGCTGCCCGCTAGTGCTGTTACTGTAAATGCGGCCGCCAGTATAGACGATACTAACTATCCTCCGTTTTTATTTGTGGGCGAATTTTCGGGCGCACAGGAAAACGCCGCCCTCAAATTCGATCTATCCCCGTATCCCGCTTCGCTTTCGTATGTGGCGTTGAAAATCTATACTTCCAGCGCAGACTCCACGGGGATCTCCGGTTCGTACAACCTATACGGTTCCGCTGACGACAGCTGGACCACCGCATTACCTTCGTACCATGATGCCTCTCCTATTCGCAGCGGAGTCACAAGGCCCGACTCCTCTGCCAATTGCTGGATTACGATGGACGTGACTGATTATGTCAGGAACCATCTTGCAGCAACAGACAACACCGTTACTTTCTATCTGGAAGGAATTCGCAACGGAACGGATATAGCATTTTTCCCGGCAGACAGCGTCGAAACCGTTTACAGGCCGCAACTGCTGCTCACGATCCAAAGTACGGACGCCCGGCTCTCGGGCATAAGCATAGGCGGCACGCCGCTTTCCGGCTTCTCTTCTGATACGGAGGTATACAGTTATACCGCGCCCTCCGGTACAGACCCTTCAGCGCTTGCTTTTACGTCTACGGTAAACGACGCGGGGGCGACCCAGAGCGCTTGGACATACGACTCTGTCAATAAGAAATGGAGCGTAACGGTTACAGCCGAGGATGGCAAGACGACAAAGACCTATACAGTGACGGTGGAAGTACCGCTCACTTATTCTGCAAGCGTCAGCCCGACTGAAAAAATCTTCACGGCGGCAACGGCGGGCTACAGTCAGCAGACGGCACAGTCGTTCACCATTGAAAATACCGGGACGGGCGCGATCACCGGCCTGTCGGCGGCGCTTGGAGGCACGGATTTTGAAATAAGCGAAGCTTTATCCTCCGACACCCTTAATGCAGGCAGCACAACCACAATCGGTGTCCGGCCGGTAACAGGCCTCGCGGCAAACACCTATACCGATACGCTGACCATCTCGGGCAACAACGGCATCTCTCTGACGATCGACCTTTCATTTACGGTAAACCCGGAAGCAACCTACGGTATAAATCTGGATAAAACCGGCACGTACACATTCTCCGGAAAGACCGCGGGCTACGCTTCCGTAACTCCGCTGACCGTAACGGTCAGCAACACGGGCAATCAGGCGACAGGAGCTTTGACTGTAGCCTTGAGTGGCACGAACCACGGCAGCTACACCCTTTCCAAAACCACTATCGACAGCATAACCGCGAGCGGCAGTGATACCTTCACCGTGGCTCCGAATACCGGCCTGTCAATCGGTACATACACGGCGACAGTCACGGTATCCGGCGGAAGTAACATAACCGAGCAGGCCTTTACGGTGAGCTTCACAGTAGAGCCAACCCCTGTGGTCAATGCATCCATATCTCCCGATACCGGCAGCTTTGACAAGAAGCCCGCCAATCAGGCTGATGTGCAAACCACCGTCACATGGGGCAGCGCAACCGGCATAACCGACGTAAAAGCCGCAGGAATTTCAATCGGCGCCGGGAATTACAGCGTATCAGGCAATACTCTCACCATAAAGAAAGGGTATCTGGCGTCGCAGTCCACAGGCAGTCTTTCGCTGACGGTTGAGTTTGATCAGGGCACAGCGGCGACGCTGACCGTCGCTATCACCGACACCACGCCGCCCGCCATCAGCCCGGAGTTCCGCAATTACGACTTGAATGCTCCCGCTGATGTGACCACTGTAATTTCATGGAACAGCGCAACCACGGTAGCGGGTGTGGTTTTTTGTTCAGCGCCGCTGACGTACAATACGGATTATACTGTCACGGGCGATACCCTGACTATACTGGAAAGTTACCTGTCAGGGCTTACACTCAAAGCAGGGGATACAATTGATTTTGTAATAACCTTCGACACAGTATCCACCGCCACCCTGACGGTGAATGTCGTGAACGGCTATGTTCCGGGCAACAATGCCGATTTGAGCAGTCTTTCGGTAAACGGCACGCCTGTGAGCGGTTTCGACCCGGACGTCACAACATATAACATTGAGCTCCCGCCTGGCACTTCGGTTGCTACCGTCACAGCCACAACGGCCGACCCAAATGCAGGATATATTGTTACGCAGGCTCCGTCCCTGCCAGGCAGCGCCACAGTGACAGTTACTGCCGAGAATGGAACAACAACTAAAACATATACGATCGATTTCACTATAGGAGCACCTCCTACCGTGTTTGTGACAAGTATTACTGTAACAGGTATGAACGGAGCGGCCGGCATGCGAACTGGAAGCACTCTGCAAATGCTGGCCGGCGTATTACCCGCGAACGCCACAAATAAGGACGTTACCTGGAGTATCGTAAGCGGAGGCGGCGCATCAATCAGCGCAAGCGGTCTGCTGACCGCAACAGCGGCGGGTTTGGTCACCGTTCGCGCAACCGCGCTGGATGGCTCCGGTGTATTCGGCGAGGCAACCATTACAGTAACCACAGAGCCTCCCTCCTTTGTGCCGGTAACAGGAATTACCGGCGTACCGACAATAGCAACGGCGGGAACACCACTTACGCTCTCCGGCACAGTCGTTCCCAGCAACGCAACGAACAAGGCCATAATATGGAGCGTGAAAACCGCCGGAAACACAGGTGCGGCAATTACCGGAAATATACTTTCCACCAAGGCGTCAGGCGCAGTAATAGTAACGGCTAAAATATCAAACGGTTTTTCTAAAAGCCTGGATTATAAGCAGGACTTTACGATAACTGTGAGTACGGCGCCGATCACCACTTATACTATTACGTTCAATAATAACGGCGCGGTATATGCCACCAAAACCGTTAAAGCAGGCGATAGTATCGGAAGCTCCAAATGGCCGGCGGATCCTGTGAGAGCCAGCTATACCTTCGGGGGCTGGTTTACCGGTCAAAACGGCGCAGGCGCCAGGTTTACCTCTGCGACGCCTGTAAATGCCTCAGCGACCGTCTACGCAAAATGGACGTACAACGGAGGGAGCGACTCTTCCTCGGGCGGCGGAAGCACTACGCCTCCCGCGCCGGTCTATGACGCGGATATTAACACAGGCAGCGGTCCGGATTCCACTTTACCGGTCACTGTTGATAAAAATAGCGGCAATGCGAATGTGGATATCGGCTCAGAAAACAGTCTTATGTCTGATGGAAAAACAACAGTTATTTCAGTACCGCCCATTCCCGGCGTCGATACCTATACTCTGGGCATGCCCGTCTCAAGTCTATCAACGTCTGACAGGCAGGGCGCCCTGACCTTTAAGACCGATAAAGGAAGCGTAACTGTTCCCTCGAATATGCTGACAGGCTTAGCGGGAATCACCGGAGGCAAGGCTGAAATCTCCATAGGCCAGGGCGACAAGACCGGCTTGCCTGGAGATATCAAGGCTGCCATCGGCGACAGACCTCTGGTGCAGCTCGCCTTGTCCATTGACGGTAAACAGCTGGACTGGAACAATCCCGATGCGCCCGTCACAATATCCATACCATATAAACCGACAGCGACAGAACTTGCCAATCCTGAAAGCATCATCATATGGTACATCGACGGCAGCGGAAATGCTGTTTCAGTACCAAATGGAAATTATGACCCTGCTACTGGCGCCGTGACTTTTGCGACCACCCATTTCAGCAATTACGCGGTGATTTACAACAATGTAAGCTTCAATGATGTGGCAACAAGTGCATGGTATTACAAGCCGGTAAGCTTTATTGCGGCAAGAGGCATCACGGCCGTTACGGATAAGAGTAAATTCAACCCGGAGGCAAAGCTGACCCGAGGTCAATTTATTGTTATGCTGATGAAGGCGTATAGCATAGCCCCGGATGCAAACCCGAAAAATAACTTTGCGGATGCCGGGAGCAGCTATTACACGGGTTATCTGGCGGCGGCAAAGAGACTCGGCATATCTGAAGGCATGGGTAATAACCTGTTCGCACCGGACAAGGAAATTACCCGACAGGAAATGTTCACTCTGCTGTACAATGCACTGAAGGTCATTGGCAAACTGCCGCGGGGCAATTCTAGCAAATCGTTATCTGATTTCAGCGACGCCGGACAGATCGCTTCATGGGCACAGAACGCCACAATGCTGCTGGTCGAAACCGGAACAATCGGAGGAAATGCCGGAAAGCTCAATCCGATGAGCACGACAACAAGAGGTGAAATTGCGCAGGTGTTATATAATCTTCTGAAGAAATAAAAATTCTTAACTGTAAGCAGGCTGTGAGATTTAATCAATCTCACAGCCTGTTTTACATTATAAAGAAAGGAAGCCGCAATCTGTGACTTCCTCCTTTTACGTATCGGTTTGTAATCAATCGATCTCTTCCAGATTGAACGGGGTCTCCTGGTAAACGTAATAATTGAGCCAATTTGCGTAAAGCAGGTTGCCGTGGGCGCGCCAGTTTACCATCGGCGGCTTTGAAGGGTCGTCGTCCGGGAAATAGTTTCTCGGTATCTTCGGCCCGAGGCCTTTACCCAGATCCCTGTCATATTCCGATTTAAGCGACAGCGGATCATATTCCGAATGTCCTGTAACGAATATCTGTCTGCCCTTCAGTGCTGAAACGATGTATACTCCGGCCTCATCCGATTCGGCCAGGATATTGAGCTCAGGCGCCTTTTCGATATCCTCGCGGCGCACCTCGGTGTGCCTCGAATGCGGGGCGTAGAACCTTTCGTCGAAGCCCCTCATCAGCATTACGTTCTGTTTTATCACCCTGTGTTCGAACACGCCGGACATCTTTTCCGGGATGGGATATTTGGGGATGCCGTAGTGATGGTACAAACCCGCCTGCGCTCCCCAGCAGATGTGGAACGTCGAATACACGTGATGCAGGCTCCAGTCCATTATTTCCTTGAGCTCGTCCCAGTAGTTAACTTCCTCGAACGGCATCTGTTCAACCGGCGCCCCTGTAATTATAAGGCCGTCGAATTTTCTATCCCTGACCTCGCTGAAGGTATTGTAAAATTTGAGCAGGTGCTCTTCGGGTGTATTTTTCGATATATGGGTTTCAGGGTGCAGGAAGGTCACATCCACCTGAATCGGCGTATTACCGATCATCCTGAGCAGCTGCGTCTCGGTTTCTATCTTGGTAGGCATCAGGTTCAGCAGAGCGATGCTAAGGGGCCTGATATCCTGTCTTTCAGCCCTTGCCTCGGACATTACGAATATATTTTCTCCGGACAGCACCTCTGCTGCCGGCAAGCTGTCAGGAATTTTTATCGGCATATTTTCACACCTTTCAAGGGACTTAAGACCGCATTTATTTGATTTTTGTATTATACCATAATGATGAAACGCTGTACAATATACAGCCTTTGTTCCCGCAGAAGGCATACTCGACAGGCCTGTCGAAGTTGAATTGCTGCAGTCGATAGGCAGGTGCGACCCGGTATGCAAATTCGCAACCAAACCGGGCTAGCAGGTTATTTCACTCTTGGAGCTAAAGGTGTAACCAGATCGGGCTTTTTGTATGTTTTGAAAGCTGCGACGGCAATTATTACTGTCATGACAAGCACTATGCCTTCGAGCAGCAGCATGCTCTGTATATAGCTCCGCTGGAACATGACCGCCACAAAGTCGACGCCGGCATGCAGCATAATGGCGAGCAGGTAGTAAAGCCATTTTCTTTCCGTAACGGCCTTTAATACGAACAGAGAGAGCGATACCTGCAGAACCAGCGCTACAACGCGTTCTATGCCGGACAGAAGGAATACGTAGGGTTGTGTCTGGGTCAGGGCCGCCATGATTGTGTTGAACGACTCGAGCTGCTGGCTGTTCATTGCCGCGGTATACCCGTTGAGCGCTCCCGTATTTATCATGATCGCAACTACTATACTGCTGATTGCAGAAAGCCCGCTGATCAAAAGAGCTTCGACTCCGCCATGGCCAAGTCCATACGATATGCCCGTATCACGGCTTTCATTTTCACCGGTGCGGATAATGAATTTAAATCCAAGTAATCTTGCCGTTTCCTCAAAAATGCCCGCAGCAAACGCTCCATAGAGCGCATATACCAGAGGATTCCGGTAAATTGCCGCTTTTGTCGGATCAGCCCCAAGCACGAACGAGTGCATTATTCTTTCCAGTATCATTACGAAAATAATGAATAGAACAGCACCGGAGAGCATGGCCTTCCAGTTCATTCTCTTCTTTACACCCATGAAGATGATCAGTCCGATCGGAACAAAAACAGATAATAGTGCCGCAACGGACATGCATATGATGGAAAGAGTGCTCACATTCTGAATACTCTGCATTTGTCAGACCTCCAATAGATATATCGGCAACGATTGGTTACCGCCATGCTGATTATACTACATCTTATACGGGGACGCTATCAGCTTTATTTTTTGAGCCTGCACCAAACCTGCATCTCTCCAGGCCCCCGGTTTGCCCACAGATGATACGGTATTGCCCTGAACAGGAATTCCTGTTCCTGTTCCCTGGCCAGAGGTCGGTACAGCGTGTTATCCCATCCGCTGCGCGCCGTGCGGAAGGCGGACCCGGAAACTACTACGGCCCCATTGAGAAAATCGGGATCGAAACAGTACATCAGCTTTTCATCCGGATTTATCTCAATACCGGACAGCTCCTTGCCATTGTCAGCCTCCTCGAGGCAGTAAACGAGAGGACCCCGCTGTATGGCAACCCTGCCCGCGTTTTCGCGCACATTCGGGTTGGACTGGATAAGAACAGGTTCCATGGGCAGATCCAAAACCACCTTGTCTCCCGCTTTCCAGTATCTTTTTACAGAGGCGTATCCGTTTCCTGCGGCGGTATCGATCGCAGTCCGTCCGCCGTTCACCTGCAAAGAGGCGCCGGAGCACCAGCCCGGTATGCGCAGGGCCAGCGTGAATTCACTGTCCGGCGCCTTTTCGAGCGTAATCGTTATTTTCCCTTCCCATGGGTAGGAGGTCTCCTGTACTATTTCCGCCTCCCCGCCGCATATGGCGATCTTCGCTTTACTGCCGATGAACAGGTTGACATAGACCGTTTCACCGCTGCTAGTATAAATATAGCTTCCCAGCGACGCCAAAAGTCTCGACAGATTCGGCGGGCAGCAGGCGCAGCCGTACCACTTCTGCCTGACAGGCTTTACATGCCGCTTTCCCGGATCCTTGCAGCATGCTTCGGGCAGCACCTCCAGCGGGTTCACATAGAAAAAGCTCCTGCCTTCCCGACCCATACCGCTCAATACCGAGTTGTAGAGCGCGCGCTCCATAACATCCGCATACTCGCCCAGAGGCGTTATCTTCAGCATCCTCTGCGCAAAAAATACGAGGCCGATCGAAGCGCAGGTTTCCTGATATGCGGTATCATTGGGAAGGTCATAGTCGAAACTGAAAGCCTCGCCATGATGAGTCGAGCCTATGCCTCCCGTTATATACATCCGCTTTGTTGCGATACTTTCCCACAATGTCCGGCAGGCCCTTTTCAGGCCATCGTCCCCTGTCTCGGCGGCAATATCCGCCATCGCCGAGTACAGGTAGACCGCTCTCACGGCATGGCCGACGGCGTCCTTCTGGCTGCGCACCGGTTCATGCGCCTGGTTGTAGGAAAGATCAGGCTCGGGCGTTATGCATTTCTGCCAGTGCGATATTCCTCCCCGCTTTTCCCACTCCCGGATGAAGAAGCTCGGCTTCTGACCGCGCTCATTTATGAAATAGCAAGCCAGCTTTAGATACTTTTCATTCCCTGTAGTCTTATATAGCTTGTACAGCGCCAGCTCAACCTCCTCATGACCGTCGTACCCCCTGAGCTTGCCCGGCTCCGAACCGAATACAGAATCTATATGGTCCGCATAACGGCACATTATATCGAGCAGCTTCCTTTTCCCCGTTCCCTCATAGTAAGCGACGGCCGCCTCCATCATGTGCCCGGCGCAGTACAGCTCATGGCATTCCAGCAGGTTCGTCCAGCGCTTTCCCGGCTCCTTTACCGTAAAATATGTATTCAAATAGCCATCCGGCTGCTGAGCCCTGCCTATTATATCTATCATCCCGTCGGCTGCCTTTTCGAGCTCGGGATCGGGCCGCACTGCGAGGCTGTAACCCACGGCTTCCAACCATTTGGCAACATCGCTGTCCTGGAATACAAGGCCTCCGAAGCTTCCTTCCGCTTCACCGGCTGCAATCCTGAAATTCCTGACAGCGTAGCTTGGCTCCGCATCGGGGACCCTATCGTTCAGCGCTTCCCACTGGTTCGGTATCACAGTATCCAGGACCAGATCGGTGTATTTCTTCCAGAATCCGTCGGTGATACCGACATAGCTGAGCTTCGGGCTCCCGGCTTTGTCTGCAGCCCTGTTTTCAACTCCTGAATTTTTCATGCCTTTTCTCCTATTATTAAAACATTTTGTAGCGGACCCCTGCAAATTTATTCATGTTTTCCTAATAATACGATACTGCAATAAATGTAAAAATAAAAGCAAAATGTGATGGGAAAGTTCCGTCTGATTAGGCTAGAATAATCTATAGTTATGATTCAGCAAATCAAGGAGGATGTTTAGCGCCCTTATGGCGCGGATTTCCTTTAAAACATTCAAGGAGGATGTTTAGCGCCCTTATGGCGCGGATTTCCTTTAAAACATTCAAGGAGGTTGTTTAGCGCCCTTATGG
>JAEXNT010000070.1 GCA_023439545.1 Bacillota bacterium
TACCGAACTGGCTGCAGTCGCAGCATACATCTCACTGGTATTTGCCGCCGCGTTCGTCATCGTGAGGTGAAATACTGGAAATGGCCGGAAGCAGAACAAACAGTGTCGAGATCATCAGTTATTATACGGGTTTTATTGTGTTGTGCATTACTTCCTTGATGGTAATCCCGATTGTCACTTCACTTGCTTTCGGAGAGATTGCCGCGTTGTTGGATTTTTCCATAAGTATTGCAATTTCTGCGATTGCCGGATTGATTCTGATGGTGATCGGCTTACGGGCAAAAGAAAGTAAAGCGAACATGCAGTGGAGGCACGGTTTTGCCGTTGCTGCTCTCTCATGGATCATATTGACGATTTTATGCGCGATTCCATACCGGTTGAGCGGCCACACCGCCTCCTTCCTGGATGCCTGCTTTGATGTAATGAGCGGCTTTACGACAACGGGCATGGTTCTCACGCAGGATCTGGACCATATATCCTCCGGACTGAATATGTGGAGGCACATGCTGACATTTATCGGTGGTCAGGGTATGATAGTCCTCGCGCTGACATTCCTGGGAAAGGGAATGGGCGGAGCCTATAAAATGTATGTCGGGGAAGCAAAAGACATAGAGCTTGTCCCGAATGTCAAAGGCACCGCGAAGCAAATATGGAAAATTAGTTTCGTGTATATGGTAATCGGAACGGCCTTATTATGGACAATTGGGCTTATGATCGGTCTGCAGCCCGTATCCGCATTTTTCAACGCGCTTTATATGTTTGAATCTTCATGGAGTACGGGCGGGTTTGCGCCGTACTCCCAGAACATCATGTATTACCACAGTGCAATATATGAATCGGCTGCCGTTATTATATTTATCCTTGGTTCGTTCAACTTCGGCCTGCATTACGCGGTATGGCAGGGTAAACGGAAAGAAATCTTCAAAAATATTGAAACGAGAAGTTTCTTTATCACCTCTCTCGGAGCATGCTTGCTGGCTCTTACAGGGCTAGCCGGACTGAAAATATATCCTGACGCCGTCGCAGGCTTCAGGAGGATTGTATTTAACGTACTTTCGGCGCATACGACGACGGGACTCGGTTCTATTTATGCCAGGCAGTTCGCTCTGGAATGGGGCGATTTCGGGATACTTATAATGATCCTGGCCATGCTGATTGGGGGTTCCGCCTGTTCGACTGCCGGAGGCTTTAAAGGCTTGAGGGTGGGAGTTCTGTTTAAAGGCCTGATCGCGGATATCAGGAAGCTGATTTCTTCTGAAACGAGCCTGAAGGTGTACAAATTTCATCACATAAAGGATCATGTTCTGGAAGACGGCTTGATCAAATCGTCCGCGATCATCATTGTCTGCTATATCGCGGTGTTTTCTGCCGGAACACTGCTGGGAACATATTATGGATATCCACTTTCAGATTCAGCTTTCGAAGCTGCTTCCATAACCGGTAACGTCGGTCTGTCCATAGGTATTACAGTACCCTCCATGCCTGCGGTCATGAAGGTTTATTATATCATCGCAATGTATCTTGGACGGCTTGAATTCCTTTCCGTATTTGCCCTGATTGGTTATATAGGCGGAGGTATTAAAAAATCATGCCTAAAATATATAAAGCACTAATAATTATTTTATTAGCCGTATTTATTCTTCCGGTAAATGTAAAGGCGGACGCGGTAACCGTTATAAATGATCTGATCGAAAATGCGAAGGAGTTGGACGGATGGGAGGTCATAATTCAGGGCGAGGTTATAGGAGAACGCATGGATAGGGGAACCCACTCATGGATCAACGTCAATGACGGTACCAATGCCATCGGAGTATGGCTGGACAAAAATGATGCTTTAAGGATTTCAAAATATGGTAACTATAAATATAAGGGTGATAAGTTGATAATAACCGGCATATTCAACAGAGCCTGCAGCGAGCACGGCGGTGAAGCAGATCTGCACGCAGGCGCTCCTGTTGAAATATCGGAAAAAGGCTACCGCTTAAAGGAGCAGATACCGCTATCAAAAATAATATCTGCGGTTACATTGCTTCCTGTTTCCTTATTTTTTCTGATATACTTTTTTGTGAGGTCAAGAATAAAGGATGGCAAGCAATAGGAGGGGTCAAATTGAGTAAGTCTGTTGCGGCTGAATTCAATTTCAGAATAGGTATGAAAGACGCGGCAATCACTTTTTCCCTTAACATCGCGGCTACGGCTTTATCTTTACTGAGCAGGTATATGGGTCTATCGGAGGTAAATGTTGTTGTAATATACCTTTTATCCGTATTGATAACCTCCCGTTACACCAGAGGATATGCTTACGGAATAGCGGCTTCCTTTATTTCGATGTTATCCTTTAATTTCTTTTTCACCGAGCCTTTGTACACTCTTAGCGTCTATAACAGCAGCTACATTTTTACTTTTATTGTAATGCTTTTTGCAGCAATTTTCACCTGCACGCTGACAAGTAAGCTGGTAAGTCTCAGGGAGCTTGCCAATGAACGCGAGAATCAGGCGCAGATACTTTATAATATAATAAGTTCTCTGGCAAAAACGGGAGGCGTATCCGATGTTGCAGCAGTTTCGGCACAGTGCCTGTCAAATCTGCTTGATTGCGATGTTACCTGTATAGTGATGCAGTCTAATGAAAATCAGGCGCATAAATTGAAAGCCGAAAAGGCTAGCCGGAAAATCATATCCGACAACATTACAATTATTGAAATCGAAAAAATAAAAGATAATTTTAATATATTGCCTATAAAGGTGCGAGGCAGAGTCATCTGCCTGATTTGCCTGCCCAAGACGCTTGACGTCATGAATGATGCAAAGCAGTTTCTTTTGGATTCGGTGGTCATGCAAATCGCAATATCCATGGAGCGTGAGCTGCTAACAGGTGAAAAGGAAACGGCGAAGGCTGAAACCGAACACGAAAGGCTGAAGAGCAATCTTCTCAGGGCTATCTCACACGATCTGAGAACACCTCTTGCCGGGATCACAGGCGCAGCGGAAATGCTTCTCCACAATTTGAAGGAAGATGACAATATAAAGCTCGTCCAGGGAATATACGAAGACTCGGGCTGGCTCACCCGCCTGGTTGAGAATGTACTGAGCCTGACCAGGATACAGGAGGGACGGCTTTCGCTCAATATCAGGCCGGAGGTGGTTGAAGAAATAGTTGCGGAGGCTATTAACCGCGCTTCGAAATATGCTCCCGACCACAGGATCTTGATTTCTGTCCCGGATAAAGTATTATTCATTCCGATGGATGGGAAGCTTATCGAGCAGGTAATTATCAATCTGGTCGACAATGCTATCAAGCATACGGCGCCGACAAACGAAATAGTTGTCTCAGTATGGCTGGATAAGGAAAAAGCCTGGTTTGAAGTATCCGATAACGGATCGGGGATCGATCCGGAGGATCTGCCCAGGATATTCGACATGTTTTATGTTTCCGATAAGTCCCATACCGATGCAAGAAGAGGAATCGGCCTTGGTCTTGCCATATGCAGGTCTATTGTGAATTACCACGGCGGTGAGATTTATGCGGAAAACAATAATTCGGGCGGCTCTGCATTCAGGTTTTACCTGAACACTTAGGAGGGATTTTTATGGGATTGTTGCTGATTGTCGAGGATGATAAACAAATTCGCAAATTCATTGATTTCTCACTTAGGTCACAGGGATATGAATGTATTGAAGCATCGACTGGGAAAACGGCAATGAGTATGATTGCGACCCAGAATCCGACAGCCATTATTCTGGATCTGGGTCTGCCGGATATGGACGGGATCGATATAATAAGGCAGGTGCGCGAGTTTTCTGAGATTCCGATCGTAGTTGTTTCAGCCCGCGATCAAGACAAGGAGAAGGTTGAAGCGCTGGATGCGGGAGCGGATGATTATCTGACGAAGCCTTTCAGCATCAATGAACTGCTTGCGCGCATACGCGTCGTATTCCGGCATAGCGGGGTTAAAAGGGATGATACCGTAAATATATATAAGGTTGCAGATCTTGAAATAGATATGGAAAAGCACAGGGTAACACTCGAAGGTATGGATATTCATTTTACGGCAACGGAATATAACGTTCTTACTCTTTTAGCCATGAATGCAGGTAAGGTGCTGACCTATAATTATATCCTTAAGCAAGTATGGGGTTACAGTCTTGAGAACGATATTCAGTCATTGAGAGTGTTTATGGCTAATATCCGGAGGAAACTTGAAAAGAATCCTGCGAAACCTCGTTATATTTTGACCGAAGTAGGCGTTGGATACCGCTTTGCAGATGAGTGACTGCTTCTCTGACTATGTCCAATCTTTTATTCGTAAATTAAGGTTAATAATTAAAAACTTGATTTTAAAAAGGAATCTGGTAAAATTAATATGATAAATTTGTAACAATACATAATCTATCAAAGTTTAGCAATATTAAATAATATAAAATGAAGGAGTTGTTCTTATGCCACTGGTTACATCTACCGAAATGTTCAAAAAAGCATATGCAGGCGGGTATGCTATAGGCGCTTTCAACGTAAACAACATGGAAATCGTTCAGGGTATTACCGAAGCCGCCAAGGAAGTCAACGCTCCGCTGATCCTGCAGGTATCCTCGGGCGCCAGGAAATATGCGAACCATACATACCTGATGAAGCTCGTAGAAGCTGCAATTATTGAAACAGGTCTGCCGATCTGCCTGCACCTCGATCACGGTGATACGTTCGAACTCTGCAAATCCTGTGTCGACGGCGGTTTTACTTCTGTTATGATCGACGGTTCGCATCATTCGTTTGAAGACAACATAAAATTGACCAAGCAGGTCGTCGAATACGCACACGCTCACGGCGTAGTGGTTGAAGGCGAACTTGGCAGGCTTGCAGGAGTGGAAGACGACGTAAAGGTTTCCGCGGAAGATTCTTCCTATACAAGGCCTGAAGAAGTGGAAGAGTTCGTTACCAAGACGGGCGTCGATTCACTGGCTATCGCTATCGGAACAAGCCACGGCGCATTCAAGTTCAAAGGCGAACCCAAGCTCAGATTCGACATACTCGATGAAGTTTCAAAAAGGCTCCCGGGCTTCCCGATAGTACTCCACGGCGCTTCCTCTGTTATCCCCGAATTCGTTGAAAAGATCAACAAGTACGGCGGAAACATGCCGGGCGCAAAGGGCGTGCCGGAGGATATGCTCAGACAGGCCGCAAGGTCCGCAGTCTGCAAGATCAACATAGATTCCGACTTGAGGCTTGCCATGACAGGTACGGTCAGGGAATACTTCGCACAGCATCCCGATCACTTCGATCCCAGGCAGTATCTCGGACCGGCTAGACTTGCCATCAAGGAACTCGTAAAGAACAAGCTCATCAACGTTCTCGGCTGCGACGGCAAAGCCTGATCTGATAAAGCATAAAAATTTATAATCGCCCTAAAGACCGCACTTTGTATGAAGCGCGGCCTTTTCATCTGAATAATACGCCCCGAACCGTTAATACTAGGTTGGGGGTGTTGTTATTTGCGCACAAAAATAGGTATCCCTAGAAGCTTGTTCTATTACAAGTTCATACCGTTCTGGGATAGCTTCTTTGCCGGGCTGGGGGCTGAAGTCGTCGTGTCCGGACCTACGAATAAAATAATACTCGATAATGGGGTAAAAAACTGCGTAGACGAAGCCTGCCTGCCAATCAAGCTATTTTTCGGGCATGTGCTCGAGCTTAAGGATAAAGCGGATTATATCCTCGTGCCGAGGTTCACCAGCATTTCGAAGAAAGAATACGTATGTCCTGAGTTCGGGGGGCTGCCGGATGTGATACGCCATTCTCTGAAAGACCTTCCTCCCTTGATAACTACCGAGATCAATCTCAGGAGAACAGGAAAGGGCGGTATCGAAGCCGCGATAGAGATGGCTGCTGAAATCGGGGTCGACAGGAAGAAGGCTACCGCAGCTTATAAGCAGGCACTGGAAGTCCAGAAGCAAAAAGGCGGCGCCTTTGCAATGGACCAGTATTTCGGGGACGCACCGAAACGGGACACAGGGACAGGGACCTTGTCCCATTTGCCGGGTAATTTACCGATAAATTCAGACCCTTTATACAGCCGGTCAAACGGAACAAAAGAACCGTCCCTGCGTTTCGATGGAACAAAAGAACCGTCCCTGCGTTTCGTCGGGAAGCTCAGGGTTGCTGTGATAGGCCATCCTTATAACATTTATGACAGGTTCATAAGTATGGATATTCTTGGTAAGCTGAAGAAATATGGCGTTGATATTAAAACTATTGAAATGGTAGGAGAGGATTATGCCAACAAGCAGGCGGCGAAACTCAAAAAGCCGATGTTCTGGTATTATGGAAGGACCGCCTACGGAGCGGCGCTTCATCTGGCTTCTTCGGGTGAGATAGACGGCATGATCTGCGTCACAAGCTTCGGGTGCGGCGTCGATTCTTTCGTGAACGATATGATAGAGCGCAGGATCAGGAAGGAATATAAAATACCGCTAATAATAATGACAATTGATGAGCATTCGGGCGAAGCAGGCTTCAACACGAGGCTTGAGGCGTTTGTAGACATGCTGCAATGGAGAAGGACGAATGAAGATAACGTTTCCGCATCTTGGTAATACCTATATTACAGTTAAATCGATATTTGACGATCTTGGAATAGATTATGTGATACCGCCTTTCAATAACAAAAAAGCATTGGAACTTGGGACAAGATATGTTTCAGAGATGGTATGCCTTCCTTTGAAAATAAACATAGGCAACTATATCCAGGCATACGAAATGGGCGCCGATACGATACTGATGGCCGGAGGCTGCGGTCCCTGCAGGTTTGGCTATTATTCGCAGCTTCATCAGGAAATCCTCAGGGATGCGGGCTATGATATGGAAATAATCACGCTCGAGTCGGTTTATGGAATCGGAGACCTTCTGGGCAGGGTAAAAAAACTCCTGCCGGATAATGGAGCATATGTGAAATTGCCCGGCGTCATAAAGCGTGCGGTAAAAGTGGCTAAACTCACCGATGAACTGGAGATGCTTACTTTCAGACTGCGTGCCAGAGAGAGCGAGCCCGGCGGAGTCGACTCGATCTACCGCGCTTTTAAGGAACAGGCTCTCAAAACATATGGAACCAAAGGTATAATGAAGCTTCTCGATGAAACGGAAGCCCGCTTGAATTCCGTCGGCCTGAAACCCGGCGCGAAACCGCTCAGGGTTGGCATGGTGGGTGAGATTTACACAGGGATAGAGCAGTTTGCCAGTTTCGAAATACAGGAAAAACTCGGAAGGATGGGTGTGGAAGCTGACAGGCAAGTGACGGTGAGCAATTGGATCGTCGAACACATGCTGAAAAAAGGACTGCATCTTCCGCGGGACTTAAGGTATGCCGAAGCTGCCAGACCCTGGCTCGGCACGATGATCGGAGGACATGCGCAGGAAACTGTGGGCAATACCGTGTTGTATTCACAGAAGGGCTATGACGGTGTGATACAGATATTTCCGTTTTCGTGCATGCCGGAGATTGTCGCAGAAAGCCTTTTGCCGCATATAGAGCGGGATCTCGGGATACCGGTGCTTACATTGATAATAGACGAGATGACAGGGGAGGCAGGCTACATGACCAGGGTAGAAGCCTTTATCGATATGCTTGAGAAGAGAAGGGAGAGTGAAAAATACGAAGGCGGTTGGGCATTATCTTGGAATTGACGTCGGATCGGTAAGTACGAATATTGTTCTTATCGATCGGGACGGACACAACATATACAGCCAGTACAGGCGCACCAGCGGACAGCCCATCCAGTCTCTTGTGGACGGACTATCGGAGATGGCGGATGAGCGCGGATATCCGGATATCGCCGGCGTCGGCGCTACCGGAAGCGGCCGCGAACTGGCTGGCGTGATTGCGGGGGCTGACATAGTCAAGAATGAGATTACTTCACATGCCATCGCGGCCCAGTCAGTGGTTCCCGGGGTCAGGACAATACTGGAGATAGGCGGGCAGGATTCGAAAATCATAATTTTAAGAGACGGTATAGTATATGATTTTGCAATGAATACGGTCTGCGCCGCGGGTACCGGCTCGTTCCTCGACCGGCAGGCTGCGAGGCTCGGAGTGCCGATCGAGAAATTCGGCGACCTGGCGCTCAAGTCAACTTCCCCTGTAAGGATAGCGGGAAGATGCGCGGTATTTGCTGAGTCCGATATGATACACAAGCAGCAGTCGGGTCACAGTAAGGAGGATATCGTCAATGGGCTTTGCGAAGCCCTGGTACGAAATTATCTCAACAATCTCGGCAAAGGCAAGGATATACATGAACCGGTGGTCTTTCAAGGAGGTGTAGCCGCAAACAGGGGAATAACAGCCGCATTTGAAAGAGCGCTTGGGGTCAGGGTCATAATCCCCGACGATTATGGCGTAATGGGAGCTTACGGCGCGGCGCTCATCGCCCGGAAGGCAGCCCTATCGGACATCGGCTTCAGTACAAGGTTTGCGGGTTACGATGCGGTAAAAAGGACCTACAGCACGCGAAGCAGGGAATGCAACGGCTGCGCGGGAATGTGCGAGATAGTGGAACTGCTTTCCGACGGAAAGGTACAAGCCCGTTGGGGAGACCGCTGCGGCAAATGGTCGGTAAAGCGGGAACAATTATCCAATTTATGCGTCTAAACTTTTGAAAGCAGTTGACGGCACATTAACGAACTGCTCAAAAGGAGGATTTATATGGAACGTACATTTTTTAAAGGTAAAATGACATTTTTGGCAATGATAATGGCAGCTTCAGCGCTGGCTGTAATGACGATAGGACTCTATTTCAGCGCGCCTGCGCAGGCTGCCGACACGACCGACAACAGAAAGACGCTTACCGTTTCAGGTCAGGCCAAGGTGAATGCATCGCCCGATATAGCTTATATCAATCTCGGGGTCATCACGGAAGACAAGGATGCGAAAGCAGCGCAAAAGGCAAACGCCGCTTCGATGGACAAAGTCATTGCGGCTATCAAGGCTGCCGGCATAAAGGCTGAAGACATCAAGACTGTGAATTACTCGATATACCCGAAATACGAGTACAATAAGGATGGAGGGATCAGCAGCATCGTCGGCTATACTGTAAACAACTCGGTGAACGTGACGGTAAGGAAACTCGATAAAACCGGCGATATAATCGATTCCGCCACTGAAAGCGGTGTGAACATGAGCAGCAGTATCAGCTTCGGACTTAGCAATTATGAAGACTATTACAACGAAGCCTTGAAGAACGCGGTACTGGCGGCAAAGAAAAAGGCCGGTACAATGGCCGGTGCGCTCGGCGTTAGTCTCAAGGCTCCGATATCTGTCAATGAAGGCGGCGGGTACAGCCCTCTCATGAACTATGTCTCCTACGATATGAAGGCAGGCATGGCCAATTCAGCGACACCCATACAGTCGGGCTCGCTCGAGATAACGGCTAACGTCAATCTGGTATACGAGTATTGATTTGCTGCAACAAGCCGGTCATAGGCTGAAACGTCTGTTGTATGAAGCCGCAGGCAGCGGATAGAACCGTATGAAACCGTATGAACCGTATGCACGTGATATGCAGGCATTAGTAATATTGAAAATAACCGGGTAATATTATATAATAAGTATGCAGTACTTCCAATTTAATAAGGTTTTATAAGCGCTTAATCTTAAAAGAGCGGGGGAACCAAAATTCCGGGGTGAATCCGGTCGAACGAACTTCGACCGGTAGGGTCAATCTCTTTCCGATCCGAATCCGTCAGCTAACCTCGTAAGCGTTGGAGGAGAGGGTGATCATATGCTTTCGACCGCATAGGTTTGAACGGCTGCAGATAATTCTCTGCAGCCGTTTGTCATTTATTTGCCGAATCTGTAGGAAATGGAGGTTTGAACATGATACGAGTCTGTCTGATCGGCCTGGGTAAAACCGGGAGCGAAGTGGCAAAGGTCCTGCTTTCGCAGGAGGATATAAAGCTTGTAGCGGCCGTCTGCCGGCCCGGCAGCGCGAAGGAGGGCAAAGATCTGGGCGAAGTCGCAGGCTGCCATGACACAGGGATCACAATAACAGGCGCCGATAAGCTTAAAGAAATTATTTTCAGATACAAGCCAGATATTGCATTGGATTTTTCGAAACCGGAAGCCACTGTAAGGAACGCGGTCACCCTTTCTAAGATGAGGGTGAATATGGTCATAGCTACGACCGGTTTTAGCAGGTTTTCATTAAAAAGACTTTTTGTACTCACAAAAAAATATCACAACGGTATCGTCTATGCGCCCAACATAACCCTGGGCGTCAACGTGCTCATGCTGCTTACGAGTATAGCCTCGAGCATACTCAATACGTACGATTTCCAGATAAACGAGGCCCATCACAATAAAAAGAAGGATATACCGTCGGGTACGGCGCTGAAGATTGCCGGGGAAATCGAAAAGGCGCTCGTGTCCTCGGCTCAAAATGAAGAGGGGACGGAGGAGCCTCCTGTCAGAACAGTGCCTATAAACGCCGTCCGTGCGGGCGGTATCGTAGGCAGGCACGAAGTAGTGATCGCCGGGGAGGAGGATATGATCGAGATCTCTCACCAGTCCTTCTCGAGAAAAGCTTTTGCTATGGGCGCTATACGCGCCGTAAAATACATTTATAAAAAGACGGGTTATTTTGAGATGTCGGATGTTCTGAACCTTGGCAGCGTGCTTTCCAGATATGTGGAGAACGAGAAAGGGCGTCAGGCTAAAAGGGGAAAATACCTCAATGCCAAAGAGGATGATCTCATCGAGTTCCTGACGAACTGACACGTAAGGCAAACAGGGCTTTATGCCGTTTGGAATCCATAAAAAGGCGAATGAGTCGGGGAGCGGTTCGAGAATCGTTCCCCGACTCATTTCCGATTACTTTTGGATTTTGTTTCACGTGCTTCGCCTGCTCCTCTGCCTGATAAGTTTTATAAGCCAGGAGACCAGTCTGACGGCAAGTCTTCCTATGTTGAACAGGACAAGTACGACTTCTATGAGTACCAGTATCAGTACAATGAAGAAAATATCCTTATTATCCTGTATCACCTTGTTTATCTTAGTCTTAAGATCATCGGGAGGCACGATCTCGCTTGCGGGATAAAGCCCAACGCTTATCTCGGTACCGTCCTCAAGAACGTATCTGGCGGAACCGGCAGGTATTGATTTTTTGAGAGGAGGCTTCAGGTCGGCGGTAGCTGCAAATTCCTTTATATAGTCTTCTCCGACCGGGTGTACGTATTTTATATCGCTCTGGCTGACGAGGTTTATTTCGTTGCCGTCAAGCATAGCGGTTTTAAGGACCTCACCCTTGGTAACAAGAGTGCTTTTCCAGAAGTTATTGAACCCGTAATCCAAAAGAGCTTTGGCGTCCGAGTAGAGCTTATCCTCAGGTGCGTCCAATACGATGCATATGAGATTCAAGTCGGTGCGCGCCGCCGTACAGATAAGGGTCTGCTGTTTTTTATTGTTATATCCCGTCTTACCGCCTTCGATGCCATCGTAGCCCCAGAACAGCTTGTTTGAACTTGTAAGGATATTCGCTTCTTCCCCGGGGTTGTACCATGGCCTTGCCTTTGTGGTAAACATCCTGTTGAAGGTTATATTCTTTGTTGCATAACGGATCAGTGATGATATATCCTGCGCTGTGGTATACTGGTAATCGTCCATCAAGCCGGTAGGATTGGTGAAATGAGTATTGCTCATGTTGAGCTTCAGCGCGGTCTCATTCATTTTATTCACGAATTTAACGATACTTCCGGACGAAACATTCTCGGCAATAACTATGGCGGCGTCGTTTGCGGACGAAAGCATTATTGCATACAGCAGATCGTTCATCATATATTTCGAGCCGACCTCGAGATTGAGAGCCGAACCTTCCATTCCGGCGGCTTCGGCGCTTACCGTGGCATTGGTGTTCAAGTCGGAATTCTCAATAGCGACAAGCGCTGTCATAAGCTTGCAGGCGGATGATATATGGAGTTTTTCACCGGCATTTTTGCTGTAAAGCACCTGGCCCGTTTCAGCCTCGACCAGTATCGCTGATGGAGCGCTTATTTCGGGCGCGACTTTATTGCCTGCAGCAGAGGCGTTTATAGCCTGTGAGGTTACAGCAAAGCTTCCGGTATCACATAATACCAGTATCGTTATGATGGCAAATGCTATGAGAAGTATTCTCCTTGGCATAAGATCCTCCAATAACAGGGGTGGAGGCAGTTACGCTTCCGCCCATTTAACGAGCCTGAGCTCGAATTTGTCTTTTAGCAGCGGATGGTACGGCACTATACGGAAATGATAACCGTATTCATCGCCGCCCGTGAGGTACAAATCGCCTCTGTACCTGTATTCTCCCGGGGCTTCTTCAACAGCCTGCATAACGGAACTTTTGCCGTCATATATGTTGCCGGAGGCGTCCAGAGGGCCGTAATATATCTCTGTGCTTACATCTTCGGGCTTAAGCCCGTCAAGACCGACTGTTACCTCCAGGGTTATCTTCTCGCCGTCTTCGGAAACCTGGATTTCCGCAGCGCAGCCCTTCGAAACCGAAACGCCGGACCAGCATCCCTGCACTTTTTCCTTCCAGCGTGTGAGCTCTCCGGTAGGAATACAGCTGCCGTCCGGTGCTGTAAGCCTGTTTATGGTCCGGTCTATGGCGGGGATGTACAGTCTGTCGGTATATTCCTGTACCATTCTGTGGGTACTGTATTGAGCTGCAAGAGATCTTACGGATTCCTTCATCATTTTTACCCAGCCTGTCGGAACGCCTTTTTCGTTCCTGTCGTAATACAACGGTATCAGGCTGTTTTCCAGCAATTCGTAGAGTGATTCGCTATCGGCGTTGTCCTGACAGAATTCATTATTGTAGATTTCCTCGGTACCTATGGCCCAGCCGTTTGAACCGTTATAGCCTTCCCTCCACCAGCCGTCGAGTACACTCAGGTTCAGCACTCCGTTCAGCCCTGCTTTCTGTCCGCTCGTACCGCTGGCTTCCATCGGCATCCTCGGGTTGTTGAGCCATACGTCCACGCTTTGAACGAGACGGCGGGCAAGAGCGATATTGTAATTCTCGAGCAGCACGACCTTTCCCTCGAAACCCTCCTGCTCCGATATATCGTTTATATGCCTGATGACGTCCTGGGCCGGCCTGTCGTCCGGGTGGGCCTTTCCCGCGAATACTATCTGCACCGGCATATCGGGCATGTTCAGTATCCTTCCGATGCGGTTTATGTCCCTGAAAATGAGCGCTGCGCGCTTGTAGGTGGCAAAGCGCCGCGAGAACCCTATGGTAAGCGCAGACGGATCGAGCATCCGGCAGGGCTTCAGGCTGCCGCCTGCATTATAGCCTGTATGGATACGGCTGTTCACATAGCTCGTCATACTTTCCTTGAGCTTCATATGTGCAGCCCAAAGTTCTTCGTCCGGTATATTTGAGACGTCATTCCATATTTCCGGTTCCCAGATCGTGTTCTCCCATCCATTCTGAAGATACCCGTCGAATAGCTGTTTGTATGTGTCGGAAAGCCACGACAATGTATGTATCCCATTAGTAACATGAGTGATAGGAATCTCATTTTCCGGAATGTCCGGCCACAAACGGCTGAACATGTTACGCGTCACGGAACCGTGGAGTTTGCTGACACCGTTCCTGCCGGAAGCGATAGTCATTGCGAGTGATGCCATATTGAAGCCCTCGGGATTACCTGGGTCTTTCCCGAGCGACAGAAATTCCTCACGGCTGATACCGAGGCTTTCTCTGAATGCGGAAAAATAAAAGTCGATCGAACCGTGGCTGAAAACGTCTATGCCCGCCGGCACGGGAGTGTGTATTGTAAATACCGAAGAGGAGGAAACGAGCTCAAGCGCCTCTCTGAAACATATATTGCAGCCCTGCATTTTTTCCCTGATAAGTTCAAAACCGAGAAAAGCCGAGTGACCTTCGTTCATATGAAAGGCTGAGGGATTTATGCCCATAGCCTTCAATACCCTTATACCTCCGATGCCAAGTAGGATTTCCTGCTGTATTCTTGTATCTCCGCTGCCGCCATACAGTCTGGCTGTTATCAGACGATCCTGCTCCGAATTTAACGCCACGTCTGTATCCAGCAGGTAAAGGTCGACCCTTCCTGCCTTGACCTTCCAGACAGCTGCATAAACGGTCCTTCCCGGCATATCCACACCTATCGTTAGAGGTTTGCCGTTTTTGTCATAGACCTTGCGTATGGGAAGCCCTTCTATGTCGAGCGTACTGTAAGAGGTTTCCTGGACCCCTTCGCTGCTTATTGTCTGATTGAAATAGCCCTGCCTGTAAAACAGGCCGATCGCTGTAAAAGGTATCCCGAGATCGCTTGCCGATTTGCAGTGGTCTCCGGAAAGCACTCCGAGTCCGCCGGAATAGATGGGGAGTGTTTCGCTGAGTCCGTATTCTGCTGAAAAATATGCTATGCTATGGTTTTTAAAACCGGGGTATTTTCTACTAAACCAGGTATCGTTGCTGTTTATATATGAATCGAATTTCAGTACGATCGAATCGTATCTATCTATAAATTCCTGGTCATCCAGCAGCCGGGCGAGCTTTTTGTTTCCAACCTTCCTCATCAGGGCTACCGGATTCCTGCCGGTTTTTTCCCAGAACTCGGGATCGATCATTCTGAACATTCCGGCAGCATCGCAATTCCAGGTCCACCAAAGGTTATACGAAATCTCGGCAAGCCTTTCCAGCCTTGAGGGGATCACTGTTGGCACTGATATTTTTCCAAGGGGTTTCATCCATTCCCTCCGTATACGACGTACTAATAATAGGTATTCAAATTATAATAACATATTTTAACCAATATATTGTTACATTTTTATTAAAGATTTAGTTGGAAACAGGACTTTTTGTTCCGGCGGACCGCCTGCCTTAGCCCGGAGAATGTGGCTTGCATGTTTCCGACGGCATGGTAATTAGTATAAATATTACCATTGTTAAATTCATCAAATCTGCTCAAAATACATTCGAATTGTTAAGGAAAAAAATTGGAGCAGAGGAAGAAAAAATACTGACATGTTTAAAAGATTCATATTATACGGGATAGCAGGCTGGGGGATAGAGATAATATGGACCGGCATCGGTTCGCTCATCAGCGGGGATATTAGACTAACCGGCCATTCGAACCTTTGGATGTTCTTCATATACGGGTGCGCTGTTTTCCTCGAACCGATGCACCATGCGATATCGCGGTGGCGCTGGTTCGTCAGGGGAATGGTATGGCTGCTGCTCATTTGGACCATAGAGTACACGAGCGGATTCCTGCTGCATCTTGTACTTGGCGTATATCCGTGGTATTATACGGACAGGCTTGCCATCAACGGTCTGATAACGCTCGCTTATGCTCCGGCCTGGTTCTCGGCGGGCCTTGTGTTCGAAAGGATGCACAGCAGTCTTGACAATTACAGGATTGCATGAAATAAAGTATTGCTTTACAATAAGAAGTTGCAGTTTATTTATCAGAAACAGAAATAAATGAGAGGGATCAAAATGGAGACCACGGGGAAAACGGCGCCTAAGCGCGGAATCAAGCGCTTCGCCGCATTTTTCATATTTCAGTTCATATTCGCCTGTATTGCAATGCCCTTTTATGTTTTCTACGGGCCCTTCAACGAGGTCAAAAGGACAATTGTAGGTGCATCGTGGACAACACTGAGTCATCAGTATATAGCCAAATTTTTTCTTTCGGATAAAGCCATCAACAATATAATCGGAAGCACATATGCGGTGGACCCGACTGAAAACGGAGAAGAGCTGCAGATGCTGAAGTTCGGCAATAACCACGATAACAATATAAAGGTGTACAACATCGACGGCGGCGATTATGTAGGAAAGCTAATGATTGTATCTGATCCGACGAGGATAATCGCGGGGTATTCGTCAAAGCTTCCAGACTCGGGCGAAACGACAAGCCAGATCACCAAAAACAACGGAGGGATTGCCGGTATAAACGCGGGAGGCTTCATGGACAGGGGCTGGACCGGAACGGGCGGCACACCTCTCGGCTTCATTATCCATAATGGAGAGATAGTACAAAATCAATATAAAAATGACAGCGTCAAACAGGAGACGGTAGCCTTCACAAAAGACGGCATGCTGATAGTAGGGAAGCATTCTATTGCCCAGCTCAAGGAATTGGGTGTAAAAGAGGGCGTCAGCTTCGGACCGCCTCTTATCGTCAATGGTAAGCCTACTATCAAAAAAGGCGACGGAGGCTGGGGAATAGCTCCAAGGACGGCAATCGGCCAAAAGTCTACGGGAGAGGTGCTGCTGCTCGTAATCGACGGAAGGTCTCTGGAGTCGCTGGGCGCTACGCTGAGAGATGTGCAGGAGATACTGCTCAAATACGGTGCGGTTAACGCGGCAAATCTGGACGGCGGTTCCTCTGCAACCATGTTCTACAACGGGAAGGTCATCAACAAGCCGTCGGACAAGCTGGGCGAAAGAACGGTGCCGTCGGCATTTGTGGTTTCAGCGGAAGGCGGTGCCGGAAATTGAAGAAGCTGAGGAAAATATACGGGTGGATAATAGCTTCCGTATTACTGCAAACCATCATACTGGCTTATTTCAATTATGTTTATATCCCCAACCGGGGAGCCTTCAGGGCTACCATGTATGAGGTGGATACCGCCGCGGTTAAGAGCCGCAGCTACAAACTGCCGGATGGAGCGACGGATGTAAAGGTATCCTTCGACGGTCTTTATGTAGCTTACAGGACGTCTTCAGGCATCGAGATCGCGGATATAGACAGGAGGAAAACTCTTAAAAAACTCAGTGCCGGCAAAGGAGAGTTTTCATACTACAGGTGGCTGCCCGACAGGGAAATGCTCATTTACTCGGTGAAGGAGCCCGACGGGAAAAGCGGCAGCGTCAGATTGTCGACCTATGATATAGGACCCGAGCTTGACAGAAGTTATCCTGATATAAAGGGTCTGCCTGAAGACAGCTCCATTGTCGATATAGAGCTTTCGCCGCTTACCAACATTGTGTACCCTATGGTCAGGACCAGCGATACGCGGGCAAGGATATACCAGTTCGATATCATGGACACCTTGAGGCTGTTGATGAAGACCGATATATCGACTGTCATAAAAGAGACAATGTATTCCAATAACCTTATTTACCAGGTCCCTGACGGCCAGATAAAGATCAGGAACGGAAAATCGGGCAGGACGACCGGCGTTCCTGTAAAAGAGGCAGATCTTCTGCTGGCGGTAGACGATAACGATTTTATTTACGCGGGAGTCGGGGACAAGAGCGGAAGGCTCACGGATATCTACTACGGAAAGGCTGAACAGAGCCGGGATGAATGGAAGAAGCTGACGACCGGCAAACCGGTATCTCCCGAAAATATCGTCATTACAGCGGGCGGAGAAATTTATTCTGTTGACGTCCAGAATAGAAGCGTGACCAACCTGAAGGATTCGAGCGTCGTCGAACACAAGGGGGATTTTCTTACGGTACTTGATAATTACGTAGTTTCGACGGACGGGGGCAAATTGACGCTGAAGGTTATAAATAAATAACACACGGGTGTTTTATTGAATAAATATGTGGTAAAAATAAAATCAGTACACGGGTCGTACACACTTATATCATTAATAATCGGGAGGTAGCAAAATCAATGGCTGGAGAAAATATTGTGGTACTGACTAAGAATAATTTCGACCAATATGTAAACAATTCCGATAAACCGGTTCTTGTGGATTTCTGGGCTTCATGGTGCGGTCCCTGCAGGGCGGTAGCGCCGGTGATGGAGGAGCTTGCGGCGCAATATGAAGGTAAAGCGGTCATCGGCAAGATAAACGTGGATGAAGAGAGCGAGCTCTCAGCTAAGTTCAGAATCATGAGCATACCTACGGTAATGCTTTTCAAAGGCGGCCAGCCTGCGGACAAAATCGTCGGCGCAAGGCCTAAAAGCGATTTCGAGCAGATGCTGAACAAAAATCTATAGAGGCGGTACAGTCGGTAAAAAGAATAAGCTTTAAAACTAAGAGGCTGTTTTCGTAAACATCCTCTTTTTTGATACCCATAAAGAAGGATTTTAATAAAATTTATTGAATATATAATATAAACTTATTTTCTGTAAAGGGGGATACTCATGCCTGGCGAAAAACGTTTCAGAACCTCGTTCATGGGCGGCTTCAAGAAAGCCGACGTAAATGCATATATAGAAAAGATCCTTAGGGAATTCGATGACAAGCTGAAGGAAAAGGATGATGAAATAGCCGGCCTTAAGCTGCAGAGCAAGGATGTCAGGACCAAATATGAGGAGCTTCAGAAAAAAGCTGACCAGATAAACGAAGACAGGGCAAAGATTGCCGAAGTACTGATCAAGGCCCAGGAAAAAGCCGACCTGATGCTGGAGAATGCCCGCATTGAAGCTCTCGAAGAGAAAAAGCAGCTTGAGGAGACAATTGAACAGGACAGGGAGAAGCTCGTGGATATCCGCCAGGAAGTAAAATCCCTTAAGGGTGAAATAGTAAACATGCTGAAAAAATACGAAACCCAGCTCGGAGAAGTGGCGCGTGACGAAGCGGAAGCCGGCTGACATAAAACACTTGATTTTGGAAATAGAGACTGCTATAATCTTATCTAATTAAATACTTTATGCGATGAGAGGGAAGAGTAACCCTGTGGATTTCAAAGAGAGCCGGAGGCTGGTGCGATCCGGTAAATGAGCAGGAAGAAGGCAGCCCGGGAGCATCGCCTTAAAAACCGGATGGAGATACCGACGGTATCCAGCGGATAAAGGCAGACGTGGCCTCACGTTACAGAGGATGGGTATTTTATGTACCCGTAAAGAGAACGCAATTGCGTTAATCAGGGTGGTACCGCGGATAACTCCTTCGTCCCTTACAAGGGATAGAGGAGTTTTTATTTTGGCTTGATACTGTTAATTATTTAATAAAAGGAGAGGATTGTAATGGAAGAAATTCTGGAGATTCTTGAAAAAAACGGACGCGCGAGTGTTGAAGAGATAGCGCTCATGCTGGACAAGAGCGTTGAAGAGGTGCAGGCGGCAATCAGGAAGCTTGAAGAGGATAACGTAATAGTCGGTTACAATACGCTTATAAACTGGGAAAAATCAAACAAGGAAAGTGTGGTAGCCTTGATTGAGGTCAAGGTGACTCCCCAGAGGGGGCAAGGCTTTGACAAGGTCGCCGAACGCATCTACAGATATCCGCAGGTAAAAGCCTGCTATCTGATGTCGGGCGGGTTCGACCTCACTGTCATAATAGAAGGAAAGAATATGAAGGAAGTTGCGCTTTTCGTTGCGGAGAAGCTTGCTCCGCTCGAATCGGTCCTCAGCACTGCCACACACTTCGTTCTCAAGAAGTACAAGGAAGAGGGGGTAATCTTTGAAGAAAAGAGCAGGGATGACAGGGAGGCTTTGATATTATGAACATGCCGGAGATGATAAAGCCCTGCGTTAAAAATATGCCGCCTTCCGGGATAAGAAAATATTTTGACCTTATCAACGAGATGAAGGACGCCATATCGCTAGGCATAGGCGAGCCGGATTTCGTCACGCCCTGGAGCATAAGGGAAGCCGGCATCTATTCTCTTGAAAAGGAACACACGCATTATTCCTCAAATCCCGGGTTTATAGAGCTGAGAAGGCAGATCTCGCATTATGTGGAGAGAAAATACAACGCGGTATACGACCCTGCGAAGGAGATAATAGTAACCGTGGGCGCGAGCGAGGGCATAGATATTGCGCTCAGGGCGCTTGTAGGCCCGGGTGACGAAGTTGTGATACCTGAGCCGAGCTTTGTCGCATACAAAGGCTGCACCACTTTTACCGGAGCGACGCCCGTAACCATCGAACTCAAAGCAGAAGACGAGTTCAGACTCAAACCGGAACAGCTCGAAAGTGCGTTGACGAGCAGGACCAAGGTAGTGATCCTGCCCTTCCCGAACAACCCTACCGGTGCGATAATGACCTGCGATGATATGAAAAAAATCGTCGACGTCCTAAAGGATAAAGACGTTATCATTATTTCGGACGAGATCTATGCCGAGCTCACTTACAACGGAAGGCACGTATCGTTTGCAAGCTTCCCTGAAATAAAGGAGAAGACGATATTGATCAACGGATTTTCCAAAGCATTTGCGATGACGGGATGGAGGATTGGCTATGCCTGCGCGCATCCTGTTCTGATCGAAGCGATGAACAAGATTCACCAGTATGCCATCATGTGCTCGCCGACAACGGCCCAGTATGCTGCGTCCGAAGCGCTTGCCCATTGCGACGCCGAGGTGGATGAAATGGTTCGGGAATACAACAGGAGAAGGCGCGTCATGGTGGACGGTTTCCGGAAAGCGGGACTGGATTGCTTCGAACCGCTCGGCGCTTTTTACGTATTTCCTTCCGTAAAGTCGACCGGAATGACTTCCGACGATTTCTGTGAAAAGCTTCTAAAGGAGGAAAGCGTGCTTACGGTGCCCGGTACCGCTTTCGGAAGCTGCGGCGAAGGATTTATCAGGGCAACCTATGCCAATTCCTATGAAAATATCGTTGAAGCAATGAAAAGGATAGGCCGGTTTGCAAAAAAACACAGGAAATAGCATAAAGCCTTTTATTTGCTCCGATTATTTGCTATATTATATTTCATAGCATTCAATTTGTGTTCGGAAGTATAAAGGCGGTTGATCGATGACAGGCGGAAAATACATTATAGCGACGAAAGATAATGCGATTCAGATCGCGGTCCGTAATATACTGAACCCTAGCGGATATGTTTTTCTTGAACACTGCAGGGAGGGCGTTACGCTTCTGAGGCTTATCAGGAGTTTTCATCCCGACCTTATAGTGGTGGATGCCGCAATGCAGCTTGGGGAACTCAGAAGTACGCTGGAAACTGCCGATGATGAGCTGCTGTGTGCCATAATACTTCTGGGTGATTACAGCGATCCTGTAGTCAACATGCTTTTGGAAAAATCGAATGCCATAAGCTTCTGCCCGAAACCGCCAGGCAGGGAGCTGCTGCTGCATACTGCGGACATGGCTGTAATGAACTTCAAACGGGTATTCTCGATGGGGACCAAGCTTCGTCAGATGACCGACAATTATGAGAGCCGGAAGCAGATAGATGTGGCAAAGGCTCTGATGATGGAGCACGAAGGCTTGAATGAAAAGGAAGCCTACGAAAAAATGAGAAGAAGGAGCATGGACGAAAGACTTACCATGCGGACAGTGGCCGACTTGATCATTCATTCGTACAAAACCGGGGAAAAATGAATATTTTCGCATATATTGAAGGAGATGATTAAGATGCTTGAACTGGAACAATTCAAACTTGATATTGAAAGCCTGGACAAAGCTATCGTCGAAATGGGGGCTTCACTTTGACATCCCCAGACTGAAGGTGGATATCGAAGAGCTTGAGCAAAAATCGGCGGAACCCGGGTTCTATGATGATCTCGAGAATTCCCAGAAGGTGCTGCAAAAAACAAAGGCTTTAAAAATGAAAGTGGAACGCTATGAAAGAATGGCGGCGGACCTTGACGACCTAAGGACTCTGAACGAGCTTGGAATGGAAGAGGACGACGCAAGCGTTATACCGGAAATCAGCGACGGGCTTGATAATCTCAGGAAGACTTATGAGAAACTCCGGCTGGAAACCTTGCTTACAAAACCCTATGACAAGAACAACGCAATATTGACCCTGCATGCGGGGGCGGGCGGCACGGAAGCCCAAGACTGGGTCCAGATGCTGCTTCGGATGTATACGCGCTGGGCTGAGGAGCACGATTACGAGGTCAGGATACTCGACTGTCTCGACGGCGACGAAGCCGGTATCAAAAGTGTTGCGATCAATATCATAGGAGAGAATGCATACGGCTTTCTCCGCTCGGAAAAGGGCGTGCACAGGCTGGTTAGAATCTCGCCTTTCGACGCGTCGGGCAGGAGGCACACTTCATTTGCGTCTGCTGATGTTATGCCTGAGCTCGATGAAGAAATCAAGGTGGATATCAACCCGGAAGACCTCAAGATGGATGTCTACCGGGCAAGCGGCGCCGGCGGACAGCATATCAACAAAACCTCGTCTGCCGTACGCTTCACACATATCCCGACGGGAATAGTGGTATCGTGCCAGACTGAAAGATCGCAGTTCCAGAACCGCGATAACGCCATGAAAATGCTCAAGGCGAAGCTGATGGCGCTGAAGGAGCAGGAACACAAGGATAAGATCGAGGACCTCAAGGGCATACAGATGGATATAGCATGGGGAAGCCAGATACGGTCATATGTTTTCTGCCCCTACACACTTGTAAAGGATCACCGTACCGAAGTCGAAATGGTAGATGTAAACGCTGTGATGGACGGCGATCTTGATAAATTCATCGATGCTTTTCTTGCAGAGGGGAAATAAAATGCCGGTCTACATGACCGGCTCATAATCGATGGCGCCGTTATCCAAATTGTAATATATACTGAACTGTCTGGTTTCGGCCTTACCGTCCTGACCGCCGGAAACGGGCAGTGTCAGGATGAAATTATCGGTATCGAATGTATAGGAACCACTTGCGGCGTCTGACCTGACGCCGTATTTATCTTCGATTTTACCTATCACATAATCCATCGATATATAGTTGCCTTCCGGCTTGAATATGCTTGTTGCCGGGTTCATAGTCATCAGCAGGAATCCCGAACAGGCTGCGTTTAGCTCATATGTGAATACTCTGTACGGGAGATTCGCCTGCCTGTAGATATCGAGATCCTTGAACACTTTGTCTCCGTATACGTAGACGTTCGTGTCCAAAGCAAACATAGACTTCACATAGAGGCTGCATTCCCTTATATAATCCTCCTGATTCGCGATTCTTCGGGTATCCCATGAAAGGCTGCCGTTGTCCTGTGTTACACGTACAAGGTAGATATGGGACAATTCTACGGCAAAGTTTTTGTCTTCATAATTTATCGTAATAAGCATATTTGATTCGTCGCTGGTAACGGAGATTATCTTTTTGTCCGAATACCGCTGCCGCAGACGGTTAGCCTCGCTGTTCAATATACTCTGCTTCAGGATACGGTCGATCAGTTCCACCTGACCTTTTTCATAATCGAGCCTTATTTTGTAGTAACCGTCGTCTTCAGTATTTCCAACTGTTACGAACATCGTATTGTCGGGCTGTATTTTTCCTACCGAGGTTATTTTGAGCCTGTAATCAAATTTCCCTTTGAGATAATTCTCCGCCAAAACAAGCTTCCGGTTCCGGTGCTCACCGGCAGCCGCCCTTGCCTGGGCTTCTGGGGTATCTTCAAGAACGAAGGAGGAAGCGATCTTATTGAGCAAGCCGTTCATTTCAGCATCCTGGAAATATCCGTTCTCGGTCATGTATTCCGCGCTTGTTATGAACATAGAGTAGATTTTTTTGCCCTTCAGTATATCTATCGAGTAACAGAGCCTGTTCCTGCCGTTCTCATCAATGAATGCGCTGAGCCTGTAAATGGTTGATACGGGCCCGTCTATACTGAAATCGGAGAAGAGCAGTCTTGACGCCCTCCCTGCAAATGGCGCTTTGTAACCGATCGTAATGTCCGGCCAGCTGCTTATGGAATTCCCTTCCACGCTCTTTATTATGTCTGTAAAACTCGCGGAATCTATTATTCCGCTTTCCTGGAAGATGACGTCCATTGCGCCGGACATTCCCGGTACGACAAGGCGGAGCCGATCATACGATATGTCGTTGGAAACGTCCAGGAGACTCCAGCTTTCAGGGCATTCAAAGCTATAGCCCTCTTCTCTGTTCAGATATTTAACCATTGGAACGTCTTCTACGGAAAATTTGCCGCTGTACGCAGAAGCCGGAAGCTTGTAATCAAAACCGGCCAGTATTTTATCCAATTGCCTCGTCACGTTTTTACCCGGCTCGGCGTATGCGCTTGTAAGCTGAAGCTTGTAAAGCTTCTTTTCATTTTGTATGTAATAATCGAAATAATATTTCTTTACGCCGTTTTCAACATTTGTATAGTAGATATAATTGAAAAGGTTGTTCCCATAATATGAGTAACCGTTTTTCAATATCTCGATCGAAGTCAGGGAGGTGACTCGGAAACGGGAAATAGCATCTTCGGCGCCGTTGCCTTCAATGGGTTCGGAGGATATTGAAAAAATCAGGTTAGGGTTTATTTTATAGCTTTTATATGAGTAATCCCCGCCAAGGTTGTTCTGTACAAACGGAATATATGAATAGGGGATATGGATACCATAACCTGCGTCTGTGTCTTCAAGACGGACATATGTCGGATCTGCCTGGGATTCGGCAGGATAGATGCCATGTTTCGCATCCTCTGTCAGAGATTCGCTGTAGAGTATGGCAGGAGCTTTGTGTTGAAAAGCGGCTCCTTTTATCCTGGTGTCCGAAAGAACGTACGCTACGTAGGATGACGCAAGGATTCCCAGGTTTTCCCTCGGTATCGTAAAGCGGATCATCTCTATCGTATTTGTGCCGCGTACCGGGATTATCAGGTCGAGATGCGATTCTTCCCTGTGCCTGAGTCCTTCGTACACCGATATGTTATACAAATATACGCCGCAGCCTTCTATGCCGAACAGGGTATCGCTGCCCTCATAATAAATGCGCAGGGCAGTTTCCGATTTCCTGCCGGAATTGCTGAGGTAATTCACGTTGTAAAGGCTTTCGAGAGATCTTATATAGCTCTTTTTGAGATCGAAAAAATGGCTGAACAGCTGATCTTCAGTCAGCGTATAGTCGTTGAAATACCCGCGTAGAAAGGTATAGGCGTCCTCATCCAGCGTCTCGGAACTGATTTCGGTCCGGATTCCCGTCATATCGTCCTCAATGTATCTCATCCCGCCAGATTCGCTATTGTCCGATTCCGACGTGCCCGAGGCATTGCCTTCGGGAGCCGCCGCAGTTGAACTGCTTTCCGGAGCCTGCGCAGTTGAACCTCTTTCCGGAGCCTGCGCAGAGGCAGCACCGCCGGACGACGCTGCTGCAGAAGAGACGTCAACAGCGCTGCCGGCGCTGTCTGGCTCCGTAGCAGCCGTTGACGGGACAGCGGCTGAAATTATCAATATTATGGACAGCAGTATTGCTGCTGATTTCTTCATTATGTAAATCACCCTGAATTTATCATAACAGAGAAAACTGTGTAATACAACGGGTGTCAAATACTTGACAAACACTTGTAAAACTAGTGAAATATATGTGCTTTGGAAGTGAGTTATGTGGTAATATATAAACATCAAAACACAGGGAGAAATTTATGTCGGATTCAAAGAACACAGTGGGAATCAAACTTGAAAAACTGAAATATATGCTGAAAGAAATGGGAAGCGTTGTCATTGCCTATTCCGGCGGAGTGGACAGCACCTTTTTACTGAAGGTCGCAGCGGACGTATTGGGAGATAAGGTCGCGGCTGTTACTGCAAGGTCGTCGACCTATCCCTCAAGGGAATTCCGCGAGGCGTCCGAATATATTGAGAAGCTTGGAGCAAGGCACATTGTCATCGACTCGGAGGAACTTGACATAGACGGTTTTTCGCAGAATCCGGTGAACCGCTGCTATTACTGCAAAAAGGAGCTTTTTACCAAAGTCAGGGATATTGCTTCGCAAAACGGTATAAAGTACGTAGCAGACGGCTCCAACCTGGATGATCTCGGCGATTACAGGCCAGGACTGCAGGCGCTGAACGAGCTTGGCATCATTAGCCCTCTCAGGGAAGCGGGACTGACAAAAGATGAAATAAGAGGGCTGTCCAGGGAAATGGGACTTCCGACCTGGGACAAACCGGCGTTCGCCTGCCTGGCGTCGAGATTTCCATACGGTCAGGAGATCACAAGGGAAAAGCTGAATATGATAGAAAAAGCTGAGCAGTACCTGCTGGACAGCGGATTCAGGCAGGTGCGCGTAAGGCATCACGGCGAGATAGCCAGGATAGAGGTAGCACGTGAGGAACGCGGCAAATTTTTCGATCTGGATCTGATGGACAGGGTATACGCCAGATTCAACGAGATAGGGTTCAGATATGTGGCGTTAGATCTCAAGGGCTACCGGACCGGCAGCATGAACGAGGCGATATTAAATAAACAGGATTAACTGATATATGTTATGCTGGTTGGTTCTATTACGAGAACATGCTTCAAGCCAAAGAGACTGTAAATCCGAACCTCGTGCAAAATCAAACGTACCTTGCCCTTGGGCCGTATTCACTCGAGCAGGACGTGATTTTGCCTTGTATTTATTCGGATTGACATTCTCTATTGGCTCTGCGCATATGTTCTCTCAATAGAACCAACCGCGTATCGATTCATTAATGCTTGAAAGAAGTGAGGAGATTTTATGGATTCTGATGCTATCAGGAAGCTGCTCGAAAACGTAAAAGACGGCAGCGCCAGTATCGACAGCGCGCTTTCAGAATTGAAGCTGCTGCCTTTTGAGGATCTGGGCTTTGCAAAGGTCGATCACCACAGAAACCTGAGAACGGGTTACCCTGAAGTAATTTACTGCCAGGGAAAGACAGTGGATCAGATCAAGGCGATCACAGCCCGGCTGATGGAAAAGGACAGCAATATTATGGCGACAAGGGCAGGCAGGGAGGTTTACGAAGGTATCCTCGAACTGACAACCGATGCTGTTTATTACGAAGCGGCAAGAATAGTCGTAGTAAAAAAAAGAGAACCTATATTATCTGAAAAGATCATAACCGTAGTAACCGCGGGGACGTCGGATATCCCGGTCGCGGAGGAGGCGGCGGTAACTGCTGAGACCATGGGCAATACCGTCAACAGGATATATGACGTCGGAGTTGCGGGCATACACAGATTGCTGGCAAAAACGGAAGAATTGACGCGGGCAAACGTCCTCGTAGTAGTGGCAGGTATGGAGGGCGCGCTCGCCAGCGTAGTCGGGGGGCTCGTGGACAAGCCGGTGATAGCCGTGCCTACGAGCATAGGCTACGGTTCGAATTTCGGCGGCCTTTCTGCGTTGCTTACAATGCTGAACAGCTGTGCCAGCGGGATAGGCGTCGTTAATATTGATAACGGTTTCGGCGCAGGTTATCTGGCCAGCATTATCAACAAACTTTGATTTTATTATCGCAAACCAAGTAAGGAGAAAAAGGATGAAAATTCTGTATTTCGACTGTTTTTCCGGCATCAGCGGCGATATGACCATCGGAGCCCTGCTGGATCTCGGCGTCGACAGGGATGTATTTCTGAAGGAGCTTTCAAAACTTGAACTGGACGGATATAAAGCTGAGATAAATACTAAAACTGCAATGAGTATCATCGGTACGGATTTCAATGTAGTACTGACCGGCGAGGGCGGGCATGACCATGATCATGAGCACGGCCATGAGCACGGCCATGACCACGAACATGAGCACGGCCATGAGCATGACCATGACCACGGCCATGAGCACGGCCATGAGCATGACCATAGCGGTACCGAACGCAACCTTACAGATATTGAACATATTTTTGAAACAAGCAGCCTCAGCAGTTTTGTCAAAACCTTCAGCATGAAGGTTTTCCGCGAGATCGCGGAAGCCGAGGCAAAGGTGCATGGAAAGCCTGTTGAAGAGGTGCATTTCCATGAAGTCGGCGCTGTCGATTCGATAGTGGATATTGCAGGCACTGCTATATGCCTTGAGCTTCTTGGAGTAGAAAAGGTAGCAAGCTCGGTCCTGCATGACGGAAGCGGTTTCATACACTGTAGGCACGGCATCATACCGGTGCCTGTTCCCGCCGTAATGGAAATGCTTTCGGGAAGCGGCATACCGCTTGTCTGTGAGGATGTATCGACAGAACTTGTAACTCCGACAGGGATGGGGCTCATAAAATGCATGGCTTCGGACTTCGGCGCACGTCCTCCGATGACGGTGGAGAAAACGGGATACGGCCTTGGGAAGAGGGATACGGGCAGGCTCAACGCACTGAGGGTAATACTCGGGGAGGCCTATGACGAGCAGCCTGCCGAAGGCGATGAAATAGCAGTGCTGGAGACGAACATGGATGACATTTCCGGCGAAACGCTCGGCTATACCATGTCGAAGCTCATGGAGGCGGGAGCGCTCGACGTATTTTATACGCCCATATTCATGAAGAAAAACAGGCCGGCATACATGCTGACCGTCCTCGCAAAACCGGGTGCGGAAAATCCTTTGACGGATATAGTGTTCCGCGAGACGACCACCCTGGGCATCAGGACCCGGTATGTCAAACGCCTCTGCATGGACAGAAGGATACTGAACGTCAGTACTCCCTATGGTGACGCCAGGGTAAAAGTCGCATCCTACGGAGATATAAAGAAGGCGTCCCCGGAGTACGAGGACTGCAGAAAAATAGCGGAGAAGTCCGGACTTACGCTGTCAAAAGCCTGTTCTATAGTTATTGAAGGTGCGGCGATGCAGTATGGTATATAATAAATTTTCCGAATATCTGTTGAAAAGATACGGAACAAAAGTTTACAAGCTGCCGGTCAACATACCCTCCGGCTGCCCGAACCGTGACGGGATCTGCGGCGAAGGAGGCTGCATTTTCTGCGGTGAGGAGGGCGCCGGTTTCGAGCTGCTTCCGGCTGATATGAGCATCGCTGAACAATTGGCCGGAAATGCCCTGTATATCGGACAAAAATACAGCGCCGAGAAATTCATTGCCTATTTTCAGAACTATTCAAACACCTATCTTCCATTTAACCTTTTTCAGCAATATACTGAGGCGGCCTGCATCGACAATGCGGTTGCGCTGTATATTTCGACCCGCCCCGATTGCATAGACGATAAGAGGGTTGATTTCCTCAGGGAAATTAAAAACAGAAAAGGTGTCGACATAGTGTTCGAACTGGGTTTGCAGTCGGTCAACAGCCGTACGCTCAGATGGCTGAACCGGGGACATGGACTCGCGGAATTCGCGGACGCCGTGCAGCGTATTAAAAACTATGGGCTTGAAGTATGCGCCCATATGATAAACGACATTCCGGCAGACGAAGCGGAGGATGTCGTCGAAGGCGCTAAATTCCTTTCGGCACTCGGTGTAGATCAGGTAAAATGCCATTCGCTCTATATCCTTGAAGATACGCCTCTTGCTGCTATGTTCAGGCAAGGCGGCTTCAAGACGCTGAGTATGGAAGATTTTATAGGCAGGACTATCCTTTTCCTCGAATATCTCGATCCCGGGATAGTAATTCAGAGGCTTATCGGAAGGGCTCCGCAGGACAGGACACTTTTCTGCAGCTGGGATACGAGCTGGTGGAAGGTGCACGCCGCAATCGAGGAAAGGATGCAGTCGGAGGGCTTGTACCAGGGAAGGCTGTTCAACTACCTCAATGGTTCTGCGCTCACCCGGGCGGGATTCAGGTAGAATGTGGAAAATGAAACAAAAGAACCGTCCTTCTGTTTCACTAAATTTGTCAACTATGCCGTTTACAAGTTTTTTCTGCTTGGTTATAATATTCATTAAAAAACAGGAGATTAGGATATGAATAATGAACTGGTCATCGTGCTGGATTTCGGAGGCCAATACAACCAGCTGATCGCAAGAAGGGTCAGAGAGGCGAACGTATACTGCGAGGTACTCTCATATAAAACTCCCATTGAACGTATAAAGGAGCTGAAGCCCAAAGGCATCATCTTCACCGGCGGACCGATGTCCGTACTCGATCCGGGCGCTCCGTTCTGCGACAGCGGAATATTCAGCCTGGATATCCCGATCCTTGGAATATGCTACGGCATGCAGCTTATGAGCGTAATGCTCGGTGGCGAAGTCGGAAAAGCGGATCAGCGCGAATACGGCAAGATGGATATCGAGCTGTTACCCGACTGCAGCCTGTTCAACGGCGTTGAGGCCAATACGACCTGCTGGATGAGCCATACCTATTTCGTTACAAAAATACCCGAAGGCTTTACAAAAGCCGCTTTTTCAACCAATTGTCCCACTGCCGCCATGGAAAATCCAAACCGCAAGCTTTACGGGGTGCAGTTCCACCCTGAAGTCATGCATACGCCGAAAGGGAAGGAGATATTGAACAACTTCCTTTATAAAATTTGCGGGTGCAAGGGCGATTGGGTGATGTCCTCGTTTGTACGTCAGTCGGTCGAAGCGATAAGGACCAAGGTTGGAAACGGCAAGGTGCTTTGCGCTTTGTCGGGCGGGGTCGACTCTTCCGTGGCTGCAGTCCTTATGAACAAGGCAGTAGGCAGGCAATTGACCTGTATATTCGTCGACCACGGTCTCCTGAGGAAATATGAAGGCGATCAGGTGGAACAGGTCTTCAGGCAGCAATATGATATAAACCTGATACGCGTCGACGCTGAAGACAGGTTCTTAAGCAAGCTTGCCGGTGTTGAAGACCCGGAAAGAAAAAGAAAGATAATCGGAGAGGAATTTATCCGCGTATTTGAAGAAGAGGCAAAAAAGATAGGGAAGGTGGATTTCCTGGTGCAGGGGACCATATACCCCGACGTTATAGAAAGCGGCCTCGGCGACGCGGCTGTTATAAAGAGCCACCATAACGTGGGCGGGCTGCCGGATTATGTTGATTTCAAGGAAATAATCGAACCATTAAGGAATCTTTTCAAGGATGAGGTAAGAAAGGTCGGAGAGGAGCTTGATATCCCGGCCGAGATAGTATGGCGTCAGCCTTTCCCGGGTCCTGGCCTAGCTATTCGCGTAATCGGCGATATCACAAAGGATAAGCTCGAAATACTGAGGGATTCGGACCATATTTTCCGCAGCGAGATCGCCGCTGCCGGTCTGGACAGATCCATCAACCAGTATTTTACCGTACTCACCGGAATGAGGAGCGTCGGGGTCATGGGCGACGAGCGTACCTACGATTACACGCTGGCGTTGAGAGCCGTAACAACCACCGACTTTATGACCGCCGATTGGGCGAGGATTCCGTATGATCTGCTGGAGAAAATATCCAACAGGATTGTCAACGAAGTCAAGCATATAAACCGCGTCGTCTACGATATAACCAGCAAGCCACCGGCGACGATCGAGTGGGAATGAGAACCCAAGACCAAAAAAACGCATGGATGCTGTGCTTTTAGAGAGTCTCAGGTTCCGGTGATACTATTTTGATATTATAACATCGAAATACTTATCGGAGAGTAGCTCCATAACAGACATGAAAATGTCCGACGAAACAACAAGCTTGTTTTGCTGGACATTTTTTTATTTTTGTTTTTTACTGTTCGTTTTACGTCAAGCTCTGCTTTGAATCGTTCTGCTTCAATACGGGGATAGCGGGAAGCTTTGGAGTTTGAGAGAGAATTTATACAACAAAAAACAGCCGACCTTACCATGACGTTTCAAGCATTTGTTAAGACATTTAATCAACTTGATGAGTTGGGCAAGAGAAAACTGTTCGGCAAGGTGGAACTGGCCGAAAAAGACTACAAGGGCGTGTTGAAAATACGAGAGTATTTCAAAAGCGATGTGGGAAAGCGGGCGTATGCAGAATGGCTAGTCGAAAAGGAGAAGGCTATTGCTGAAAAAGCTAGTTGGACAGGGGACGGGAGGGTTTACGGCTCTCCCGTCCTTTATACAGGAACGCTATACTTACATTCTTTGAATGCTATTTATTGATCTCAAAATATCAATACTGCGGACAAAACTACTGAGGTCCGGCCTCTTGAACCTCATTCAAGAGGGGGACGTGCCGTCCCCTTATGGTTTGTTGCATACCTGCTTGTGTTATTCAGTACCCCCGCATGAAATAAGGCTTTTCCGGGATATAATGCCCGGGAAGTACTGCAATATAAGGGTTTTTTATTTGAAATTAATGCACTAATAATTTCGACGTCGATTACGGCGCCTGAGTCTGATAGCCTCGTGCTACAGACGAATTTTCAGAATGAACTCATTGCGGTCAGCCGGATAATAGCTCTCGCAATATTCAACCAGTTCATCCTCCTGATCCCGGGTATAGGAAGTGATGGATAGGGCTAGGGAATTATTTTCTACGCCCATCAAACGGCTGGAGCGTGCGTCCAGAACAGCCACGTTAATACGCTTTTCCGTATACTTCTTTGCCATATTATGCTCTATCATGGCTTGGTGCACGGATGTCTTTGTAAAGTCATAATTCTGTAGGTAGTCGAGCTTCATGGTGTAATACGACGTGGTAAGGACGATGGGGCCCTCCTCGAAGCTGCCCTTGCAGTAGCGCAGGCGGGAAAGCTTCAGAACGTTTACGCCTGGCTGCAGCTGTAAATGCTTGCAAAGCTTTTCATCAGCACACATAATGCGAAATTCCAGTACTTCTGTCTCGGTATCATAACCGCGCTTGTGCATTTCTTGGGCGAAGCTTTCAATAAACACCGTTGATTCTTCCACCCTTTTCGGGGTAGTGACAAAGGTGCCGCGCCCTTTTATACGAACCAGATATCCGTCGTTAACCAAGGATAGCAGCGCTGTGCGGACAGACGGACGGCTTATATTAAATTGCTCGCAAAACTCCCTTTCTGTTGGGATCATATGATTCACTGGCCATTCTCCGCTTAGGATTTTATCCATCACATATTCGGATACTTTGGAATAAAGCGGCTTCAAATAATCACCTCGACATTCTGTGTATGTTACGCGATCAATCTTTCTGCTCGAAATATATCATATTGTCATAACAAATGTCAATTCAAATCATCTAAATATTGTGAAAACAGTCCACTTTGTTATATGAAGAATACCCAAAAGAGAAAGTCAATTCACAATGGCTACATATATGTAATTACAAATTACTCTTTTCTATTGACAATTGTGAATAATAAATGTAATATATAATCGTTGTGCGACTACATATGATATTACATTTAATATAATTAGGAGAATACGTTAGATTATGAGTGCAAGAAGGAAAGAAAGGGAACAGACATATGATGTTGTTGTCGTTGGCGGCGGCATAGCAGGTGTTTGCGCCGCCATCGCCAGTGCCCGCGGCGGTGCTACTACGGCCCTGATTCAGGATAGGCCGGTGTTGGGCGGAAATGCCAGCTCTGAAATCAGGGTGCATGTCTGTGGCGCTTCCGCGAATCGCACGAAACGCGATGGAGAAGAAACCGGCATACTCCATGAGATCTTTTTGGATAATAAGGCTTGTAATGATTATTACAATTATTCGATATGGGACAATGTGTTGCTGCAGAAAGTCCACAGTCAAGAAAACCTGACAGTGTTCCTGAACACGAGCATGCAGGATGTGGAACGGGAAGACATGCGAATCATAGCCATTCAGTGCTACCAGCTGACAACGGAGATCCATTACCGTTTTAAGGCGGAGATTTTTATTGACTGCACAGGCAACGGGACCCTTTTTTATTTTGCCGGTGCAGAATACCGAACAGGGTGTGAGGGCAAAAGTGAGTTTGCCGAACCGGACGCTCCAGAGCAGCCAAATCAGTACCGGATGGGAAACACCTTGCTTTTCAAGGCGATCGACCGGAAACAACCTGTCAAATTCAGGACGCCCTCTTGGGTACGCCATTTTACAGAAGATGACCTGAAATATCGGAGGCATGGCAATGAATGCCTAAATGCGACCGTTAAGGATGATATCGGGATTCCAAACCAGAGTGAAGATAATGGCGCCACGGAGGGGAAAAGCTCTTTCTTTGCATTCGGTCTCGACTATGGATATTGGTGGATCGAGCTGTCTGGTACCTCGGACGATATTGTTTCGGAATACGAGACGATCCGTGACGAGTTGGTGCACTGCGTCTATGGTGTATGGGATCATCTGAAGAACGAAGGCAATCATGGCGCTGATAGTTATGATCTGCAATGGGTCGGCATGCTGCCGGGCGTCCGTGAAGGGCGCAGGGCTGTCGGTGAGTACACCCTCACGGAAAATGACATTCTGGAAAACAGAGTATTCCCGGACGCGGTTGCGTATGGGGGCTGGCCCGTCGACAATCATACGCCGAACGGGTTGGACGACAAGGACGCTGAGCCGTCGTTTGTCCGCTGGTTTCCGGGCTTATATACGATTCCATACCGCTGCTACTGCAACAGGAATTTTGTCAATCTGATGCAGGCGGGAAGAATTATCAGCGCCTCCAAGCTGGCTATGGCAAGTGCACGGGTGATGGGTACCTGTGCTGTCGGCGGACAGGCTGCGGGTACCGCTGCCGCAATGTGTATCAGCGATCATTGCCTGCCGCGCGACATAGGGAAAAAGATTGATCAGCTTCAGCAGCGTTTACTGCGCGACGACTGTTACATACCCGGCTTGACTAATACCGATCCGATGGATATTGCCAGAACGGCCACCGTCCACGCTTCCAGCCAGATAAGGAAGGGTTCTCCGGAGGCTGTTATTAACGGCGTTTCTCGCAACGAGGAGGGCCGGATCAACTGCTGGGAATCCAGCGGGATCGCAGAAGAAGGAGAGCTTTTGACCCTTGCCCTGCAGGCACCGAGCAAGGTTGGTCAAGTGAGAATTACCTTTGATTCAAATCTGAACAGGCCTATCAAAATAACTATGTCCGCAAAGCGTATGGCGGAGCAGCAGATCGGCGTACCGGCAGAACTCGTCCGTGACTATCAGGTGATCCTTTCCCTCGGCGGAAAACCCGTCGCCCAGCAGGTGGTGACCGGCAACTACCAGAGGCAGAATATCCTGTATTTTAAACAGCGGCCCGTCTGCGATCAGGTCACGATACGCGTTACCGCAACTAACAGCTATCCCAATGCAAAGATTTTTGAGGTCAGGGTATATGATTCGCTGGAATGAGCATTTCGACGGGTCTTTACTATATTACAAAATAATGGAGGGAAAAGGATGAAACGCATACCTAATTGTTTGGTACTGATAATCGCGGTTGCGATTGTTGTCGGTATCCTCGGTGGCTGTGGTTCCAATCGTGCCGGGGATAACGAAAGCGCCAGCCCGGCAAGCAGCCCGGCGCAGACTGGCACCCCTGACGTGGACGGGACCAATACCCCGGTTCGCGAATGGTATGGCAACGAAGACGGTACCCCGGTAACCCTGAAGGTTTGGGGCGGTGTCCAGCCGGAGTACGGCTATACCGAGGCCATGAAGAACTTCAATGAGGAATTTAAGGATAAGGGTATCCAAGCCGAGTATGTCCGCTATGTCAACGATGCCGAGGGCAACCTGCAGGTAGATACATATCTGATGTCCGGCGGAGAAATCGACGTTCTGATCGGCTATGGCGCCGAGTATCTTCTGAACAGAGCAGAGTCCAGTCAGCTCCTGAACCTGACAGATATGCTAAAGGAAGCCGGTTTTGACAGTGTGAAGGAGATGGGCGCCGCCAGCATGAGCCAGTATTGGATCGACGGCGATCAGATCTATGGCCTTCCCACGATTTATTCCAACAATCGCTGGATGCTGGTCAACGTCGATCAGTTTGAGGCGGCAGGCATTAAGGTCCCTTACGAGGGCTGGACCTATGACGAGTTCCTAACTGCGGTAAAAACACTCACCACCGGCAAAGGCCTCGACAAGACCTACGGTATGATGTGGTGCTTCAATTCGGCTATGGTCCAGTCCCTGGGACTCGTCGGAAGCACCCTCGGTCAGTTTTCCTACTATAAGAACCTGGAAGGTACCGAGACCAACTTCGCTGATGCAGTCTGGATCAAAGGAATGAATATGATTAAGAGCACCGTGGATAATGGCTACGCTTATGGCCTTGATGACGAGATTTCCGAGTCCCTTACCTTTGCGAACACCTTCATGGAAGGCAAGAGCGCCATTTCCATGAACATCTCGCAGCTTCGCATGGTCCTCGACACCGAGACGTATCCTCACAAGTTTAAAAGTGCTCTGGTTCCGGGTCCCGTTCCCGATGAGAGCTACATGACCGACGAGTATAAGTACCATACGAATTACAGCGGTACCAACGACCTGATCTCGATCGCAAACAAATCCGAGCATCCGAAGGCCTGCTTCGAGTTCCTTAATTGGTATGTGACCGGCGGTATGGCGCCCCTGACAGGCTATGGCCGTATTCCTCTGTGGAGTGGCTTTGACGCCGGAGCCATCGCGTCTCAACTTTCCGAAAAGGCCGATGTGATCGATTTACAGTCCCTTGAGAATTACATTACCATCGACAAGAGCGGCGCTCTGACTACGCCCAAACTCAACGCTTACACCGAGATTGAGGCAGTGATTGAGGAAGAATACCAAAACATCCTGCTGGGAAAGTCCTCTGTTGACGAAGCTATAGCATCTGCCAAGACACGTTCTGACAAACTGCTTGGCAAATAATAAGGCTGACTACAAAGCAGGTGTTGCAGTACATCGGGGACAAGTCATATTGTTCCCGATGTTCTCAATGGGTGTTTAGAGTACAGGAGGTTATCATGAAAGGCATCAAAAACCGGAGGGACAATGTAGCATACCTGTTTTTGCTTCCCAGTCTGCTCGGCGTTCTTCTGTTCAGTCTGGGGCCATTGATCCTGTCTCTGTTTTTCAGTCTTACCGACTGGAATTTCACAGACGGGTTCGGCCATTGGAATTTAATATGGTTCGATAATTTCAAATCACTTTTTGCAGACAAATGGTTTATAGATTCCCTTGTAAACACGCTGATCATTACAGTCGTAACAGTCCCCATCGGGTTGGTGCTGGCAATGGTTCTAGCGGCGCTTTTAGACAATTTTACTAGCAAAAGACTGTCGAGCGTACTCCGCGTAGCAATGTATATGCCGTATATCTGTAATATCGTGGCTTCGTCCGCTGTATGGATGGCACTGTTCTCTTCATACGGCCCTTTCACACAGCTTGTCCGGTCACTGGGATGGGCCGACCCGCCCAAATGGCTGGCGGACTATACATGGGCACTGCCTGCGCTGATGCTGGTTATGATCTGGGCGGGACTCGGCTATAGCACCTTTATTTACAGCGCGTCCATGGCGAGTATGCCAAGGGATCCATATGAATCGGCAGATATTGATGGCGCAAACGGCATCCAGAAATTTATCCATATTACTGTTCCGCAGCTCCGCCCGACGACGTTATTCCTTACGATCACTGGCATTATCACCAGCTTCAAGGTATTCGGATATACAAACGTCATGACAAAGGGGGGCCCGGGCAGTTCAACTTACACATTGGTGTACTATATCTATACTTCCGCGTTCAAGTATTACAAGTTCGGTTACGCATCCGCAATAGCTATGATATTATTCCTGATTCTGCTTGTCATTACCTTGGTCCAATGGCGTAGCAAAAAGAACGAGGCATAGAAGGGAGGGATCATATTGAAACAACAAACAGTTATAAAAAGCGAAAAATCGTGGAGGCAGCTGCTAAAAATCGTCATCACGGTGTTTCTGATCTTGTTTGCGATATACATGATATTGCCATTTATCTGGATGGTCTCGGCATCATTTAAATCCGAGCAGGATGTGATGTCAGTTCCGATCCGGTGGATACCCAAGAGCTTCAATCTGGAAAATTACAAAAGGGTACTGAACATTGACACAAAATCCACGACGAATTATCACTTTATTTTGGCCTATTGGAATTCGATCAAGGTCACTGTCGTGAGTACGTTCTGCTCCGTCGCCTCTGCAGCGTTGGCGGGATACGCTTTTGCGAAGCTAAATTTCAAAGGGTCGAAAGTATTGTTTATCCTATATCTGGCGCAGATGATGGTGCCCTCTCAACTAACGTTGATCCCGCGTTTTCTGTTCTTTTCCGAGCTGGGCCTGAACAATTCACATCTGTCCTTGATCCTGCCAAAGATCGTTTCGGTATCCTCGACTTTTCTGATCAGACAGGCGTATAGTTCTTCGCCATCCGAGCTGCGGGAGGCGGCGAAGATTGATGGCGCGGGGGAATTCCGCATATGGTGGAAGATTTTGACTCCAATGGTAAGGCCAACTCTGGCGGCAGTAGCTACGGTGGATTTCCTGCTCACATGGAATTCTTACCTGGATCCTCTGGTGTTTCTTTCTGATTGGGAGAAGAGAACACTGCCCCTGGCGCTCAATCAGTTTATAGGTGCAGAGGTCACGCAGTATAATCTGATTATGGCCGCCTGTTGTCTGACGGTTATTCCCGTATTCGTTGTGTTCCTGTCAGGACAGAAGTTTTTTATGAAGGGTCTGACCGTCGGCGCGGTCAAGGGATAAGCAAAGAGTGAGGAATTGAAAGAGCTATGAAGATAAACTACCTGGGGACTGGCGGCGGCGCCGGAATTCCTGAAATGTTCTGCAACTGTCGAATATGTGAAAATGCCCGTATCCTGCGTGGATGTGAGCTTCGCAATCGTTCCATGGCGTTCATCGATGATGAGCTCTGTATCGATTTGCCCTGTGATGCGAGATCGAGCCTCATTGAGCGGGGTGTTGATGCCCGGAAGATTCGGTACTTATTGGTCACTCACGATCATTATGACCATTTCATGGCGGAAAACCTATTGTCCAGACCGAAAGAAGGGAGACCTATCGGCCTCTATATCAGCCGCGGTTCTGGCCAGGGGATTTCGGAAAAGTGCAGGGAACTGCGCAATAAGCCTCCGATTGAGAATGTAAGCCCGGTATGCTGCCCGGACATCTGCTTTGCGGAGCCATTCGTTCCGTTCACATGCGGAAAATATACTGTAGTGCCGCTGTCGGCAAATCACGATCCAAAAGCCGAGACACTTAACTATATCATTTCTGCGGAGGGAAAGAACGTACTCTGGCTCCATGATACTGGGACTATGCTGGGAGAGACTGCTGAATACCTGAGGGGTACTCAGATACATTTTGACTTTATCTCTATGGACTGTACGCTTGCACGGGGAAAGCACATTACGAATGAGCATATGGATATCCTGCGCTGTGCGCAAACGGCGGAGGACATGCGGAGGTTCGGCTGTGTGGATGACGGCACTCTGATCTACCTGAGCCATATTGGCCATCTAGTGGAGTGCACCCACCGGGAACTGGACGAAGATGCACGCAAATTTGGGTTTCATGCAGCTTACGACGGCGCCGTGATTCATCTTGAGTGAAGTAGTCGCAGGGACATAATTTACTCCCTCTGCGGAAACCGCTGGCGGCGGCGACACCCCACATCAAACCAGTGGGACATGCCGTTGGTACTGTAGCAGGACGGACATTTCCGGCTTCAAGAGGATAGAATCTTCTGATTGTACGCTCCATGGTTTGATAGCATGTCTGAAAGACTATTTTTACCGAGATAAATACGGTACATTTTAAGGAGGCAAAGCCGGATGGATAATTCATGGCTGAACTTACAAGGGAAGACAGTCGTTGTCACGGGAGGCGCATCCGGTATCGGATATGCGGTCGCTGAGGAACTGCTGCGTGATGGCGCCAATGTGGTAGTCTGCGATATAAGCCCCAAGGCCCCGGTATTTGAGGCGGCCAAGGATGGGACGTATGCCTATGTTGTCACTAATATCACGGACGCTGAGAGTGTTAACGCAATGGTTGATATGACGGTAAGTATATACGGCCGTATTGACGCCATCGTCAACAATGCCGGAATTAACATTCCCCGTCTGCTGGTGGATGAGACCGACCAGTACGAGTTGGATGAGGCGGTCTGGGATAAAGTGATGGACGTCAACCTGAAGGGCGTTTTTTTATGCACCCAGGCGGTGGGTCATGTCATGGTTAAGCAAGGCAGCGGTGTGATTATCAATATGTCCTCCGAGTCCGGTCTGGAGGGTAGCGAGGGGCAGAGCGCCTACGCCGCCTCCAAAAACGCCGTCAATTCTCTGACCCGCAGCTGGGCAAAGGAACTGGGAAAAAGGGGTATTCGGGTGGTAGGCGTCGCGCCTGGCATCATGGAAGCCACCGGCCTCCGAACGCTGAGCTATGAGACAGCCCTGGCCTATACCAGGGGTATCAGTATTGATGAACTGCGGGCTGGATACGCAAAGACCAGCATCAATCCCCTAGGCCGCAGCGGCAAACTCAGCGAGGTAGCCAGTGTCGTGGCGTTTCTGTGCTCTGACCGCTCCGGCTACATCCACGGTGTTACCATCAATGTGGCCGGCGGCAAGACAAGAGGATGATTGTCTGCCATACATAAATAGAGGGAACTGCATGGATTCTACGGATAATCTCATTTTGCCCAAACTAATAAACACAAAGAAAGGAATGGTGATGTATGAACATGGGAGATATCAAAAAGCGTCTGGTCAGTATACTTTTTACGGTTTTGTTGGCGGGCGCCTTCCTGCTGATGCTGCCTGTGCCCGTATCCGCAGACAGCGATTCATTTAATACGACAGTGAGTGTTGATGCCGGAGACAGCAATAAGTACTTCAGTTATGATTTCAAGGCAGGAGAGTCATACAGCATTACCGCTGCCTGGACCGACATCCCCGTTTTTACCGGCAGTCTCACGGGCTGGAGGCTGCAAACCGTTTCCGACAGTACCGGTACGACTGTCGGCGACCTCGTGATCAAAACAGCCAAGAAACAGAGCACCAGCGGCAATGGAAACTCTGTTCAGACCTATACGGGCGTATTTACTCCCACTCAGGATATGTCTGTACTCAATCTATATACGCAAGGGCTGGTCACAGCAAACAGTATTACGATTGAGGTTGAACCGGTCATTGCGGAGGAGGGTGTGCTGATGGATGCGACGATCAGTGTGGACTCGGCCATGGAGTACGTCAGTGCGTATTTCGATGTGGACTTTGAAGCGGGTAACGCTTACGCCGTGACCGCCACTTGGGCCAGCGCTCCGGTCTTTACGGATGTCAATGAGGGTAAAACCGCGTGGAAGGTTCAGGCCGCACAGGACAGCGATGTTGCCGGAGACGACACTATAATGTATAAAACAACGGCCTCCGGTCATACCGCCGCGCAGGAGTATGAGGGGGTTTTCTATTGCACGACGGCCAAGCCCGTATTCAATTTCTTTGCACAGCGCCTCAACGGCGCAAACCAAATCCACTTGAAAGTTGAACTGGATTCTGCATGGGTTTCCGACCAAGTAACCTGCGAAGAATTGTTTCAAGTCTCCAAATACTCGAACGGCTGTGTGATGCAGGGGTTTGATATCTATAATGACATCGTGTTCCAGTGCTACGACTCGGGCAATTGCGCCACATACGATTTCACGACCGGAACCAAGATAGCAGAATTCCCGCTAGGCTGCTCTTATTCCACAAACCATTGCGGAAACGCAAACTTCGGCGTAGAGTACCCAACCGGCAACACCCAGTTCCCTGCCCTGTACGTATCAGGCGACTTGACCACCAAAGCCTGCTATGTGGAGAATGTGAACACCACCAGCTCTGAGCTGATTCAGACCATTTACTTTGACATAAATCCCAGCTATACCGGCGGACAGATCATCGTTGACCGGGACAGGAACCGCATTATATATATGCAGCGGCAGAATTCGGCCATTCGTGATCTTAATAATGTGTTCAAGATGTATGATTTTCGCATTCCCGCCCTTTCTGAAGGCACAGAAATTCATTTTACCAATGCGGATATAATTGGTAATCCCTATGAACTTTCCTATTATTCACCTCTTTATCAGGGTGCTTATATATATCAGGGCCATCTTTTACAGACGCACGGCCTGTGTGAAAACAGATTCGGTTCCAATATTGGGATCATGAACTTTGATGTTGCTACACACAGGTTCGAGAGACACATCGATCTGACAAATGTGTTTGATGAAGAGCCTCAGGCAGTAACGGCGTATCAGAACCGCCTGATCATTAGCATCATTGACGGCAGCTTCAACGAAATCACATTAAATCTGGATGTTCCCCAGAGTGGCTATCAGATGACCTGCACAACAAGCGAGGCTATATTGCAGGATCAGATCTCTACGGCCGTTGGTGAACAACTCTCCCAGGGCTTTGCCGTCATTTCCGTCATGTTGCCGGACGATTTTATCCTGACAGGCATGCCACAGGATTTCACCGCCGATGTGACCATTAGCACCCCCTACAACAACCAGACCGTGACCGTTTCCGGTACAATCAGCTGACGGCCACAGCATTACATGCTACGTCTACCACAATGACGATAGCGGCACTATAACTACACGTATAGCAGTGACCACAAGCGACGGTAACGAGGCGTACACCAACGGCGTATCTGTACAGGGTGAGGTCCGGCAAGACAGACATAAGTCAGGCGGCTCGAAGCGGATGTGCCGCCTGACTGCCTCTTTCTTCTTTTTTGTCTATATTATAGTATTGTTATGGTACGGTAAAAATCGCTGGTGATTGCCTGCCATGCAGCGACACGTTTCGGTATTCCCGAGAGAAGTGACCATTACCGTCGTGTGACACTTGACATTGGAAGGGTTCTGCTGTTAAGAAGATTAAGTAGGGTAGCAGCTTGCACCACAGCAAGCTGCTTTAGGTCTATTCTAATAAGATTATGACTTCTTGAATCCCGTTCATGGCTTTTCTCATTAATACAGGCCCTATCATATCTTTAGTCCTAATACTTTTTCAAAGAGTACTAATCCCCAATAAGTCCCCAAAAAGCAAAAAGGATACGCAGAGAGTAGGGAAATTATCCGTAAAAGGGCGAAGGTTCAAGGCTGCACATGATATGAACTACCTGGATTACATTGTGAGATTGAATTTCATTGATTAACTCTGCACAAAGGCCGAGCTAAAACTCGGTTTGACTTATATAGGTCGGCGGCTTGTTTCAGGCGAGCAGCTAATATGGTTGATAAAAATGAATATGTCCGAAAGGACATTTTAAAATCTCTCAAGTGAGAGAGTAGGAAGAATCTGGGCTCGTGATTTCGCCATGGCTGTCCAAGCAAAATCTTTACAAAACATCAATCGAATAATAAAATATGTTGTTGAATAGTAATTTATTTATATAAAGGGGGAAGATATATGTCCAGGTCAAAACAATCGATGGACGGCAACACGGCTGCTGCACATGTAGCATATGCGTTTACGGATGTTGCCGCAATATACCCGATTACGCCTTCAAGCCCAATGGCTGATAATGTCGACCAATGGTCAGCCGCAGGCAGGGAAAACATTTTCGGCAATCAGGTTAAGGTGGTTGAGCTTCAGTCTGAAGCCGGTGCTGCAGGAACGGTTCATGGTTCTCTGGCTGCCGGAGCTCTGACTACAACCTTTACAGCTTCGCAGGGCCTTCTTCTGATGATTCCGAATATGTTTAAAATAGCCGGTGAACAGCTTCCCAGCGTATTTCATGTGTCTGCACGTACGGTTGCCAGCCATGCATTGAATATCTTCGGCGACCATAGCGACGTATATTCCTGTCGTCAGACCGGTTTTGCCATGCTGGCAGAATCAAATCCCCAGGAAGTAATGGATTTAAGCGCCGTTGCCCATCTTGCTACCATTGAAGGCAAGGTACCCTTCATCAACTTCTTTGATGGTTTCCGTACCTCCCATGAAATTCAGAAAATTGAAACCTGGGATTACGGCGATCTGAAAGAAATGTGTAACATGGCTGCTGTAAAGGCTTTCCGCGAAAATGCGTTAAGTCCTGAGCACCCGGCAATGCGCGGTTCCCATGAAAACGGGGATATTTTCTTCCAGCACCGTGAAGCATGTAATACTGTTTACGACAAATTGCCGGCTGTCGTTGAAAAATACATGGCCAAGATCAATGAGAAGCTTGGTACCAATTATGATTTGTTCAACTACTACGGAGCGCCCGATGCGCAACGTGTTATCATTGCTATGGGGTCTATCTGTGATGTAGCGGAAGAAGTTGTGGATTACTTAACTGCAGCAGGCGAAAAAGTTGGCCTGATCAAGGTTCGCTTGTACCGTCCCTGGGTTCCCGCAAGCCTTCTTAAAGCGCTCCCCAAGACAGCCAGGAAGATTGCTGTTCTCGACCGTTCAAAAGAACCTGGAGCATTGGGCGATCCTTTGTATCTTGATGTTGCCGCAACTCTCCGTGAAGCGGGACTCAATGACATTACCGTAACAAACGGGCGTTATGGACTTGGTTCCAAGGATACGCCCCCGTCTTCCGTATTCGCTGTTTATACTGAACTCAGGAAGGATGCTCCCAAGCCGCGTTTTACTATTGGCATCGTAGACGATGTTACCCACTTAAGCCTGCCGGAAGTAAAGCCCGCTCCTATTACCGCTGCCGCAGGAACAGTAGAATGTAAGTTCTGGGGCCTTGGCGGAGATGGTACCATCGGCGCCAACAAGAACTCTACAAAGATCATCGGCGACCATACGGAAAAATATGTCCAGTCCTATTTCCAATACGATTCCAAGAAATCCCTTGGCGTAACAATCTCACATCTCAGGTTTGGCGACAAACCGATTAAGAGCTCGTATTATATAAACCAAGCTGACTTTGTTGCATGCCATAACCCATCTTACATACTTAAAGGCTTCAAGATGGTTCAGGATGTAAAGCCGGGCGGGGTTTTCATGATTAACTGCCAGTGGTCGGATGAAGAATTGGATGCCAGACTTAACGCCGCTGCTAAGAAATATATCGCAGATAACAACGTTCAGTTATATACAATCAACGCTATCGATAAAGCCATTGAACTTGGTATGGGTAAACATACGAATACCATTCTTCAGTCTGCATTCTTCAAATTAGCCAATATAATGCCGATAGACCATGCTGTCAGGTTCATGAAGGAGGCTGCGAAGAAATCCTATAGCAAGAAGGGCGATGCAGTCGTAGAAATGAACTGCAAAGCGATTGATGCCGGTGTAGACGCGCTTCATAAAGTGGATGTTCCGGCTTCCTGGTCAAATCCGGAGGTAGACCACGCTGCGCCTGAGTTTATAGGGCGTCCTGAGACGGTTAAGATGGTAAAGAACCTGATGAATCCAATCTTATTAATGGACGGTGACAGCCTTCCCGTATCGGCGTTCGCAGAAAATCCAAACGGACAGTTCGAATTGGGCGCCTCCGCATATGAAAAGCGGGGTATAGCCGTACTTGTTCCGGAATGGGATGCCGAGACTTGTATCCAGTGTAACAATTGTGCGTTTGTTTGCTCCCATGCCACCATACGTCCGTTTATGCTGAGTGAAGCGGAAGTAAAGGCGGCTCCTCACAGCATCAGGCTTGCCGATACCAAGCCCAAGGCCGGTGAATACAAATACACGATGAGCGTATCGCCATTGGATTGCATGGGCTGCGGCGAATGTGTCACAGTATGTCCCGGCAAGGAGAAGGCGATTAAGATGGTACCGCAGGAATCACAGTCTGATCAGCAACCGGTATTTGATTACCTGGTTGCTAACGTAGGCAAGAAGCCTGGGATGCCGGCCGACACTACTGTTAAGGGATCTCAGTTCAATCAGCCGCTTCTCGAGTTCTCGGGAAGCTGTCCAGGATGCGCTGAAACCTCTTATGCTCGTTTAGTCACCCAGTTGTTTGGAGAGCAAATGTATATCTCCAATGCTACAGGATGTTCTTCTATCTGGGGAGGTACTGCCGCAGTCAGCCCCTATACGGTAAACAAGGATTCCAAGAGGGGTCCCGCCTGGGCAAACTCCTTGTTCGAAGATAACGCAGAGCACGGTTTTGGTATGCATCTCGGACAGAAGGTTCTCCGTGAACAGGCCATAGCCAAGATTGAGAAGCTTGCCGCTTCCGATAAGTCTTCCGCTGAGCTGAAGGCTGCCGCTGCCAAATTCATCGAAACCAAAGACAGTACGAAAGAGAACGCCCCTGCTGCCAAAGCACTCATTGCTGAACTGGAAAAGTCCGCTGCTGCAGGCTGCGATCTTTCTAAGGAAGTACTTGAGAAAAAGCAATACCTTGCTAAGAAATCTGTTTGGATTTTTGGCGGCGACGGATGGGCATATGATATCGGATTCGGCGGACTTGACCATGTGCTTGCTACAGGTGAAAACGTAAACGTTATGGTATTTGATACGGAGATGTATTCCAATACCGGCGGGCAGGCATCCAAAGCCTCCAATATCGGAGAGGTCTGCCAGTTTGCCGCCGCAGGTAAAGATATTGGCAAGAAGAGTCTTGCTGAAATCGCTATGAGCTATGGGTACGTATATGTTGCACAGATCGCTCTCGGCGCTAACCCTGCTCAGGCTGTCAAGGTCCTTGCCGAAGCAGAAGCTTATAACGGGCCGTCCTTGATCATTTGCTATGCTCCTTGTGAACTTCATGGCGTGAAAGGCGGTATGAATCACTGCCAGAATGAAATGAAGAAAGCCGTTGCTTCCGGCTACTGGAATCTGTTCTCCTTCAATCCTGCGTTTAAGGCGGAAGGAAAGAATCCGTTTACCTTGACCTCCAAGCCGGGCGATGGAACCTACCAGGAATTCCTGAATAACGAAACACGTTATACCAGCTTGGCTATTAAGTTCCCGGATCGTGCGGAAAAACTCTTCAAGGAATCTGAGAAGGCTGCTCAGGAACGTTATGAGCATTTGTTAAAGTTGGTAGAATTGTATAAATAATAGATAGAAGTCACTAGCAACAACGTTGATTTCATGCTTGTATGAAGGAGAAAATCGCCGTACTTATAATGGTGCGGCGATTTTTTGTGAGCAATTCACAGAAGAGAATCCTGATTGTATTTATAACACAAGGTAACCGCCGGGGAGGGGAGGAGAAGCATAGCAAACCATATCTCGTAAGTTGTACGCTCACAGGTTTTCCATTGCAGATGGCAACCATTGAAGAAAAATAAAATAGCTGATAGAATGATAGCGGTTTGATAATATAAATTCGGCAAGGGCATATTGTTAAGATTGCATAAAATATATTAAGGACGTGTTGATGTGGAAATCGTCAAAAACTTTATAAAAGGCATAGTGACCGGAGTCGCCACGCTGGTGCCCGGAGTCAGCGGCGGGACCATGGCCATAATACTCGGTATATACGACCGCCTGATACATTCGGTAAGTTCGATATTTGAAGATTTCAAGAAGAATTTTCTGTTCCTGTTGCAGGTCGGATTGGGCGGAGTTTTAGGCATACTGCTTTTCAGCCGGCTGATGGAAAGTGCCATGAACACCATACCGTATGTGATGCAGTTCCTGTTTATCGGGATCATAATAGGAGGTCTGCCTGTACTATATAAAAAATCGGTATCGGCCGGCAAAGGAAGTCCTGCAGATTACATATTCCTGATAGTCGGATTTGCGATAGTATTTCTGATGTCGCTGGAACCTCAGGCCATAGTAAATCTTGCGACTGCAAAGGGTATCCTGAGTTACATATTTCTCATAATCGCCGGGATAGTGATAGCCATAGCGCTTGTACTGCCCGGAATAAGCGCCTCCTTCATGCTCCTTGCGCTTGGCATGTACAGCCTTACGCTGAATGCCATAAACACGCTGAACATACCGTTCCTCATACCTTTGGGGATCGGGCTGGCTGCCGGAACCTTCGGAACCGCAAAGGCAATAGAAAAACTGCTGCAGAAATATCCGAGAAAAACCTATATGCTTATAATCGGCTTTGTCCTGGGTTCGCTTGTTGAAGTTTTCCCCGGTATACCGCAGGGCTGGCAGCTGCCTGCATCCATCGGAGTATTCTTACTCGGTTTTGCAGTCATATTCTGGCTCGGAAGGAAAGGCCTTACCGACTGAAGGAACTATATACATTGTAGATTTTCAAATATTAAAATACGAATGATTATTATAAAATTTTAAAAATCGTTCGTATTTTTTTCTGTTTTCCGTTGACAAACGATTATTTGTTTTGATAGTATTAATTACGTAAAAAGTAAGTTGTCCATAAAACATGGGTTGCCCGAAACAAGCGGAGCGCGAGGTTTACAAGGCCGAGCTCCTGCGGCGGACGACTCTGTGTTCAAAAAAATGCCGGGTGTGACGCCCGAAATCAAGCAAGTGTGAAAGTACGAACATTATGTTGTCTTTGCTGCAGGCTTTATCGGACGTAAAAACGGGCCGTTGAAGTAAATTCTAAATTTTTGTGGGAGGGGTAAGTTTATGATGGACAGGCTCTTTAAACTCAAGGAGCATGGCACCAACGCAAGAACGGAAGTATTTGCAGGATTGACCACATTTGTTACGATGGCTTACATCATGTTTGTCAATCCTATGATCCTTTCGAGTACGGGCATGGATAAAGGCGCCGTATTTGTTGCTACCATCCTGGCCGCTGCAATCGCAACATTTGTCATGGCGTTCTTTGCAAATGTTCCGTATGCGCAGGCTCCCGGCATGGGAATGAATGCGTTCTTTACCTACACTGTATGTCTGGGTATGGGCATTCCGTGGGCACAGGCACTTGCAATTGTATTTATCTGCGGTATCATCAATATAATAATCACAGTAACCAAGATCCGTAAAATGATAATCTATGCTATACCCCAATCTTTACAGTATGCGATCAGCGGAGGTATCGGCCTCTTCATTGCGTATATCGGTTTCATGGATGGTCATCTGCTCGATTTCACACCCGACGGAAAAGCGAATGCAATCGGAGCTTTCCCCAAGGTAATTCCCGCGCTTGTTAATTTCTCCGACCCGAGCTCCATACTGACACTGATCGGCGTCGTTATAATAGTAGTACTTATGCTTTTAAAGGTTAGAGGAGCAATATTGATCGGTGTACTGGCTACGACTGTCATCGGTATACCGTTGGGTGTAACACAGCTCCCCGGCGCAGTTATTTCAATGCCGCCGAGCCTTGATCCGACATTCTTCAAGCTTGACATAGCAGGATTGTTCGCCGATCCTTCCCAAATATTCAAAGTACTGACAATCATACTGGCATTCAGCCTTTCGGATACGTTCGATACTATTGGCACCTTCCTCGGAACAGGCAGAAAGACCGGTATATTCGACAAGAAGGACGAAGACGACCTGCAGAACGGGAAAGGCTTCTCCTCCAAGCTTGACAGAGCTCTGTTCGCCGATGCGACAGCTACTTCTGTCGGCGCGTTGCTTGGCACCAGCAATACCACGACATATGTTGAAAGTGCTGCTGGTATAGCGGTAGGCGGAAAAACCGGTATGACTTCCGCCGTAGTCGGACTGCTGTTCATCGTATCACTGATCTTCTCGCCGGTGGCCCTCATGGTTCCTGCGGCTGCAACGGCTCCCGCGCTGATAGTTGTCGGTATACTGATGATTGAATCCCTTGGCAAGATCAAGTGGGATGATTTTGAAGATTCGGTATCCGCATTCTTCACAGCGGTCGTAATGCCGTTTGCTTACAGCATAGCAACGGGTGTTGCGGTAGGCTTCATCTTCTACTGCGTCTCCAAGATATTCAGAGGTAAGGCTAAAGAGGTTCACCCCATCATGTATATAGTAACAGCGCTGTTCCTGTTGAAATACGTGGTCGATGCGCTGAATCTGCTCTTTAAATAACAAACAGGAAGTCCGCCTAAAAAGCGGACTTCTTACGTTAAACGGCTTTTATGGACTTCTTTCAAGCACCGGGCGGTTGAGCGGGGCGTGGCGCCCGAATTTCGGGCAACCCCGCTCGTATTATCAATTAACATGGTTGAAATAATATACAAAACGTCTGCCGGACTTCGTTGTATTCTGCCGGCAGATGATGGATACATGCATGGAGGTAACTATGGCAAACGAAAAAGCACCGAAGGTAGCGGTTGTAATGGGAAGCGATTCCGATTTTCCCGTATTGAAAAGCTGTATCAGGATACTTAAGGATTTCGGCGTTGAAGCGGAAGTGCTGGTGTGTTCGGCGCACAGGACTCCGCAGAAGGCTGCCGAATTCGCAGCAAATGCCGAAAAAAATGGCATCGAGGTCATCATTGCCGCAGCAGGGAAAGCTGCGCATCTTCCCGGCGTACTCGCAGCGTTTACCCCGCTGCCTGTCATAGGGATACCGGTCAAATCGTCAACGATGGACGGACTCGATTCATTATTGTCGATAGTCCAGATGCCGACCGGAATACCGGTTGCGACTGTAGCGATCGACGGAGCCGACAATGCGGCGCTGCTCGCCGTTCAGATATTGTCGGGGGCGCATCCCGTATTAAGGGAGAAGATGAAGGAATATAAGAAAGGGCTGGCCGCAAAGGTCGAGCAAAAAAACGCAGAACTGCAGAAAAAGCTTATTGAAGAAGGGCTTTAAGTTTGCGGGCATGAATGCCGGACAGTACGAACGCAACAGTAGTACGGAAGGAGAAGATTATGGAAGAAACGATTCTGAACTGTAATAAGGTCAATACCCAAAACGATGACAACAGACAGATCATGTTCGGAAAGCTCCATGAGGAATGCGGGGTTTTCGGAATTTTTAATAATGACAATCTGGATGTGGCAAGATCGACGTATTACGGACTGTATGCACTGCAGCACAGAGGCCAGGAAAGCGCGGGGATAGCGGTAAACGATGACGGAGTTATACTGCAGCACAAGGATATGGGCCTTGTGCCTGAAATTTTCAACGACGTCGTGCTCAACCATCTGAAGGGACATATAGCCATAGGCCATGTCAGGTATTCGACCACCGGTGCGAGTATGCGTGAAAATGCCCAGCCCATGGTTGTCAAATACAAGATCGGACAGCTTGCGCTGGCGCACAATGGAAATCTCGTGAACGCAGCCGAACTGAGAAGCAGTATGGAGGAAAACGGCGCCATATTCCAGACCACCAGCGATACGGAGGTCATCGCCAATCTCATTTCACGCTATCGTGTTTCCAGCGATAATATCGAAGAGACTCTGAAAAAGGTAATGAGTGTGATTAGAGGCTCTTACGCCATAGTAATGATAACTCCCAAACGTCTGATCGGCATGAGGGACCCGCAGGGGATCCGACCGCTTTGTATAGGAAAGCTGGAAAACTCCTATGTGCTGGCATCCGAATCCTGCGCTCTCGATGCGGTCGGGGCTGAAATGGTCCGCGACGTCGAACCCGGCGAGATCGTACTGATAGGCAAGGAAGGTATCACTTCCATAAAATCAGGCGTGTGCAGCCCGACCCACCTTTGCATATTCGAATATGTTTATTTTGCCCGCCCGGACAGTGTAATCGACGGCGTAAGCGTTATGCAGGCCAGGATACAGGCGGGCAGGCAGCTTGCAATCGAGCATCCGGCCGATGCCGACATTGTTATCGGAGCGCCCGACGGAGGCCTGAACGCGGCGCTCGGTTATTCGAGACAGTCCGGCATACCATATGGTCAAGGACTGCTGAAAAACAGGTATGTAGGCAGGACCTTCATACAGCCGGAGCAGGGACAGCGCGAAACCGGGGTCAGGATCAAATTCAACGCAATGAAAGCCGAGGTTGCCGGCAAAAGGGTCGTCATGGTCGACGACTCGATAGTCAGAGGGACAACCACACGGCGCATAGTGCAGATGCTGAAGGACGCGGGCGCAAAGGAAGTGCATATGCGCGTCAGCTCGCCTCCTTACAAGTTTCCCTGTTACTTCGGAATAGATATTTCATCGACAAAACAACTCGTTGCATCAAAGCATACGGAAGAGGAGATATGCAGCATGATAGGCGCCGACAGTCTGGGTTATCTCAGCCTGGACGGATTATTGAGCATAGCTCCCGAAGCAAAGTGCGGTTTCTGTACTGCCTGCTTCAATTCAAGATATCCTATGGAGGTTGCGGAGGAAGGCAACAAATTTGCATTAGGAGGAAGATGCTGAAATGATGGATTATAAATCGGCGGGAGTCGATGTAGAGGCAGGTTATGAAGCGGTCAGACTTATGAGGAACGACGTTAAAAGGACGTTCAGGCCGGAAGTCCTGACCGATATCGGAGGCTTCGGCGGACTGTTCGCGCTGGGCAAGGACAAATACGAGGAACCCGTGCTGGTCTCGGGAACCGACGGAGTCGGCACCAAACTTAAAATTGCGTTTCTGATGGATAAACACGATACAGTCGGCATAGACGCAGTTGCGATGTGTGTCAACGACATTATCTGCGGAGGCGCGGAGCCTCTGTTTTTCCTGGATTATATAGCTCTGGGGAAGAACAGGCCCGAAAAGGTTGCCCAGATCGTAAAGGGCGTTGCAGAGGGTTGCGTAATGTCGGGCTGTTCGCTGATCGGAGGAGAAACCGCCGAAATGCCCGGTTTTTACCCCGAGAATGAATATGACATAGCCGGGTTTGCCGTAGGAATAGTCGACAGGAAGAAAATAATAGACGGAAAAAGCATTAAAGAGGGAGACAAGCTCATAGGCCTTGCGTCCTCCGGGCTTCACAGCAATGGATTTTCTTTGGTCAGAAAACTTCTCAATCCTACGGAAGAAAAGCTCATGAAGCATATAGACCAAATAGACGGCGTACTTGGAGAAGAACTTCTGACGCCGACCCGCATCTATGTAAAAACGATAATGCAGCTCAAGGATAAATTCGTTATAAAAGGATTGTCCCACATAACGGGCGGCGGTTTCATAGAGAACATACCGAGGATGATCCCGGAGGGCCTCAGGGTAAGGATAAACCTCGGCTCCTGGCCGGTGCTCCCCATATTCGGCCTGCTCAAGGAATTGGGCGGAATGAGCGTCGACAGCATTTACAATACCTTCAATATGGGGATCGGTATGGTGATGGCTATAGATCCCGGATTGGAGCAGGAAGTAGTCAGGTACCTCGGAATATTGGGAGAAAAAGCCTATGTCATAGGCGAAGTTATCAAGGGAGAGGCTGGAGTCGAACTATGCTGAAGCTTGGGATAATGGTATCGGGCGGCGGGACGAACCTGCAAGCTATAATTGACAGGATCGAAAGCGGATTTCTGGCCGACTGCCGTATTGTAACCGTAGTGTCGAGCAGGGCGGGCGCCTATGCTCTGGAACGGGCGAAAAACAACGGTATACCTGCTGCAGTTATTTCAAAAAATGACTTTTCATCTGTGGAAGAATATGATCAGACTCTAATAGAGCACTTTGCAAAGCATGACGTCGGCCTCGTGGTACTGGCGGGCTTTCTTTCCATGCTTGGCGAAGGCTTTGTCAACGCCTACCGCAACAGGATAATCAATATACATCCGTCACTTATACCGTCATTCTGCGGAAAGGGCTTTTACGGTCTGGTACCGCATATAAAGGCGCTTGAATACGGCGTCAAGGTAACCGGCGCGACTGCTCATTTTGTCGATTACGAGTACGACTCCGGCCCGATCATATTGCAGAAGGCCGTCGAGGCGAAGGCTGACGATACGCCTGAAACGCTGCAGCAGAGAGTAATGCAGGAGGCCGAATGGGAGATATTGCCCGAAGCGGTCAGGCTTTATTCGCAGGGCAGGCTCGTCATAGAGGGCAGAAAGGTAAGAATTAGTTAAAAACCGGGCTGACCGGTCAAAATATAAATTTATTGCGAAGGATGGTAAGGATATGATTAAACGTGCATTGATCAGTGTTTCGGACAAGACCGGAATAATTGAACTGGCTCAGGATCTTGCAAAACGGGGAGTTGAAATTATTTCAACGGGAGGTACGGCGAAGGCGCTATCGGCAGCGGGCATCAAGGTAACGAACGTTTCGGACATCACAGGCTTTCCGGAATGTCTCGACGGCCGGGTAAAAACTCTGCACCCTAAAATTCACGGCGGCCTGCTTGCAATACGCGGTAATGAGGAGCATATGAGGCAGATAAAGGAACTCGGGATCGAACCGATCGACCTTGTCATTATCAACCTCTATCCCTTCAAACAGACTATACTCAAGGGAAACGTAGCGCTTGAGGAAGCTATCGAGAATATCGACATAGGCGGTCCGACGATGCTCAGGGCTGCGGCCAAGAATTACCAGGACGTCGTGGTAATAGTGGATCCGGCCGATTATGCCAGGGTGCTCGATGAGATCTCTGCCAGCGGCGATGTTTCGATCAAAACAAAATTCAAACTTGCTTACAAGGTTTTCGAGCACACCAGCCATTACGATACGCTCATTGCAAAATATCTGAGAGACAAGCTCGGTGAGGAGTTCTTCCCCGAAACGCTGTCGCTTACCTTTGAAAAGGCACAGGATCTGCGTTACGGTGAAAACCCGCACCAGAAAGCTGTTTTCTATAAGGAAGTCGGAGCGAATATCGGCTGCCTGACCTCGGCGAAGCAGCTCCATGGCAAGGAGCTTTCCTACAATAATATTAATGACGCGAACGGGGCGCTCGAACTCCTCAAGGAATTCGACGAACCCACCGCCGTAGTATCAAAGCATGCAAATCCCTGCGGTGTTGCAAGTGCAGACAATCTTAAGGATGCATATGTACGGGCATATGAAGCTGATCCGAAGTCTGCCTACGGCGGGATCGTAGCGGTTAACAGGGAAGTGGACGCTGAAACGGCCGGTGAAATGAGCAAAGTATTCTATGAGATCATACTTGCGCCGTCCTTTAGCCCGGAGGCGCTTGAAATACTGGAGAGAAAGAAAAATATCCGTCTGCTGCAGCTTGACAATATTTCGGCAAGGCTCCCGGCAGGCACATACGATATGAAAAAGGTAGCCGGAGGGCTGCTTGTTCAAAATTACAACAACGAACTCGTCAACCCTGAAGATATTAAGTGTGTTACGGATGTAAAACCTACGGATGAACAGATGGAAGATCTTCTGTTCACGATGAAGGTGGTAAAGCATGCAAAGTCCAACGGTATTGCGCTCGGCAAGGGCAAGCAGACGATTGGCGTAGGTCCCGGCCAAACTTCCAGGGTCGTTGCGCTGAATATAGCAGTCGACTATTACGGCAAGGAACGTACGCATGGAGCAGTTATGGCTTCCGATGCATACTTCCCGTTCTCGGATTGTGTGGAGAAAGCTCATGAAGCCGGTATCAAGGCTATTATACAGCCCGGTGGTTCGATCAGGGATCAGGATTCCATCGACGCCTGCAACAAGTACGGTATTGCAATGGTATTTACGGGTATGAGGCATTTCAAGCACTGATGCAAACAGACTCAAACAGAAACAAAAGCTTAAGAAATGGTAAAACGTAAAAACAGGTTAAATTATCAGCGGCAGCCGAAAAAGCTATAGGGTATATAGCCGATTTGGCTGCCTGTATATGGAGGAAAATATGACAGTATTGTTAGTTGGCGGTGGCGGCCGCGAACATGCGCTGGCCTGGAAAATAAAACAAAGCTCTCTAGTGGACAAGCTTTACTGCGCTCCCGGAAACGGCGGGATAGCGTCGCTTGCGCAATGCGTACCGATCAAGGCGATGGATATCGACGGTATGGTGAGCTTCGCCAAAAATGAGAAGATAGATCTTGTAATGGTTGCGCCTGACGATCCGCTGGGAGCGGGAATGGTGGACGCTCTGCAAAAAGCGGGAGTAAGAGCGTTCGGCCCGGTCAGGGACGCGGCTGCAATAGAAAGCAGCAAGGTGTTTTCAAAAGCGTTGATGAAGAAATACAATATTCCGACAGCGAGGTATGAGGTTTTTGACAACAGCGATTCTGCGATTGCCTATCTTTCGCAGTCGTCCTATCCCGCCGTCATAAAGGCGGACGGTCTGGCGCTGGGCAAGGGCGTCGTTATTGCGCAGAGTTATGAGGAAGCGGTAAAAGCAGTGAAGGATATGATGTCGGACAAGGTGTTCGGCAGCGCGGGCGACCGGATAGTTATAGAAGAATTTCTGAGAGGTCCCGAGGTTACGATAATGGCGTTTACGGATGGAAAAACGCTGATACCTATGGTGAGCTCGCAGGATCACAAACGTGCGCTCGATAACGACAAGGGCTTGAATACGGGCGGTATGGGAACGTTTTCTCCGAGCAGGCTTTATACGAAAGAGGTCAATGACTACTGCACTAAAAACATATTCATGCCGACGGTCGAAGCAATGAACCGTGAAGGCCGCAAGTTCAAAGGGATACTGTATTTCGGGCTCATGCTTACCGAAGACGGTCCGAAGGTAATCGAGTACAACTCCAGATTCGGCGATCCCGAAGCGCAGGTAGTGCTTCCGGTACTCAAAACCGACATAGTCGAAATATTCGACGCCATTATTGACGAACGACTGGATTCTGTTAAAATTGAATGGGACGACAAGGCTGCCGTATGTGTCATTCTGGCGTCGGGAGGGTATCCGGCCAAATATGCCACAGGGTTGGAGATAAGCGGCCTTGATGAAGCTGAAAAGGATCCTGATGTGATCATTTTCCATGCCGGTACAAAACTCGAAGCAGGTAAATACTATACAGCAGGCGGCAGAGTGCTTGGCGTTACCGCCGTGGCGGAAACCATGGAGCAAGCTCGCGAAAAAGCGTATGCCGCTGTTGAAAAGGTGAGCTTCGAGGGTATGCACTACCGCAGGGATATAGGGATAAAGAAATAGAGGATAGCATATGGCGCGGCTAAAAGGTAAAACAGGCATATTCGGCGGTACTTTCAACCCGATACACAATGGTCATCTGATCATTGCCGAAAGCGTCAGGGAGCAGTTCGGCCTTGGCCGCGTAATGTTCATGCCTTCCGGCCAGCCGCCCCACAAGCGTGATCCCGAGGTTGTCGACCCGGAAAGGCGTTTTGAAATGGTGAAGCTTGCCGTCGGATCCAATCCATGTTTCGAAGCCTCCAGAATGGAAATCGACAGGGCAGGCTTTACCTATACGGTCAATACGCTGCAGCAGCTGCGGGCGGAATACGGCAGTGAAACGGGGCTCTATTTCATTATCGGCGCGGATATAGTACCTGAGCTTGTTACATGGAAGGACTTCAGGCGGGTCTTCGAGCTCTGCGAGTTTATTGCGGTACTCAGACCGGGCTTCGACAGGGAGGCGTTCAACAGGGAGATCGGCCGCATTGTTGAAAATTACGGCGCGGTGATTCATACCGTTGACACTCGGCTGATCGACATATCCTCCACCGAAATACGTGAAAAATGTTCCGCCGGCGAATCCATAAGGTATCTGGTGCCGGACGGCGTAAGAGAATATATTTGTAAAGAAGGCTTATACATTACAACAAAATGATGCAGATCGAAGAAATGAAAACAAAATTGAAGCAGATGCTCTCACCGCAGAGATACGCCCATTCCCTGCAGGTAATGGAGGCTTCCCTGAAATTGGCCGAAAAGTACGGAGAGGACCCGGAAGAGGCTGCGATAGCGGGATTGGTGCACGATTGCGCGAAGGATCTTCCAAACGAAACCACTTTTACTTTTTGCAATAAATATGGTATCATAGTCGACAATATAATGAGATGTCAGCCGGAGCTTCTCCACGGTCTGGTCGGTTCATACCTTGCCAGGGATGTATTCGGGATCGAATGCCCGCGCGTACGGGCGGCCATAGCATATCATACCATGGGAAGCGAAGGCATGGATAAGCTGTGCAGCATCGTATTCATCGCCGATTATATCGAAGCGGGCCGCAATTACCCCGGCGTTGACAAGATAAGAGCAGCGGCGGAGGAGAGTCTCGAAAAGGCGATCGTAGCCGGGTTGGATAATACGATAGAGCACATTTTAAAAAAGGGCGGGCTGCTCCATCCCCAGACAATTGCAACTAGAAACTGGGCGCTGAAGCAGTCGGGAATGGTCAAATAGATGAACAAAGCGGATAAATCTTCTGCAAGCAGGTTTTTTTATTCCTTCGGGACAGTTTTCCTGTTTGCGGTATTAACTATATGTATAATAAATTTCTCAAGGGACGGACGCATATTTCAAAAGACAGCGCCGGCCGTCAAGACTGAGACTACCTCCGGCAGCCCTTCGGCAGTAGAAGGCACGATAAAGATAGATACGTCGGCGCCGAAAACGCCGAAGAAATCGACGGGTAAAAAACCAACCAAGCCCTCCGGCCAAACCAAGGCTCCATCAGACGCAGTCAAGCCTGCCAATCCCGGCGAAGAACCATAGCGAAATGCAGGGACGGTTCTTTTGTACCACTTTTCAAGCTGAGTCCCGCTTTCGAACTGTCCCTTAGTCCGCTAGACCCTCTGTTACGCTCCGCCCGACAACTTACCCTGAGAACAGTCCCACGGATCACGCAATATACTGATCTTATGGAGGAAAATCATGAAGACTTACTATACTGAACAAACGAGTTTTTTTGGAAAGACCAAGCCCTCCGAACTGCTGAAGGAGTACGGCAGTCCGCTGTATGTATACAATGAAGCCATATTGAGGCAGAGATGCCGTGAAATGGCTCAGTTGGTCGATAGTCCCGATTTCAAATCCAATTATTCAATAAAAGCCAATTCAAACCTCGAGATAATAAAGATCGCCAGGGAGGAAGGTCTGCATGCCGACGCGATGTCGCCGGGCGAATTATACTTACTGGCGGCTGCAGGCTATAAGCCCGAGGAGATGCTGTTCGTAGCAAACAACGTATCGGCCGATGAAATGAAATACGCTGTCGATGCCGGCGTTCTTGTAAGCTGCGATTCGATATCTCAGCTAAGGCAGTACGGCAGGCTGAACCCGGGCGGCAGGGCGGCGGTCCGCTTCAACCCCGGCATTGGAGCGGGGCATCATGAGAAGGTCGTTACCGCAGGCAAGAATACGAAATTCGGAATAACGATAGACCTTATTGATGAAGTCAAATCCATCCTTAAGGAATACAATCTCAAGCTGGTCGGGATAAACCAGCATATAGGCTCGCTGTTCATGGAACCCACGCCTTACATCGAAAGCGTAAAGCAACTGCTCGCCATAGCCGAACAGTTCGACGACCTCGAATTCGTAGACATGGGAGGCGGTTTCGGTATCCCTTATCATAAGCAGGATTGCCAGGACAGGCTTGATCTGAAGGAGACCGGACGCGCGCTCAAGGAAGTGATCGACCGTTGGACTTCGACCCATGGGAGAAAGCTCAGGATAAAAATGGAACCCGGCCGTTATGCGGTGGCGGAAAGCAGCGTGCTTCTGGGAACCGTACACTCGGTAAAGCAGAACGGCAGCAAGAGTTATATAGGCGCCGACATCGGCTTCAACGTACTGGTCAGGCCTGTAATGTATGATTCGTACCACGACGTGGAGTTTTACAGGAACGACGAACTGTTGAAGTCCGGCGAAACAATAACTGCGTCAGTCGTAGGCAATATATGCGAAACCGGGGACATACTCGCGAAGGACAGGGAGCTTCCGAGAGTCAGGGAAGGAGATATAATAGGCGTGATGGATGCGGGAGCATACGGCTATTCCATGTCCTCCAACTACAACAGCAGGCTCAGGCCGGCTGAAGTCATGATAGGGCTTGACGGAACGCCGAGACTGATCCGCAGGCGCGATACTTTCGAGGATCTTATGAGAGGCTTCGTGAAGTAATAGGAGTTTGTTAAGGCTGCAAAGGTTTACTCTTCAACATAAGGTATGGCATATTGCTTTACAAGCATACCGATAAAGAAAAAAACAGATGTAGCCGCAGCAGATACGGCCAATAACGGCGACTGAATATCTGCCGAGTGTGACATTGTTCCTATTATCGAACCGCTTGGAATATTAATTACGTAGTATAGTAACCATATTGTTCCGTCCGCTCCGTTCACGTAAGAGTGTAGGCAGAAATACCAGATGCCGAGGAATATCAGAGGAAACGGAAGTAGCGAAACCAGCCGCCTCAATTTATTGTTTGGCAACGCTTTTGTAGTTAAAGCATATAAAAACCCGAAAATCAAATAAAGAAAAGATATGAATAATGTATTTGAAAGTATGAACAGGGATGCTTCCAATGGCTTGTAAAGCCATGAAAAAGGTAAGGATAGGCGAGAATAGAATCCAATAACAAAAGCTATCGATATTATAATATGCGAAATAAGAAATCCGGGCAACACACCAATATTCAGTTTCTTTTTACCACTCATACAATCACCCCAGGCAGCATTCTTAACTATAATAACTATAACATATTTACAGATTTCAGTCTCATGAAATGAGTTTGTTAAAAAATTAATTAGTGCTTGACAACAGAATACTCTTTATTTATAATGAATCTAACTTTTACAAAAAGTTGCTAATTTAATATCGTCGGATGAAAGGCGAGGGAGTATTTCGACCTTGCCGGGACGAATCTCTGGAGAGACCATGACACGGCGCCGAAGGGGCAAGGCTGAATAAGCTTAATCTCTCAGGCAAAAGGACAGAGTATGAATACATGTTTATAGCATGTTATAGGTCAGGTCTCATAGCAGATTTGACCTTTAATTTTTGAAGGAGGCAGGAAATATGCATAAAAAGCTATTTATACCGGGCCCGGTAGAAGTAAGGGAAGATGTCCTTCAGAAGATGGCCGGACCTATGATCGGTCACAGGACCAAGGAAGCATCAGCACTGCAGCGCGGTATATCTGAAAAAATGCAAAAAGTGATGTATACAAAAAATACCATATTGTTGTCGACAACGTCCGGTAGCGGCCTTATGGAAGGTTCCGTCCGCTCCTGCACCACAAAGAGGGCAGCCGTATTTTCGGTAGGCGCCTTCGGCGACAGGTGGTACAAGATGGCTGTTTCCAATAATGTGCCTGCAGATATTTACTCGTCGGAGCCCGGAAAGCCCACTACTCCCGAGATGGTTGACAATGCGCTATCAACGGGCAAATACGATTTGATTACAATCACCCATAACGAAACCTCGTCGGGCGTCATGAATCCTGTTGAAGAAATAGCCGAGGTCATGAAGAAATACCCCGAAGTCATTTGGTGCATGGATACGGTCAGTTCCATGGCGGGTACCAAAATAGAGGTTGACAAGCTGGGAGTAGATATATGTATTACTTCAACGCAGAAATGCCTGGGACTGCCTCCCGGAATGTCGATATGTTCATTCTCCGAAAAAGCCAGGGAAGCGGCAGCAAAGGTGGAATTCAGGGGAACTTACCTCGATCTGCTCGACCTGTATAATTACGTCGTAAAGAAAGACTTCCAGTACCCGTCGACGCCTTCGCTGTCGCACATGTTCGCGCTTGACTACCAGCTTGACAGGATACTTGCAGAGGGCCTGGAAAACAGGTATGCGAGGCACCTCGAAATGGCGAAGCTGGTCAGAACATGGGCCAGAGAAAACTTTGAACTGTTCCCCGAAGAAAAGTACGCTTCCAATACATTGACTACTATCAGGAATACAAGGGGGATCAGCGTAAACGAGCTCAACAAGAAGCTCGGGGAGCTGGGTTACATGATCTCCAACGGCTATGGGGACCTTAAGGAGGTAACCTTCAGGATCGCCCACATGGCCGATATGACGGTGCAGGAAGTTCGTGAATTGCTGGCGGTCATGGATAAGCTGATCGCATAATCAGGATAGTGTAAAGCAGCGTATGGAAAACGCTTCAGAATTGGAGGATATATATGAAAATAATCGTAACGGAAAGAATCGCTGAAGAGGGCATACAATATCTGAAGGATACAGGCTTTGAGGTTGATACCAGGTTTGGAATTTCACATAATGAACTGCTCGACATCATAGGGGAATATGATGCGATAATCGTAAGAAGCGTTACAAAGGTCAATGCCGAGCTGCTTGAAAAGGCTGTTAACCTGAAAGTCGCGGGAAGGGCCGGCAATGGCATCGACAATATCGATGTGCCTGCCTGCACCCAGAAGGGCATCATCGTGGTCAATACGCCCGAGAGTAATATAATGGCTGCCGCGGAGCTTGCAATAGGCCTGGCCTACTGCGTTTTCAGAAACATACCGCGCGCTAACGCCGCGGGCAGAAAGGGTGATTTCAGAAGGAACCAGTTCCTCGGCAATGAACTCGATGGCAAGACAGTCGGTATAATAGGGCTCGGAAGGATCGGCTCCATAGTCGCAACGAAGCTCAAGGGCGCAAACATGAGGGCAATCGCATACGATCCGTACATCACCGATGAGAAGTTCAAGAAATACGGGGTCGAGAAATGCGAAACACTTGAGGAATTGCTGAAGCAGGCTGATCTCATAACGCTTCACACTCCCAAAACAGCTGAAACGTACGGAATCATCGGAGAAAAGGAACTGGCGCTGTGCAAGAAGGGCGTCAGGATCGTCAATGCCGCAAGAGGCGGTCTTGTAAATGAGAAGGCTCTTTATAACGCTTTGAAGGAAGGCAAGGTCGCAGGCGCCGGAATAGACGTGCTCGATCCCGAACCGTCCTATGACAAGAAGCCAGAAGAACAGACCTATACCAATCCGTTGCTGGAATTCGACAACGTCGTTATAACTCCTCATCTTGGAGCTTCCACGGCTGAGGCCAATTACAACGTAGGTACGGCCGTGACCCAGCTCGTTGGGGCAGCGTTGAAGGGAGAAATGGTTGCAGCGGTAAATATGCCGCCGATGCAGGCAGATCTCAACGGACTGCGTCCGTATATCACGCTTGCTGAAATGCTTGGGAAGATATACTATCAGAGTGAAAAGGAAACCGTTCAGAATATCGAGGTGATATACAGCGGAGATCTGGCTGATCAGGAAACGAAGCTGTTCTCGCTTTCAGTACTGAAGGGCTTTCTTGAACCGGTCATAAAGGAAAAGGTCAATTACGTAAATGCCGAACTGATGCTGCACAACATGGGCATCGAAATGGTCGAGAGCAAAAGGTCGCAGCTCGATAAATACACGAACCTGATTACAGTAAAGTTCATTACCAAAAAGGGTACTCAGAGCGTGTCGGGCACCATATTTGCCAAAGAAGAAATGCGTATAGTGGACTTCTTCGGATATAAGCTTGATTTCGAGCCGAGCCCGTATATCCTGGCTGTTCAGAATATCGACAAACCCGGCATAATCGGCCGTATCGGCACAGCCCTGGGCGCAGTCGGTGTGAATATCGCCGCAATGCAGTGGAGCCGTAACAAGAAGGGTGAGAAAGCGGTTTCCTTTGTAAGCGTCGATCAGGATGTAAGCAGCGAAGTACTCGATGAACTGCGCAAAATAGATGGAGTACTGAAGGTATCGATGCTGAAGTTCTAGAAATAGATAGGAAGAAAAGCTCTTAAATAAAGATAGTTGGCCGGCCGTAACGGTTATCTAGTTGCTGGTTTTGCTCAAAGAGCATATAGATTCAGCTTGGTGGTAAATTCAAACTCGCTCGGCGCTTGCTCCGCGAAAATAGGAGCGCTTCGCTCAAACATGAATTTGCCCTCACAAATGCTTCATCAATATGCTCTATTTCACAAAACCAATGCAATTACGATAACCGTTACGGCCGGCCTTTTATACATCAATCCGGACTGATATTCAATCTGGTAGTTTTATTTTCCAGCTTTCATTAATGAAACGAAAGAACCGTCCCTGTGTTTCGCTTCCCGTCCACTGTTACTTCCGCGCAACGCTTACGCCGTCTATGTTTTTGGTTTCCTTTACGATATACAGCGGGCGGCCTTTGACTTCGTCGTATATCCTGCCTATATAGGCGCCGATTATCCCCATGATGATCAGCATGATACCGTTGAAGAACAGGCTGACTGCTAAAATGGACGTCCAGCCTGTAACTGTCGTGTCGGTGAACAGCTTTTGCGCCACTACCACGAGCAAATATGCGAAGCTCAGGATTGAAAGGAAGCCTCCGCAATATGACGCCAGCTTGAGCGGTTTATATGAGAATGAAGCTATGCCGTCGCAGGCAAAGCGCAGCATTTTTTTCAAGGGGTACTTGGACTCGCCTGCGAAGCGTTTATCCCGGACATATTCGATGCCTGTCTGGCTGAAACCCAGCCAACTGATTATACCCCTTATATAGCGGTTCTTTTCATTTATCCTCGCAAGCGCGCTGCATACCTTTCTGTCGATAAGTCTGAAATCTCCCGTGTCCACAGGCAGGTCGACGTCCGTCATGCTCCTGATAAAACGGTAGAACAACCTGGCGGTAAGCTTCTTGAACCAGGTTTCACCATTGCGTTTCATCCTGACGCCATAGACGACATCAAAACCCTCGCGCCATTTGCTAAGCATATCCGGAATTATTTCAGGCGGGTCCTGAAGGTCCGCGTCGATCAGCACCACAGTTTCCCCGGCCGAATAGTCCATACCGGCCGTGCTTGCCAGCTGGTGCCCGAAGTTCCGGGAAAAATTGATGAGCTTTACATGCGGATCGCCGGCGCATATTTCAGAAAGGATCTCAGCTGTTCGATCCTTGCTGCCATCGTTCACAAAAATGAGTTCATAGGGCTCATTCATGGATTCCATGACTGTGCTGAGCCTTTTATAAGTTTCCGGCAACACGGCTTCCTCGTTAAAAACGGGGACTACGACCGAACAAATTATCTTTTTTGACGTCAATGCGTCATCCCCGGTCACCATACCGTTCTCTTTTGCCGAAACATCTTCCTTCTCCGAAACTAAATTTTCCCCAAATCCTACCACCTTTTTTATATCCTTGTCGATCATGGTTTCCTCTCCGAACCTGCGCCATATTTGACTTCAAACGCTACTCCACATTGAATATATTTCCAAATATGAGGCGTCTCATACATATACCGTATTTTAGTTTTGGCTAAATGGTAATATCTTAGCCGACAATTTATGTAAAATTTTGAAACAATTTTTTAAAAAAGCTTGCAATTAGCCTAATGACCTGCTAAAATAATGGTATAAATTAGATATAGATGTCGGTTGAGCTTTTCAACGATAAACGGCAAAACGGATGAAAATCCGCGACGCAAAGCTAGAGGGCCTTCCCGCAGATGAAGCGGTTGGCAGCCAGTTACCGAAAGGAAAGTTTTTTATTTGCCCAGATTTTTATTCGGGCAATACAGTTTACACTGAAAAGCTCTAAAACTCAATAACAGTTATTGTTGAAAACTTTTCAACGATAAAGGCAAACCGGACGAAAGTCCGCGACGCAAAGCTATAGGGCCTTCCCGCCGATATGAAGCGGATGGCAGCCAGCTACCGAAGGGAGTTTTTTTGATGAGGAAGCTTTTAGTGTCAATTTGTATAGGACTGGCGGTCATGATGAATGCAACGTTTGCAGCTGCAGCGACCGCGCCTGTATTTGACACGACCGGACTTAACGCAGGTGTCGTGGCTATAGCCTATAATTCGGATTCTGACAAAAGGCTAAAGGTCATGGTCGAAAAAAGTGGAAAGTCAATAACATACGATCTCAATAACGAAGGCCAGACGGAAAGCTTTCCGCTCCAGATGGGCGACGGACAATACAGGATAAGCGTACTGGAAAATACGAGCGGTACCAGTTACAAATACATTTCTACAAAAGAAGTCAATCTTGATATTACCGATGATAAAAAAATCTATCTTGCGTCAGTGCAGAACATCAGGTGGAACAGCGACATGGAAACGATCAAAAGGGCATCGAAGCTTACCGGAGGTCTTTCCACTGATACTGAAAAAATAAAGGCGATATACAATTACGTGATCAGTAATATATCCTATGATTACGGTAAACTCGCAAAGCTGAAAACAACCTATGTTCCGGACATTGACAATACAACCGCCAGCGGTAAGGGTATCTGTTATGATTACTCGTCGGTGTTTGCCGCAATGCTTCGCAGCCAGGGTATCCCGGCCAAGCTTGTAAAGGGATATTCGCCGAACGTTGAAGGCTACCACTCCTGGAACGAGGTCTACAACTCCGATACTGGAAAATGGATGGTCATAGATACGACATATGATTCACAGATGAAAGAGGCTAATAAGCAGTACAGTATGGAGAAGAAGCAGTCGCAGTATTCCGTGTCCTACGTGTATTGACAGAGCAGCAAGGAAACTGTTGGCGACTTGTCAGCAGTTTTTTTATACTCTGATATTTGAATTTGATGCTAAAAAAATACAGAGGGTATCGACAAAAGTTCAAATATATTTGGCTAATCCTATCAAAACACTAAATCTCAACAGTTTGATTGACGATATATTTACTAAAATGTTATTATCTGAAGATAACAAGGTCTACATAAATAACGAAAAAATTGAAAATCATAGAATTTTATAGAAAACCTTACAAATAGCTGAGCAGAAAATAAACAGGAAAAGAGTTATTTAGATGAGGGAACGAAAAAGACTGGGAGATATTCTAATGTCCGCGGGCAAGCTTACAGCTGCCCAGCTTGGTGCTGCGCTCGACATACAGAGCCGGACTAAAAAGAGGATCGGTGCGGTTCTGATCGACGAAGGAATTCTTACCGAATCCGAAATAATAGATACCCTTTCCGAGCAATTGTCTATCAAACGCATCGACATAGATAACACTTATGTCGAGCCTGAGATCGCCAGAAGCATTCCTAAAGAGGTGGCGAGGAAGCATAACCTCATACCCGTCTATTTACAGGATGATAAGCTCATAGTAGCCATGAGCGACCCTCTCAACGTTTTTGCAATTGACGACGTCTGTTTTATCACACAGAAAAAAGTTGAACCTGTGATTGCAGCCAAAAGCTCGATAGAAAAAGCGATCGAGTTCTATTTCAGCAAGCAGGCCACTGACAAAGCTATTGAGGATTTGAAGAAAGAGTACGCGATTCCAGCCGAAACAAAAATAGATCCCGACGAAACGGACGATATCCAATCGGCGCCTGCAGTCAGACTCACAAACTCCATAATCAACCAGGCCATAACTACAAACGCGAGCGATATTCACATAGAGCCGTTTGAAACCTATGTCTCGGTCCGCTACAGGGTAGACGGCGTTTTGTTCGAAAGCAACAGGATCCCCGAAAACCTTTATTCTGCCGTATCAACAAGGATAAAAATAATGTCCGGTATGAATATTGCAGAGAAGAGAGTCCCCCAGGACGGCAGGATAGAAATGGATATCAATGATAAAAGTTATGATTTCCGTGTTTCATCGCTGCCGACGGTATTCGGTGAAAAAATAGTCATAAGGGTGCTCGACCGGACTACTTTCAATTATAACCGTGAGAAACTGGGTTTTACGGCCGGTGAAAACGGGCTGATGGATAAAATAATACATATGCCGTACGGGATAGTCCTGCTGACGGGACCTACAGGAAGCGGCAAAACGACAACGCTTTACACCATGCTGAATGAAGTCAACACGCCGGACAAAAATATAGTTACGGTCGAAGATCCGGTAGAATATATGCTTGAAGGCATAAACCAGGTACAGGTCAACAACAAGGCGGGACTTACCTTTGCGGCAGGGCTTAGGAGCATACTGAGGCAGGACCCGGATATAATCATGATAGGTGAGATCCGAGACGAGGAAACGGCGCAAATAGCAGTACGTGCCGCAATTACAGGGCACCTGGTGCTGTCCACGCTGCATACGAACGATGCGCCGGGAGCGATAACAAGGCTCGTCGACATGGGAATAGAACCCTATCTTGCAGCCGACGCCGTTGTCGGCGTTATCGCGCAGCGACTGGTCAGGCGTCTTTGCGCAAGCTGCAAAACATCTTACATGTCGGACGAAAATGAAATGAAAATACTCAATACCGATAAACCCGTAAGGCTTTATAAAGGGGAAGGCTGTCCGGCCTGCCACGATTCCGGCTACAAAGGCAGGACCGCGATACACGAGGTAATGCCGGTCGAAAGGGAAATACGCAGGATCATAGAACGCAGAGGCAACGCGGAGGAACTCAGGGAAACGGCCGTAAAGGAAGGAATGGTCAATCTTTTTGAAAACTGCAGGACCCTGGTTCTGAAAGGTGAAACTACAATACAGGAAATGGTGAAAACAGTATATGCACGAGATTAATACGAGGGATCTGAATGAGCTGCTGGATTACACTTGCAGCCTGAAGGCATCGGACCTGCATATCAATGTCGGAAGCAGACCGACGGTCAGACACAATTCCATATTGCAGCCGATACCAGGTACGGAGGCGGTTACTCCCGAAATAGCGCGCGTACTGGTAGAGTCCGTATTGGACGAGGACAAAAAGAAATGGCTCGATGAGAACGGAGACGTTGACTTTTCATTCTCAAAGCCGGGATTGGGACGTTTCAGGGTAAACGTTTACAAACAGCGCGGCACGTGTTCCATGGCGATACGGTCACTGCCGTTCAATATTCCTTCGTTCGATTCGCTGGGTTTGCCCCCGGTAATAAGGAGCTTTGCAAAAAAGCCCAGGGGCCTGGTACTCGCAACAGGACCTACAGGAAGCGGAAAATCGACTACGCTTGCGAGTCTGGTAAACATAGTCAATGAGGAGCGCCAGGCGCACATTATAACTATAGAGGATCCGATAGAGTACCTGCACAAGCACAAAAACGGATTGATAGACCAAAGGGAGGTAGGCTCGGATACAAGGTCCTTTGCATCGGCGCTGAGAGCTACTTTGAGGGAAGACCCGGATGTTATAATGGTCGGTGAAATGAGGGATCCCGAAACGATATCCATCGCGCTTACGGCAGCCGAAACGGGACATCTGGTTTTTTCAACGTTACATACAGTAGGCGCGGCCAAAACGATAGACAGGATCATAGATTCCTTCCCGCCGTCACAGCAAAATCAGGTGAAAAGCCAGCTGGCAACTGTACTGGAGGGCGTAATCTCGCAGCAGCTCCTGCCCAGGAAGGATGGCGCCGGCGTCGTGGCAGCCATAGAGATAATGCTGGTGAACCCTGCAATCAGAAATCTGATCAGAGAGGGAAAACCGTATCAGATAAACAGCATAATACAGACCAGCGCCGCGAGCGGTATGCAGTCGCTGGAGGCGACTCTGGCCCAGCTCGTTACGGACGGGGTCATTACTCAGGAGGATGCAACGGCACGTGCTGCCGATCCGCAGATACTTTTCCAGCTTTTGAACAAGAGGTGGTAAGAAAAGGATGCCTATATACGTTTACAAGGCGAAAAACCTAAAAGCCGAAGCGCTTAACGGCGAACATGAATGCGTTTCTCTGGACGCCCTCGAATACATGCTGCGCTCGAAGGGCTACTTTCTTGTCGAATCCAGAGTCAAGGGAAAAGAGTTTACGGTTTCGGGTCTCCTCAGCAAAATAAACGCCAAGGATATCGCCGTTTTCTGCAGGCAGTTCGCAGTCATAATAAACTCGGGAATAACGCTCCTGGAGGCTATCGCCATATTGAGGGATCAGTCGCCCAAGAAGCGTCAGAAAAAGGTGCTTGAAGAGGTGTATTCCGAATTGCAGAAGGGCCGTGTGCTTTCAGAGGCAATAAAGCCTTATGAGGACATGTTCCCCGAATTCCTTCAGAATATGATCAGGGTGGGAGAGGCCAGCGGCGCCCTTGATACCATACTTAACAGACTTGCGGAGTATTATGAAAACGATCATAAGGTCAGGCGCAAGGTAAAAAGTGCGATGACGTATCCGGTAATACTGGCGGTTCTGACGGTCGGAATAGTGATAATGCTGATGGTGGCGGTGCTCCCCATGTTCGCAAATGTACTGGATGGGATGGGAGGCGACCTGCCTGGAATTACCATGGGATTGATGGCTTTGAGCAGCTTCATGGCGAAAAACATTCTGATAATCATAGGTTTTATAATTTTGCTTGTTGTTTTTGTTTCTTACATATTGAGGACTGAAAACGGCCGTTTGTGGTATGACGGAATAAAGCTGAAGCTTCCGCTAATCAGGAAGGTTGTTCTGAAAACCGTCACGGCCAGATTTGCCAGAAGCATGAGCATCCTTTTGAAGAGCGGCATACCTATCATCAATGCGATGGAGATAATGAGCGATTTGATAGGAAACCGCGAAATAGAAAGGAAGTTCGTGGAGGTCAAGGATGAGATAGAAGAAGGGAAAGGCATAGCAGGTCCGTTAAGAAGGCTTGATATATTCCCGCCGCTGCTGATTCAGATGATAATCGTAGGCGAGAGCACAGGCGAGCTGGACGAGATGCTCGGGCGCACAGCCGGTTTCTTCGATCAGGAGGTGGAGGAGGCGGTCGAAAAGACAGTTGCGTTGGTTGAACCCATAATGATAATTTTCATGGCAGGTATAATCGGAACGATAATAATTTCCATAATGCTTCCAATGGTCAGCATCATGAACACTGTAGGCTGAAGCGCAGGTAATATTTAAAGTAACTATAAACAATCATTTTATGGGGGGATGTCGTATGTTTAAAGCATTGGTAAAAAAGAGCAAGAGCAACAAAGGGTTCACACTGATCGAACTTATCGTGGTTATAGCGATCATCGCCATTCTGGCGCTGATACTTGTACCCAGGTTCGGCGGATTTACCGACAGGGCCAAGGAAAGTGCCGACGCAGCAACAGCAAAGACAATAGAAACAGCGGTTCAGACATTGCTTGCCAGCGGCGAGCTATCTGGCGACGGTACTATTGTTATAGGTAATAATACTGAAATCGGAGATCCGACTGGTGATTTGACCGGAGCTGCATTGAAAGCCGATCTGCAGGATCTCCTGGGTACTAACATCGTACAGCAGGCAGGACTAAAAACCGGGTATACAGTTACTGTTACTAACAGTGAAGTCTCTGTCATTCCAAATAAATAGCAACTGCTTTTTCTTCCAGCCACTCATGCACTGCACAGGGTGGCTGGAGCATACAGGTACGCCCGCTTGAGCGGGCTTAGCTGCATGTTTTTAAAGGGGTCTGTAATATGAGAAACCGCAACGGTTATACATTGCTCGAGATGATACTTGTCATTGCCATAATACTGATTCTTTCGCTGGCTGCATACCCCGGGATCTCGGGATACCTGGAGTCAAGGCAGGAGCGGTACCGCCAGAACCAGGAGTACATGGTGAACAAGGCGCTGATGCAGTATTATGCCATGACGGGAAGATATTACAGAGTAACGGTCAGTAACGGCGAGCGGCTTAAGGACGTAGACGGCGACGACAGCAAGGAGGCGCTGTTGGAAGATGGGGACGTGGAAGAGCTTTTCTGGGAACTCAGAAACAAGACCGGAGCGGCCGTCAACGCGGGAGATTACGAATACTGGAGCCGGAATGTTCCGGCAAGCGTCCCGGGTACTGTTTCACTAACGAGGGTTTATGTAGATGATAAGTAACAGCAAGGGCTTCACACTGATTGAATTGATCGTCGGAATGGCCGTAATGGGGATTTTGACAGCAATGCTGCTTTATGTTTTCACAGCGGGGCGTAATTCATACCAGGCCCTGAATGACAGCAGTAAGGCGGAGAATGAAGCACGCATCGCCATGTCGTACCTTACGACGCAGATAAGGCAGAATGACGCGGTAACGACATCCGGCGGCGGCATCGATGTGCATAACGTCAGTGTGAAACCGGCTGAAGCGGGAATGCCCGTCCATTTGCAGGTCACCGACGGGACCGGTGTAAGGCATATATACGCATATCGTGTCACGGCAGCGCCGGGCAGCGCATTTGAGTTGAGGGAATCGGCTTCGGAATCGTGGTATACGGATAATACCGCATCGGTAATAGCGGAAGGTCTCAATGGGGTGACATTTACAACACATGGCGCTATCGGCGGAAATACTGTGATCGGCATTGCCGTCGAATACAGGAACGGAAAAAATTCTGATGTTAATAAGCTGGAAGAGTCCATTACCTTGAGGGCGGAAGAGAATTAGTTCCGCCGAAGGGGACATACGTACAGAGGATTAAGTGTTATGGAAAGTATGATTTGCAGGGGGATTGCCGATGTTTGAAAAAAAGGCGCTGGGTCTTGATATAGGTTCAAAATATATAAAAATGGCCCTGGTAACGAAAGGTAAAAAGCAGGTCGTATTAAAAACGCTGCTCACTGCAACTCCCGAAGGCAGTGTAACGGACGGCGAGCTGCGAAATACCGGAACGGTGGCGGCAAGGATACGCGCCGCCCTTACGGAGAACAGGATCAATCCTTCTGAATTATGCATATCCATAAATTCTCCCAATGTCGTGGTCAGGGATATAAGGCTCCCCGCGCTAAAAGCCAATGAGATCGACCCTGCGATAGAGTTTGAACTGCTACAGTCTTTTCCGGGCATAGTTCAGACACATACCATCTGCAACAAGATATATTCCGCGCCTAACATGCCGGTAGAAGGCATTGCCGCCTTTTGTCCCGACAAGATACTCAATGATTTTGTCAAAATGGCCAGGGAACTTGGGGCGCCGCTTAAATCAATAGATATAAACGCAAACGCTCTTGCCAAGGCGTCAAACAGATTTGCGCCGCAGGGTCGGGAAAACGGGACCATTGTCATCGTAGATATAGGTTATACGATGTCGCAGGTTAATCTGGTATCCGCCGGACAGCTGCTTCTCAGCAGGCAGATATCCAACGGACTGATTGGCTTTGACCGCCTTGTGGCCAACAGATCCGGCATTACGCTCGAACAGGCTGAGATCGCCAGGCAGAACAACAAATACGATACTTGCAATCTCGATAACGAGGATATAAACGGTTTCATAAGGATTGCCTTCTCCGCGGTGGAGGAGCAGATCCGCCAGATGATCGATTATTACAGATACAATAAGGCAAAGGACAGCAATGTTTCGGAAATAGTGCTGTTTACGGGGCGGGGTATCGGTGCGGGCCTCTCGGAATACCTGACCGACGTTTTCAAGATCCCGGTAAATAGCTTGAAACCATATGTGAAGTCGCAAGCTGATGACGGCACGATCACCATGATGGCGGCCGCGGTAGGGGCGGCGCTGGCTCCGGAGGACGGAAGGAAGGATATCAACCTCATCCCAAAGCTCAAGGAGCTGAGAGCTGCGGGTCTTAAGCGCATAAAGCTGACAAGGGTGCTTGCAGTAGTCGCGGGAATGGCCCTGCTGGCAACGGGAGCGTACACCTACCTCAATTATGCCGCCGATAAGGCAAGAACGGAGGAAATGCTGGTACAGTCACAGATAATAAAGTTTTCTGTAATCAACCAGACCAAAAACGAGCTGAAAGACAGTCAGGAGCAGTTAGCCGGGATAAAAGGCGTTCTTGAGAGCTCTGAAGCCGGCTTGATTTCGAACACCGAGCTTTTTGACAGTATTAGCAAGTCCATGCCGGATTCCATTTTCTCAGTGAAATACTCCATAACGGAGGCCGGCGACATAAATTTGAACGGCATCGCGAAGGACCGCCCCGGACTTGCAGATTTCGTATACAGCCTCAAGCAGTTGGATTGCGTGGACAGTGTCGTGCTGTCGGGGATCGATATGAGAGCGGGAGAGGACGAAAAACCGATCGATTACAACTTTACACTCGCGATCAAATTGAGAAAGGCAGGTGAGTGAGATGAAGCCTGTTCTCGGAAACTTCAGGTTAAAGCCGCAAAACGGACTTACCAGGAGGGAATTCATTCTGGTTGCCATTATGATAATTGCCATAGAGGGATATCTGCTGTTTACATATTTCGTACAACCGGCATATACGGGCTATATTTCCGCAAAAGCGGTATTGCAGAGCAAACAGGCGCTGCTGGACAGCTTGAAGGCCGACTACTCCAAGAAGCCTTTGATGGATGAGGAAATTCAGAAACTGGACGGACAGCTGGCGGATATAGAAAAGCAGATTCCGTCTTATCTTTCACAGGAAGAAGTCATATTGCTGCTGGACGGGCTTTCCGAAAAAGGCGGCCTTACGGTGCGGTCGATAAGCTTTCAGAATGCTGTGTCGCTGCCGCTTAATACCATAACGCCCGGCAAAAAGCCGGATGAAGGTGGAAATAAGGGAACCGCACCTGTCCCGACAGTCGTGAACCAGAAGATAGGTATCACTTTTACAGGCAGTTATGATCAGATATACGGTTTCCTGAAGGATATAGAGGGCAACCTGCGGAAAGTTACCGTTAAAGGCATGATCCTGCAGAGAGATTCCGGAACCGGGCTTTCGGGGCAGATGACACTGGACTTTATCAGTTACTGGGACGGTAATAAAGGCCAGGAGCCTTTCAATATGCCGCCTTCGTCCGTACCGGGAAAGGTCAGCCCGTTCGAGCAGTATCCGGGGTATTCGGCAAACGCCGAGAAAGGGAGCCCCGAGATGAAGACCGACGTCCAGGCGGACTTTTACCTGCTTATAAACAGCTACCTCAACAATTCCGCAAAGGTAGTGCTGATGAATTATTACAAATCGGGTTCGGAAGCTTCGATGGATACTAATGGACCGGTCAGGGCTAGCCTCGTGATCGAAGGCGGAAAAGGTTCCTATACATACAGCTATAAGGTGGGCTCATCCTCCATGAAGGAGAAAACCGCAACAGCGGTGAAAAACGGCAAAATAAGCCTGGATGTTATCGTACAACCCAGGAAATCGGACCGGGACAGGGTGAGCGCGGTACTCGACGTAACGAACAGGACCGACATACCTCTGGAAATCAATGTAAGCGGCGACGACAGCAAGGCTCCGCGGTTCGCGCTGGGAAAAACGCAGGGGAATGTTTCGTTGAATTAACGCCGTTTCGGACAATAGATCGGTTACAGGTGGAATTGATGAGCGCAGCAGGATATTCAGGGCTTGGAAGTAAAATCAAAAAAAATGAAGGCTTTACTCTGGTCGAGGTTATTGTGTCAATTGCAATACTGTCCATCATTTCAGTTGCGCTGATGCAGATGTTCGCAGTGTCCGCCAGGTCGAACGGAAAGACTTACGCCATGGATAAGGCCAACGCATTATGTACGGAAACGGCCGAGCATTTCAAGGCTGACCCCGGTTTCCCGGGAGCAGCAGACAGCGGGTTCAACAAGGCTCTGTCCGAAACAGGTGCGGGAATGGTGTATACCAGATACCTGGACAGGGATTTCAACTACACTGAAGGACCTACGCCGACAAGCAGTTCGGTCTACAGGCTCGATATGACGGTAACTACGGCGTCAGCCATTGAAACTACGGCTTTTTATTATCCTGATGCGGCGTTTTCATATGATTTGACAGGTGGCACCAATATTGCTTTGAATCTGACCGGATCGGCGCTGGTTGTCAGAGTTGGAGGTTACGACATTCCGGTAGACACCGGGAAAATTGTATATACCGCAGATACGGCTATACCGGCGGAAACCTCCGCAACATCGGGCTCCGCGCTGATACCCCTGCATTTGAACTGCAAAGCCTTGATTACCTCCTCGGCCGCGGTGAATATTGAAAACAATGTAAATACTGTTTTAAATGAGGGTAAGGAGTACAGGGCAGTTGCGGATATATACCTTTGTGATGTTCCGCAGGGGACAACGGTAACGGTAGAAGCTGCGGAGGGCGTTGTTGCCCGGCAGTCTTCGCCCGTGAGTACGGCTGGAAAAGAAAATATCATGTATACTGCGGCGATTAAAATAACTAAATTATCGGATTCTTCGATCCTTGCAGAAAATTCTGCAGAAAAGTATTGGGTGAATTGATTTGAAAAAATACCGCCTGTTCAATAAAGTCAATAGCGAAAAAGGCGCGGCCACGGTAATGGTACTGTGCGTTATACTGATACTTACCGCGCTCGGGACGGTTGCGTTGGCTGCAAGCGCCCTTAACGCAAGGCTGAGCGGAAAAGTGGCGAATTGGACAAAGGAGTACTATTCGCTCGATACGGATGTCGAAAAATATGTTCAGAAGATTGACCAACAGCTGATAACCGCCGAAAACGACGCCCGGACTTATGTGCGGGACAGGTGCGATAAAAAGTCCGCGGGCGAACTGCCTTCCGAATTTATCGATGATACACCGTATGATATGGAGGATAGCGGCGCTCAGGCATTTTTTAACAGACATTACCAGGAAACATGGACTACCTCAGACGGGGCTATCGAGATCACCTTGCAGGACTATATCGACGATCCGGATATACTCGATAGGTCCGCTTCTTACAAGGAGGATAACAGCCTCACAGCAGAGGAGGCGTTTTCTGCGGACGTGAAAAAATATAATGCTGAACTGTTCGACAGGTTATACTTCTTCATGCTGTCGAAAAGATTGTATGCATTAACCCGTTCGGTCACTTCGGGAGCGATTGCTGTCAAAGACAGTGAAGCGCCTCCGAACGATCCTTGTACGGACAAGTTCACCAATTTCGGTTCTGCTTCTGCGACGTGGGATGGCATGGAACCAAACGATGGTGACATAAAACTGGACATAAGCGTTTCCAATAACAGACCGGATGACCCAAAAGAGGTCAAGGCCCGGATAAACGTTGTCAAGCCGCATTATGAAACTATACTTCAGACCATTAGTACGCCTGTATACGGTAACCCGATATGGACAAACGCGATTACCGCCGAAGGCAGCATCACCTTTGCTTCGGGCGCGTCGGCAACAGTCAGCGGCGATGTTTACGCGTCGGGCGCGGGCGGCATTTCTGTCGGCGAAGCCAGCAATGACGTCATCCGGGGAAATATATATACACAGGGCGATGTGGCTATAGCGGGGAATGGCGGCAGACTGAGGGTGACCAACGCTGCAGCCGGTTCCGCCGGGGTCTCATACGAGAGGAAAAAGCTGATTTATGGCAACGACTACTTGTTGGATACTAAACGGTTTTACGACGTTACTGGGATCGACCCAAGCCTTCCTGATTGGAATCAATTCTTTTACCCGGACCTGACCGACCGGTGCAATGTCTACTGCAGCAGCCTGCTGGTGAAAGAAGGAGTTCAGGGTGCAGATCTGAAGGTTGACGGCAATCTGTGGACAAAGGACGATATACAAATGGATGGCAGACAGTCGGTCATAAGCATTGGAACGACCGACACGAGCGGTTCTTCGATTGTCCCGCTTACAAGCTATATCGGACTGAACCCGTTTTCCGCAGCGAATGATCCGAATGCAAGCAGCTCAGTGATAAACAACTACCCCGATAATGACGACGGGACGACTGGCAGCTCCATAACGATAGACAGCAACTTCGTCGTGCCGGGCGTGGCTTTTTATGAATTCTCCGGCGGGCCTGCAGGGTACCCGGATGCATCCGAAGGAAAGTATTACTATAAATCAGCGGAGAGTATATCAGCCAGAACGACCAGCCCGACCGCCATTATTTCGGCATATTACTACAACGGTACTTCAGAGACGCCCTACAGTACCTTCAAAAACAGCGAGGGCGTCGATCTCGACCTCATAACGCCGGATATGAAGACGGGTGAGGAGTCAGACGAGGATTCAGGCACGAAGCCAGGCACGAAGTCCGGTACGGATTCAGGCACAGGTGAAATAAATAAAAAAAAGGAAGCCTTGGTCAGCTTTTTCGGTTCGCACAGCAATATCAGAACGAATATAACGACCGGTCTGACCGGCCCGAATGGCTACGTCGCCGGCGTGGCATTGCTGCAGAGCGGCATAAATTCGAATGCAAAACTGTATAAGAGCGCTTCGTCGGAAACTGCTTCCGGGACTTCATCAGGCATATTGCTGCCGGGTTCGACTCAATATCTGCCGAAGTATTCCGAATTGGTCAGTAATAACGACGGAATAAATGTGCTGATGGCGGCATTCGATTCGAAGACCGGACAACTGGGCAAAGCGGCGAACGGTAGTTTTGATGAGCTTTTGGATACGACGGTTCCGACTTCGTCAGCCGAGATAATAAAGCCCTTGGATCCGGACACAGGAGCACGTATCCTCGACCTCGGCGATTCCGCGAACATTCTCGAGGGCGTCTTGTACAGTGAAGGCAACCTGACGATCCGTGGAAGCGGTGTATTCAAAGGTACGGTTATCTGCAGGGGGAATGTGACGATCACCGGGAATCCGACGATCATATACGACGAAAATGTAATATGGGGCAAGCTCCAAATGTACAAAAGCGTCAGGGATTTTTTTGCAAAAGGCAATACAGAAGGCGCCATCGGCACTATAAACGACTATTCGTCGACCAGTGGTCAGAGAACGGTGCTAAAACGATATAAAATTCTAAGCTGGCAGGAAAGGTCACCGGCGCCCGGTGAGTGAAGTTCTTGAATGTCGGCAGTCAAGATTTGTAAAGCTCGAGGTTCGAAGGGTATGGGGCCTGGGTGGAATGAAGTCCGGATAAGCCAAGTAGTTTAAAAGTCCGGAGTAAGAAGTCAGAAGGGTATAAGGTAAAGTGGTTTCAGGGTTCGGATAGTATTTAGTCAGTTTAGTTTGGGGAGGTTTATATGAATAAGAAAATTAGCAAAACGTTATCATGCATACTTACATTGCTGCTTCTGGTAACAGCGCTGCCAGCAAAGGCTTTCGCCGCTTCTTTGAACTACTCTTCGGATACGTTCATCGAATCGGAGGCAAACGACGGCTCTGTCGGAACAGAGGTAACGCTGACAATTTCAGACGATTCGTTCGTATCAGGAGTGGACAGCTCGGACATAACTACCTCCAATGTTCCTTCAGGCCTTACGGTGGTTATTACAAGGCTTAGCAAAACCAAGGTCAAAATATGCCTGACCGGAAAAGCAAAATACCATTCTTCCTCAAACAATATCGATGATCTGGTGATAACCTTCAAAAGCAGCGCCTTTAAACGTTACGGCTTGCTTTTAGGTAACCTGTCAAAGGCTTTCAAGGTGAGCTTCGAGGATAACCGGTACGCAGCCATGACATACGAGCCGATGGTGTTCACGGAATCTCCCGCCAACGACGGAACATTTACGGAATCGAAATATGTATACCTGGAATCGGCCAGGTTCAGTGATACCGTATTCAAGTCAGGCACTCACTTTACTGCATCAAATGTTCCGTCGGGACTCACTCTCAGCGTCGAACGCGTTTCAGACAATCTGGCGCGGCTTGAGCTGAAGGGCCAGACTGCAAAATGCAATGCCGCCAACTCTGTTTCGGGCGTGGGGGTCAGTTTCAAGGACGCGGCGTTTGCTGAAGGTACTCTTGCTTCTTCTGTAAAGCAGTACTCAAGGAATGATATACAAATTCAATTCATAGATTCAAAGCCTATCAATGTGCTCGAAGTCTACCCGAGCGGTATATCGAGCGGCGACAGTATAGGGATAAAAGAGCTCGGCAGCGCCCTGGGCAGCGACCGGAGGTTCGTTATAACTTCAATGTCCATGAACAGGTTCATATCGCTGCGCGATGAGATAAACGGCAATTACGACGCGGTTTATTTCGGAAAAGGCCGTTATGTAAGGAGCGGCGTGAACGAAAACAAGTATGGCAACGACATAACGGAGCTCATTGCGTACGGCGTCGGCGGGAAAGGCGGCGTTGCCGGAACCGGAGGCTTTGTTGACGCGGGAATGACGCTGCTGTACCATGAAAACGCTTTGAAGCAGGATAACATAGATGTGATCACCGGCGTTAAAACAGAGATGTCTAAAATGCTGCAGGCGCCGAAAATCAAGGATAAGGTAAAACCGGGCGCAGCGACGACCAATGTGATACAGGTGTCGGATTCGAACAAGTCGGGCGTATTCGGCAACCTCGCCAAAACAGTGGAGGCGAACAACAGACGTCCTTTCCTTGCGATGGCCGAACAGCCTGTTTCATACCTTAACATCAGCCAGGCTGCCGTCAGCAATAATCTTACCTTTACGTTCCTGGTTTCGGATACCGATTCTCCAAAGGACGCAAAACTTACGACAAAGCTGTATATAGACAAGGATCAAGACAGTTTGTTCGAGAATAACGAGGTGTTCGGTTCGCGCGATACTGTGAACGGCCAGTTTGAAACCATTAATTATACAATGCCCGAACAGCTCGCAGGGGTCTATTTCTGGAAGCTCGTAACGACCGATTCAAAAGGCGCCAGGGATGAGGTAAAGGACGTGTTCAGGCTTAAAGGCGATGAGATGCAGGTAAAGGTCCTGCAGATATCGCCGGACGGCAATCAGTTCCACCTGGCGACTGAATTCAACAAGGCTGTGCCGGGCGGGCTGCCGGGTGAGAAATATGGCTACAGAGCGGGTGAATACAAAATCGATGTGACTGAAATGTCGGTGAGCGATTTCAATTCCAACGCTTCGCATAAGGATTTCACCTTGAACGGTAATTACAACATGGTCGTGCTCGGCTTCCATGATAACTATTCCCAGAACAAGGAATTCAGCCCTGATGCGGTTAAAGTGCTGCAGAGCTTTATCGACACGAAACAGAGCGTCATGTTCACGCATGACAGTATTCACTTTTTATACAACCAGAACTTGACGAACGCCTTCAGGGATGACGTCGGGCAGGCTGATGGATATACTGCAGGGCTGGCGGGGTTTACAGGCAATATAAGCAGACCCTCGGCGCTGACAGAGACGATCAGGAGCACCTATAATCTGGGTACTAACAGCAAGGGTGATATTTACCAGTCCGTCCAGCCTTACCCCAAAACGGCAAAGCTCGTGCGCCCCGTCAACTCGTCGGCAGTGACCATTTATCCCTTTGATCTGGCTTCGCTGCCCCAGAGCGAAAGAAAAGTCGCGGATACGCATTACCAGTGGTACAAGCTCGATCTTGAGGATCCTGCGGTCATCCCTCTTTTCAACCTGTACAGCGACGACAGCGGAGAACGTGTCAACGACGATGCGATGAACAATTATTACACCTATACGAAAGGTAACATAACATATTCAGGCACGGGACACAGCGCGAACTACCCGTATCCGGATTATGAGCTAAGGCTTTTTGTCAATACCGCCATCAAAGCCTACGCAATCGCTAACCAGCGGCCTGTCATCACTGTGTCCGAGCCGGATCCCAACAGCGATTACAAGATAAACAAGGATAATGTAAACCTGCAGCTAAAATTTGCAGTTGCGGATTTTGAGGATACGGTTGTCAAATACATGATAGAAGCTGATTGGGACAATAACGGCGCTTTCGAGACCGTACTCAGGGATAAAACCTCGGCGGTCAGCGGCACCCAGATCATCGAAGTGGTCAAAAACAAGATCAGCACAACGACTGAGGACTACAGGATAAGAATCCGCGCATGGGATTCGCAGAGTCCCACCCCGGCTGAAGCGGAACCTGTTATTCTCAACATAACCAACGAGGACGGCGCAGTCATATCCGCTTCGGTTTACTTTACAGATATTCACGGGAATGAGATCGGATCATGCCTGATAGGCGATAAAGCCAGGATGGTAATAAGAGTGGAAGCAACAGGGCGCCCGAGCGATCAACCTCCGGTGTCGTTCGACCTGAGCCTTGAAGCAACCTATAAAGATGGAACCTCCGCTTTGAAGGAAAGCTATAAAAATGCCGGCAAATTCACATTTTACCAAAACAGCGACCCCGCCCCTTCGGCAAGAACATTCACCGAGGAAATCACCGTAAGCCCTGCCGCCTGCAACGATAACATTTTGAAGGGTACGGCCACGGTCAGCTATAATTTGAACGGAACAACGGAATCTACCCAGGCGGAAGGCAGCATCAAAGTCAAAAACGGCAATATAGATATAAGGGTGAAGGACAACCAGGACAAACCCGTCGGCAACGTATCCGTGAAAGATTCCGGCAAGGAAGTCGGCATTACCGGCCTGGGAGGGTCTTTGGTCATAAACAGGGTAATCGGTGAAAAGCAGTACCGGATAGACGTTCCGGAAGGTTACGAATTGA
>JAEXNT010000068.1 GCA_023439545.1 Bacillota bacterium
TCAGGATTTAGCGTTGTTCCACCGTCGGATTCAACGGACTCAACGAACGGGATGGTCAATTTTTAACCGGCGACGATGATCAATTTTCGTCCGGCGGACATAGTCAAATTTCGTCCGGCGTTGACAGGTTATATGATTATTCTAATAATATACTAAAAAACATATATGGCCCAGGCCAAGAAACTCAAATTGTAAAATATGAACTGCAAAAGGTAAACAATAAAAATGTACTAAAGCTACCGGAACTTAACATAAGTAAAAGCTTTAGCATGGTTAGTGGAGTTCAAAATATTAAAAATGAAGGTACGCTGGAATTTAGTCCGGACATAATGGTCTATGCCAATGACTATAACAACGATGGATTTCTTGAGATCGCAACCCAAAGAAGAATTTCATCGGGTGCTATAGACTGGCTTCCTTTTGATCACTTCACTACAATATTCAGAATTGATGGTGCAAATATTATCCCAATAAAATATATACCTAACAGAAATGTTCAATTGGACAATATTGTAATAGACTTTATTTTCGAAAATGGAGTCCTCAATAGTGAAAATAGAATTGATTTGGTAGCTCGCATAGGAGGAGAAGACGCTGGTATAAAAAGTGTTATTTCCGGTTTAGTGGATGAAAAATTTTTAGATAAAAATGGCGAAAACTACTATTTTAATCTAAAATAAAAGTGCACCTCCAAGCCGGCCATCCGGTTGCATCACCCAAAAACCAATGACCCTCCGGAATCTGGACTTGGGAGAACAGGACAGTTCCTGTAGTGGAAATAGTTTGAGACCTGGATGAGGACAAGCGCTCCTGCGGCATTTGTCACGCTGACCTTCGGTATCTTGGCCGGGAACATGTCAGGGACGAACTTGAGATTATCCCCGTCCAGATCCGCATATCGAGGTATATTCGTTTTAATTATGCGTGCACGGTCTGCGAGAAGGAAACCGGAGATGCCAACATTGTCAAATCGCCGGTTCCAGCCCCGTGCGGAAAATGCCACCCGACCTTATGTCACTGGCAGAAAGAACTGGCTGTTCGCCGACATAAGAACGCATATCAGCAAAAAGCTGATTTATTCGGGAGATACAACCTTCAACCCTACTATTCCAACCACTATAAACCCAATACAAATTAGCCTTATTATATCAATAGGTTCTTTAAATAATATTATTCCTAAAATTACAGTACCAACAGTACCAATTCCAGTCCAAATAGCGTATGCCGTGCCTAAGGGAAGACTCTTTAGCGCCAACGATAAAAAATAGAAACTTGCTATCATTCCCACAATCGTAAATATGCTTGGTACAAGCTTTGCAAATCCCTGCGAGTACTTTAGCCCCACAGCCCACCCCATTTCAAACAGACCCGCTACAATCAATATTAGCCATTTCATAAGTTACACTCTCCTTGAAATTATTAAAATAAAAAAGCCATAGTGATATTCTCAAAATATCTCCCAGGCTTTTATCCTTCCGTGAACACAATAAGCTGTGCATTTTATCTTGGACCAGACCAGCAATTCATTTTTAGCTGCGGAACCCTATAAAACTTTTAACTATTAAATTTTTTAGCATCTGAATAATAGCAAAAAATATATCGTTAGTCAATAACCACTTTGGTCATCTTTCTGTTCCGCCGTCTCAGTAGCTTCTGCCGCTTCCGCCGTCTCGGACGATCTTGTCTTCTCTGTATGCTCCGATCGTTCTGTTTGTTCCACCTGTTTTTCATATGCTTCCGGCTTATTGGTCAGTTCCCGCGAAGCCTCCGTCGAAAACCCGGGCCTATTACCGGGCTTGGGGGCACTACCGGGCTTGAAAGCGTTCCCGGGTCTGAAAGCGCTTCCGGGTTTAAGTATACTTCCGGCAATCGGCGCTCTTCCCGGATATTTGGCACGAAACCGCATCACTGTATAGATCGCAGTGAACAGCACCACCAGCGCAACACCCGCGAACAGGCCGGACGCCTGTCCCGGTATGAAAGGCATGCTGAGCATTGCAATGACGAGAACTGTTAGGACAGCCCATGTAGTATAAGGGTATCCCGGCATCTGACACTTTCCTTCCGGCGGACACCCGAAACGCTTTCGATAGCGAAGCTGCGTAGCCATGATGGCTGCATATGTGAAAAGCAGCGCAAAGCCTCCGGAGCTTATCAGAAACAGGTATACCCTGGGCAGAAGCAGCCCAAGTCCAAGCCCGGCCAGCATTGCAAAGCCCGAAAACAGTATGCCCCTGAAGGGAACTTCTCTTTCATCCTTGAGCCATACGGGCGCATGGCCTTCGTCGGCCAGCGAGCGGATCATCCTGCCCAGGCCGAACATCGCCGCAAGCATCGTGGAAAGTATGGCAGTGATCAACACTGCATTCAAAGCCGTTCCCGCCCATGTCACACCCTGTCTGGTCAGCGCCGCCACCATCGGGCTCATATTTTCTCCCAGCGCAGCCGTAGGAACGAGAGGGAGTATAGCCAAAGCGGTCAGTATATAAAGGCTGACGAGGCTCAATACTGTATTTCTGATAGCGCGCGGAACGGTCTTCCTGGGATTTTCCGCTTCAGACGCCGCAAGACCGATTACTTCAAAGCCTGCGTACGCAAACATGACGATAAGTATGCTTCCCGCAATCCCCTTCAAACCGCCCGGCATTGCGGGTTCCCGCGCCAACTCGCCTATACCGGCGGCCCGCGCGCCCGGAAACAGCCCAATGACCATAAGCAGCGCAAATATTATGAATGAGACTATGGTGATGAGCTTGATCGCGGCAAGCCCGCTTTCAAGCTTGCTGAGCTGTCTTGCTCCGAGGAGGTTGAGAAGTGTAACGCCAATGATGATCAAGCTGCCCAGCAGAGGCAGCGAAAGGTTCGGGATCCACTTGCGCACAAGTATCGATATGGCAGTAGCCTCGCTCGACATTGCAAGGATCATTCCCGACCAATAGACCCAGCCGACAACGAAGCCCGTACCGGGACCGAAAGCCTGGGCGGCGAATGCCCGGAATGAACCCGCACCCGGATTTGCCACGGTCATTTCCGACAATGCGTAAAGTATGAAATAAACAAGGACGCCTCCCAGCACATAGTTTATTATGACGGAGGGTCCGGCAGCATGTATCGCCACAGACGTACCCAGAAAAAAAGAACCTCCTATGACAGTCCCCAGAGACATCATTGTAAGGTACCATGCCGTCAAGCCCTTTTGCTTCTCCATATCGGGATAATCTCCAATTTTATTTTATTGATTATTATCCCACAATGAAAAAAATAAATTCCACCCGGCAGCAGTTCTGCCAGGGTGGAATCGTAAAAGGCTTTTTATCTGTCATACAACGGCGCCTGCCATAACGGGCATGTGCATATGTTCTTCAGCGCTTAGGCGCCGACTCTTATCAGTTCCACGGGGAAACCTATGAACAAGCCCGTTTCAATCACTCCCGATATGCTCTTCAGGTCCTTTTCCGTTGTCATTCCTATTTCATTGAACATTACATCCAGTATGAAGCAATTGTTTTCGGTGATTACAGGGCCATCCTTCCCTTTTGCCGGGCGCAGCACGGCACTTGAGACATCGAAATTCACCAGTTGCGATTTTACGTACATCAAAGCATCCTGCCAAACTTCCACGGGCACGGGGAATTTACTTCCGAGCCTGTCTACTATTTTTGACTCGTCGACCATTATATAGTTTTTAGGTGCGCTGCTCATAACCAGTTTTTCGTTGAACATCGCCCCGCCGCGGCCTTTAATCAGCCTTAGTTTCGAGTCGACCTCGTCGGCTCCGTCGAACGTCCAGTCCGGCTTTTCATCATTCAGCGATGCGACAGGTATTCCAAGCTCGTTGCAGATAAAACGTATCTCTCGCGAGGTCGGTATCGCCCGGATAGAAAGCTGTTCGTTTTTCATCCTTGCCGCTATCTCCTTAACGGCCAGGAAAGATGTGGAGCCCGAGCCGAAACCTATCACGTCGCCGTCCTTGACCTTTTCCGCCACGATTTTGGCCACCTGCAGCTTCTGGTCATAATTTGCGATCTCACCGGACCAGTTGAGAAAACCGTATAATTTACTGTCCCAATTCATATATATTGTCTCCGATTCCTGATTTGTTAAAGCATGTTCAATTGCTTGCACTTTCCTAATAATTATGATTCATTGAGGCATGCCCGTCAACCTTTTTTTGACCCGATTCATCGCAGACCGCAGTTAGTAGAAAGACGGACAGGATCACGCGCAGAGACTTTCTCACTTCATTACCTCCACTAAAGGCGACATGCCGGAGCCAAATATTTGGATGTCCGGCTTTATCTTCCTGCGTACTCACTATATATCAGGATGGACGGACAAGTCAATGATCAATCTTAAGCCTCTGAACGTCACATGCAAATATTCTGATGTCCAATATTGCCCGCAAATATTCAGCCTCCATAGATCGCTACAGTCTGGCTGTCGAGTACAAATGCCCCGTTCTTCCATTTGAGCATGTTCTGGAAATAACCGAGCCCGTCTGCATGATACCGCCCGGCAATACTCTGAATCGCCAGCAGCTCATAGACCCTGTCGCCGTCAAAGTCCACAGGGTACAGCACGCTCAGCGGATCAACCCAACCGCTTATCGGAGCCTTCAATTTACCGTTGCTGTCGTAGATTTCATTGAGATAATCCTGACCCTTATAGGTCAAATCTATGATATACCTCAGGTTGTTGATCCTGCTCAGGGCTTCCGCCCGGTAATAGTCGAGGTAATTGACTTCATATTTGTACTGCTCGTTGTATGCGTTGAAATCGAACAGCAGCTTAAGTACGTTGCCCGCGAAGGAATAAATGTAATCGTATGTCGCAGCGCCGCTCCCGCCCGACTGAATAGTCACCAGAATGTCGGGAACGCGGTCTCCGGTGAAATCTCCAAGAAACAGCGAAGGGTCGTATCCTGCGTTATCCCGCAGCGGAACTGTAGTCATCCTGCCTGTTGCGCCATCCTGGATCACAAGCGTGATATTCTGGATAAACGGTGAATCCGGTGTTTTTGTTCCTGTCAGAAATACGTTGTCGGGGATACCGTCCCCGTTGACATCTCCCCTTGCGGAAGCCGCAATAAAGGGATCTGCCCTGTTCGTTGAATAAAGATACATAATGACACCCTTTCAATTCAATGTTATGTAGTATGATATGTGGCAGGATACCTTTATGTCCTTCCGGGCATGTCCCGTAAACGGCAATTCTCGCCGTAAACGGTATGGAAGCCCGTGGGCTTACAAACTATGGACAATGCCCAAGTTAATGGTATAATGATAGAAGTTTGATTATAAGAAAGAAGATACTGATGAAGAACAGTTTTAACGATCTCGGCATTTCGGCTCCGATACTGAAAGCCATAGAAGACATGGGCTTTGAAGAGCCTACTGAAGTACAGCACAGGGCTATCCCGCACATTCTGAACAAGGAAGACCTAATAGTGATGTCCAAGACAGGCAGTGGAAAAACGGCCGTTTTCGGCGTTTCCGTACTGCAACTGACAGATCCCGACGCCCCCGGGCCCCAGGGACTTATCCTCACGCCGACTCGCGAGCTGGCTGTGCAGGTCGATGGCGACATCAGGCAGCTGGCGGCGCATCTGAAGCATAGAACCACGGTCCTGTACGGACAGCACAGTATGAACACCGAAATACAAAACCTTAAAAAGGGTGCTACAATTGTTACCGGTACGCCCGGGCGTGTTTACGACCACATACAGCATGGAAATCTGGTAACAAAGAATATCCGTTTCCTGGTGCTCGATGAAGCTGACAGGATGCTTGACATGGGCTTTTTGGAACAGGTCGAGAGAATCGTAAAGACAGTGCCGAGGGACAGGGTCACACTGCTTTTTTCCGCAACGATCCCTCCGGAAATCAAAAGGATCTGCAGCAAACACATGAAAGACCCCGAAATGATCGAAATAGAATCCCAGACACTGACGGTCGATACGATAGAGCAGGTCTATTACCGCGTAAACCACAATGAAAAGAACACACAGCTCAATAGGCTGCTTCTGTATGAACAGCCTGAAAGCTGCCTTATATTCTGCAATACAAGGATCGCTACGGACAGGGTGCAGACCTTTCTGACACGAAAGGGATATGCATCCCAGGCGCTGCATGGAGATATACCGCAGGGCAGGCGTATTAAGACCATCGAAGAGTTCAAGCACGGAGAATTCCACATACTGGTGGCGACGGACGTAGCGGCCCGCGGCCTTCAGATCGACAACCTGTCGCTAGTGATAAATTACGATGTTCCTGTCGAAAAAGACAGCTACGTGCACAGGATCGGCCGAACCGGAAGAGCCGGAAACTCGGGCCGTTCGATAACCCTGGTCACCAGTGATGATATTATAAGCCTTTATGAGATAGAAGAGCATATCGGTACGATGATAGAAGAGGGAGCACTCCCGTCGGACGCCGAATTGAACGAAAGAAAGGCACAGGCCGACAAATGGATGGAGGTAAATGCTCTCAGTACGAGACCGGCCGAAACAACCGCAGAGACGTCTCCTCAAAATCGCCGCAGGACACGCGGCAAAATGGAAACAGGCAGGCCGCGTCCCGAAGCGCAAAGAAGGCAGAATACTGCAGATACAGCCCGATCGCAAAACCAGAGGGTAAAACAGGACAAACCGCCCATTGAAGCTCGCATACAGGCAGGCGGCAGCCGTAATAACGTTCAGGCAGCTTCAGTACAGCATAACAGGCAGGACAGGAAGGCAGCCCCTTCCGGTGGCAGCGGGAAGACCAATATGGGCAGGAAACCCGCTCATTCAGCCGTTCCGGCAGCATCGTTCAAAACCGCCGCAATTCCGCAAAAAGCCGCAGCACCTTCGCAAAAACCTGCATCCCTGCAAAGGTCTGGCGCACAGGCTTCAAAGCAGCCTGTCGCCGCCACAGCGAATAATACTGCATCAGGCAGGCAAAAGGCTGGTATGGGTGAAGGCTCACCGGCGCATACTTCAGCCGCGGCTCCTAAATGGCAAAGCTATGATCAGCTTGTCAAGTCCGCACCGAAAAAATCATTGCTGCAAAAAGTATTTGGAAGAATTTTGGGAAGGTAATACCCCGGGTATTACCTTCCATTTTACTCATACTTGTTCATAATTCGGGCTGTGCTGTTTTGGGCTCCGTACCTCCGGGTATCTATTGAAACAAGTTCTATTTTCTAATTTTCGGGGTATAATTTGATAGATATGGTATGGGAGGGTAAGTATGTCCAGGATTTGGTATTTGGCTGCTGCGCTGGTCGGCATGGGCATGCACTCTTCAGGCCTGGTCCTTCAAAAAAAAGGCATGGATCGCCTTGATCTGAAACAGCTAAGAAAATTCAGGGTCACTCGTGATTTTGTTATCTGGTTTATTGGAATAATGCTGGCATACGTCATATCCGTATTACCGACCGGTTACGCGTCCAAGGGGCTCTCACCCCAGATAGTATCCTCCATATCGGGGCTCAGCATTGTACTCGTTATTGTACTTTCACATTTTTTACTTAAGGAAAGCATCTATTTTTCCGATATCGTGTTCTCGGGCATAATCATACTGAGCATTTTCGGAATAAGCGTTTCCAGAGACCCGACCTCAGGGACCCGTATGGACTCCGGCGCGCTTTACCTTTTGATACTTGCTCCCTTTCTCCTGTTGATGCCGGTCCTCGGCAATAAAGCCGACAATCAGACTAAAACAGTCCTTTTGTCGGCATTTTCCGGTTTGACCAGCGGGCTTTCCTTCGTCCTTCTGAATATAGCGGTAAAAAGGGCGGGAGGTTCGCTTGCAGGGATATTCAGCACCATTTATACTTACGAGTATTCGATCGTCGGATTCTTTTCCGGCTTTTCGATGCAGGCTGCCTACAGGTTCGGCAATATCATCAACATCGCCCCTGTACAGGTATCCCTCAGCGTTATTTTCCCGTTGATCTGCTCCTATTTCGTCTTTTACAAGCACGTTTCCTTCGTTCAGGACCTTCTGATAGTGGTTGTAGGCTTATGCTGCTGGGCGATACTGAGAAGGCACTGACGTTTTAAAACTATGCGTTTATAGTTTCGCCGTTTTTCCTTCCGCCGGCGACTGCACGCGCCGCCGACCTGACAGCGGCCTTTTTGTAATCATTATTCCAACGGTTGATACCGATGTAATCGAATATTATCGCACCGGTATGACGGCAGAAACGATCCATCTGCTCCAGGCAGCTCAGCAGGCCATTGCCCGAGCCTCCCGGCGAAGCGACTATGAGGACCTGCTTGTCGCGCAGCACACCGTTGTTGTTGAATTCACATCTGCGCAAACGGTCGATGAAGCTCTTGAGGGTTTCGGACATCTCTCCCCAGTAAACCGGCGTGACCATAATAATAGCATCGCTGGCCCTGATACGGTCTGTGAATTCGTTAAAGCCGTCGTTTCCGAAGCGGCAGTAATTCTCGTTGCGGCAAGTGCCCCAGCCTCCGTCGCAAACCTGGCAGCGTATAAGCTTGCTGTCGCAAAGCCTGATCTCGTCTACTTCGGCCCCTCCCTCGATTGCGCCGAGCCTGGCCTCTTCAACTACGGACTGGCAAAGGCCGTCGGTCTTCGGATTACCTGACAAAATACAAATTTTCATAGTATCATCTCTCTCTAAACTATATTTTCATTTATAAGTATATGATTTAAAGCAACCTGCTGCAATGGCCGGGTCATTAAAATACAAGCCTTGCAGCCGAATTTATCTCGAATTGTCCAAAAAACCGCGAGCTTCGTTCAGGTTTTCAAGTATCTTCGTCTCCGCCGCCTCTTCAATTCCAGGCCTTTTCACATTCGGACTTTCAAGCGTTCCGCCCATCTCGCCTATAATCCGCTTCACCTTATGTGCTTCGGCCTCTTCGGCTTCGACTACGACCTTGCAGTTGATATCGGCTATCTCCTCGAAACCGCCCATACCGCTGACCATAGGGCTTGCCGCAAGCATCGGCGCCGTATCCGTAGCCGAGCTCGCCAGAGCCGAATCGAGCACGACGCCTGATAGGCTTATTCCTGTCTGGGCGCCGGGAACATTTCTTTTACCATTGCCTCCGGAGCCGAAGTGTTCATTTATGTCTGTAACAGCATTCCTGAAGCCCGAGCTCTTAAGCTTGTCCACTGCCTGATTTGCAGTTTTGATGTCCCTGAAAAAACCTTCGATTATCATAAATTCAATCCTTTCCGGGTTCGTCAGATTAATATACAAGTCTATATTAACCTTACGCACCGTTAAGTATTCGAAGTATAAAACGGATGCTTTATGATAACCTAAAATCATGAAATAACAGATATCAAACAGGTGTCAAAGAGTGTTCATTACTATGGACACCGGACAGGAGAAAACAATGATAAAGGAATTGCTGAACGGAGTATCAAAAATAACTTCATCGACACAGGATTTAGTGCCTGACATACTGCTTCTCAGGTTTACGATTGTGAACGCCTGCACTGTCGGGTCCGACAAGGACTGGGTCCTCGTCGATACGGGTCTTGAAAGCTCGGGCGATTTCATTATCGAAGCTGCAGAAAGACGCTTCGGCAGAGGCAGCACACCAAGGGCGATTATTCTGACGCACGGCCATTTTGATCATGTCGGTTCGGTTCAAAAGCTGGCGCAGCATTGGAATGTACCTGTATACGCACATGAATTGGAAATGCCTTATATCACTGGAAAAAAGGATTATCCCGAAGGAGATTCCTCTGTTGATGAAGGGCTCGTAGCAAAAATGTCTCCCCGTTTCCCGAACAGGAGCATAGACCTCGGGCATTACGCGGTAACACTGCCGCAGGATGGGAGTGTGCCGGGGATGCCGGGCTGGAAATGGATTCATACGCCCGGACATACGGAGGGTCATGTTTCTTTCTTCAGAGGAAGAGATAAAACGTTGATAGTCGGCGACGCCTTTACGACTACAAAGCAGGAATCCCTGAGTTCGGTCATGACTCAAAATGAACAGGTCAAAGGGCCCCCCGCATACCTGACGACTGATTGGGAAGCCGCTGAAAGGTCAGTCAGAACCCTGAGGGATCTGAAACCCAGTCTGGCCATACCCAGCCATGGTTCGCCCATGGAAGGGGAGGAGCTTTCAATGCATCTAGATGCGCTTTCTCATTTTTTCAAAAGCAGGGCTGTGCCCGACCAAGGACGCTTTGTCGATGAAAGGGCCGAGCAATAGCGGCAGGCTTTGAAAAACTACCCCTGATTCACTTCAAAGCTTCCGTTTCGGCAGCCACCAGTTTAGCCGCGCCGTATTTTTCCCTGAGCTTCGGCTTTTCTATTTTGCCTGTGGGATTTCTCGGCACTTTATCGAAAATGACCTTTTTCGGACGTTTGTAACGCGGCATCGGAGAACAAAAGGTTTCGACCTCCTCCGCAGTCAGGCTGCAGCCGGGTTTGAGCTCTATGATCGCGGCCGCGATCTCTCCAAGGCGTTTATCCGGCAGTCCTATAACCGCAACGTCCTTTATTGCCGTATGAGCGCGCAGGAAATCCTCTATCTGTACCGGGTAAAGGTTCTCTCCTCCGCTTATGATAACGTCCTTTTTACGGTCGACGAGGTAGATGAAACCTTCGTTATCCATTCTTGCCATATCGCCGGTAAGCAGCCAGCCGTCCTTTATAACAGCCGCGGTCGCTGCGGGGTCGTTGTAATAGCATTTCATAACGCCGGGGCCCTTTACTGCAAGCTCGCCGACCTCACCCTGCTGCACTGCGTTTCCATTCTCGTCGATTATACTGGTTTCCCAGCCGTAGCCGGGAACTCCGATGGCGCCGACCTTATTGATATTTTCGATGCCAAGGTGAACGCAGCCCGGACCGATTGATTCGCTAAGGCCATAATTCGTATCATACTGGTGCCCCGGAAAGTATTCTTTCCATCTGCGTATCAGGCTCGGAGGGACCGGCTGCGCGCCGATGTGCATGAGCCTCCATTGTGAAAGCCTGTAATCCTCAAGCTTTACATCCCCTCTGTCGATTGCGTCCAGAATGTCCTGCGCCCAGGGAACCAAAAGCCAGGCTATAGTGATCTTCTCCTCCGAGATCGTCCTCAGTATCCATTCGGGTTTTACACCGCGCAGCAGCACAGCCCTGCTGCCGGACAAAAGACTCCCGAACCAGTGCATCTTGGCTCCGGTGTGGTAAAGAGGCGGTATGCATAAAAAGTTATCCCTGCGAGTCTGGCCATGGTGCTTCTGCTCTGTATAGCAGGCACACATAAGGCTGCGGTGGGTATGCAGGATAGCCTTAGGAAATCCCGTTGTGCCCGAGGAGAAATATACCGCGGCGTCATCCTCATCCGAGAGCATTATATGGGGCGCTTCAGAAGGGCAGTTTGCAGTAAGCCGGTCGTAGTTTTCCGCAAACGAAGGGCGATTCTCCCCGGCAAAGAAAATGGTTTTGATTTTCGGTATCTGATCGTAAATGGCTTCAACACGGCCGATGAACTCAGGTCCGAAAATAAGCGCTACGGAATCGGACAGATCGAGGCAGTACTTTATTTCTTCGGCTGTATATCTGAAATTCAACGGTACTGCTACAGCGCCGCTTTTCAGTATGCCAAAGTATATTGGCAGCCATTCGAGGCAATTCATAAGCAGTATGGCAACCTTGTCACCCTTCTTTATACCCCTCTTGAGCAACAGATTCGCAAGCCTGTTCGCTTTCTCGTCAAAGACGCGCCAGGTCATTTCCCTGCGATATTCTCCGGCAGGATTGTTTTCTATAAGTTCATATTCGCGCCAGGTGACTTTATGGCTTTCCTGAAGATCGAGATTAATTTCCGTCAGGCATTTTTCCTGTCCGTACAATTCGGCATTGCGCGATAAAAATTCAGTGATGGGCATATAACCATCCTCCCGTCCTACAAACATAACAAAAGAATTTGATTGCTTTATCAACCATGCTACATAAAACAGCCAAACGTTTTATTATATTATAGAACGATACGGACAGTTAATCAACATTTTATTAACCGGCTGATTCTACACAATCGGATGATAATGTATAATTATATTGGTAATATGTGTAACCCAGAAGGTCATGAGGAGGATATCGCAATGAAAGTCGGAAACGTTTTAATTAAGGTCTTTGCGCTGGCGGGAGTTATTTTAGTCTGGATCCCGCTGATTTTTACACTTTTGACAGCTACAATCGGATCTATAGCAAACAGAAAGCTTCTATTCGATTATTTGATGCCTGCGGAGCTATTCCCGCTGGCGCTGTCCGGAACCTTACTGCTCCTGCTTGCGGCGATGCTGACGCATGCATACCGTAAACCGATATGTCTGGGAGCAGCTGCCGCGGTATTGTTCCTTTTGGGAAGCCTGACTCTTGCAAAGGTAACCGGGCTTGCTTCAGGGTCTGACGATCCCGCAGGCTGGGCCATGATTTCGGCGATCGTTTTGATAAACCTTTATTCCATATCCATAGTCGTGATCGGTACAATCGGTATTTTAATCAATAAGGCCGTATACCGCAAAGTCGGAATTTGAAAGAAAGCAACCCATATGCTATTGACGCCAGTAGGCAAATACTGCCGCCAGCCGTGCTGTTATTTCTATCTGCCCCGTCTGGACAGGCGTGGCCGGAGCTGCCGTCTGAAAAACAAAAGGAGCAGGCGCGCCTTGCTCAAAGCTGGTTTCGGTTATTTGTACAGGAACGCGTATGACCTTTATGTTCAATTTGGCTGCGATCGTCCCTGCCTTTGCCAGGGCATCGTCAATAGCCGCATCTAGGGCCTGCCTGTAGTAAGGGGACGGGTCGCTGACAGAGAATGTAATGCCGCCTATCTGGTTGGCCCCGTTCTGCACTGCCGAGTCGACGATAGTACCGATCCTGGCCGTATCGCGTATAGTGACCCTGAGCATGTGTTCGACCCGGTACCCGCGGAATACCTGCCTCCCCTCGATGTAATCGTATTGCGGCGTTATGCTGTAGGTGGAAGTCTGGATATCAGCCGGTGGGATTCCCATCCCGTTCAAAGTCCTTATGATTGAAGTCATGCTTGCTGCATTTTCTTCCTGTGCCGTTCCCAGCTGCCTGTTTTCAGTTACCGCTCCGAGTTCGGCGACCGCTATATCAGGCCTTACTTTTACCCTGCCCGTTCCCTCGACCTTCAGATCACATGCGCAAGGTTCGACGCAAGGCCGTATACCGGGTACATACGAATGCTGCAGATAATTTTCCATTTTCGAGACCCCGCATAAAAATCATATCTGCTGTATAATATGTCAGCTGCGCGGCAGAGTGCACCTTTAACAGGTTCGTTTCCATTAATTCAATTCATTTCTTCCAACAATAATGAAAATATATCGACGATTTTAGGGTCAAACCTGGAGCCGGACAATTTCCTTATCTCATTCAAAGCATCTTCTTTTCCGTGAGAAATATTGTTCAAGGGGTTCGTCATATTATCGTAGCTTTCGGAAACTGCCAATATCCTGGAAAGCAGAGGAATCTCCTCGCCCTTCAGCCCTCTGGGGTATCCGGAGCCGTCCCATTTCTCATGATGGGCAAGTACGATTTCGGCAATATCCAAGGTTTCGACAAAAGAATTCAATATTCTATATCCTACCAACGGATGCTGCCTGAGCTTCTTTTGTTCGTCCTCCGTCAATACTCTGTTTTTATTGAGCAACGTTTCATCTAATATTATCTTTCCTATATCGTGCAGAAAGCCTGATTCCTTAAGCTTTCTGACCTCAGCTTCCGGAAGGGACATATACTTGCCCAGGCTTTCGTTTATCCTGCTGACATTCTCCGAGTGCAGCTCTTCCCTGGCGATAGCCTTGTGAAGCGAGCCGATGATCGTTTTTATCGTCCCGCTTTTTGCATTGATACGATCGAGCGTTTTTTCGGTATACATCCTGGCTTCGGCATTTTCAAAGGTCTGCGTTATATCCTGGTACATGCCGGTCTTCGTATCGCATCCCATCGATATGCTGCCTTTAATTGTCTTAACGCTTTCCTGCTCGAGCTGGCTCTTGATTCTCGATATTATCTTTGCCGCCTCTTCCGCATCTGTCCTGGGCAGAAGGATCGTAAATTCATCTCCGCCGATCCTCGCAATGATATCATCAGCCCGGCAGTTCATTTTCAAAACCCTGGCGGCTTTGTTCAAAAGCTGGTCTCCCGCAGCATGCCCGAATATATCGTTTGTCAGCTTCAAGCCATTCATGTCGCCTACTATAAGCGTGATCGGAAGGTTTCTGCCGGTGTCGAGCCTCTTCATTTCTTCCTCGAAAAACATACGGTTATAGAGTCCGGTAAGTGAATCATGGATGCTCAAATAATCTATTTTACTTCTTTGTTCCTTTTTCTCCGCAACATCCCTGAACAGAAGAACTACGCCCACGGTGCAATCCTTGTCGTCCTTTATCGGAGCCGCGCTGTCTTCAAGGTTATATATGGTACCGTCCCTTGAAGTCAATATCACGTGGTTGCCCAGCTCCTGCACCATGTCTTGGGTCAGGACTCCCTCGACCGGATCGTTTATAGGGGATATCCCATCTTCATGCGACAGAAGGAAAACTTCCCTGTAATGTCTGCCCAAAGCTTCTTTATAAGGCCATCCTGTCAGCTTTTCGGCCACCCTGTTGAGCATGGTTATTTTTCCATCAAGCTCCACAACCATTACTCCGTCGCCGATGGAAATAAGCGTCTGCAAATGCTTGTTCCTTTCGACTGCAAGCCTGGCAAGACCTTCTCTTCTTTCCTTCGCGTACCATATACCGTTCATCAGGGCAGTTATCTGGTATATATCGTTATCGTCATAATCGGATTCCTTGTTTGCGAGTCCGACTACGGCAACTATTTCATTATCTATCATTACGGGTACGGACATAAACCGGTCTATGCTTACGAGGTATCCGGGGTATTCTCTCTCCAATGCAGTCTGGATTGCGCCGTCGTTTTCAACGACAGGCTTCCTGAGCCTTACTGCCCTTTCCAGCAGATCCGTTTCCGCAAGCTTGTGCTTTTCCTGTGTTCCATCCTCCCCGTAACCGGTAATGACATCTTTCGCCAATGAAACCAACGAAAATTCCCTGCTGTTTTCATTATAAAAATATATGCAGCTGAATTTGCTTTCAGTTAGTTTAAGCGACTCGTTCAATACGAATTCGAACTGCTCCTGCGTCGAATCGAAGTTACGGTTAAGGGCGCTCACGAGTATCTGATTCCGCAGCAGGTTTTTTTCCAGCTTGATTTTATCGCTATGCTCTTCAGTTATGTCTTCTATATATGCGCCAACCCCATAAAAGCCTGAAACCAACCTTACGGGGAATTTAACAGTTTTAAAAAATCTGTTTTTCCAGTTGAATATGTCTTCCCGTACAGTCATGTTTTTATAAACATCGGTATCCGTAGCTTTCATTTTCCCGGCAAAATCATCATCAGCAAGCGTATCGTCATTGCGGCCTATTATTTCGCCCGATTCCTTTGTAAAAAACTTCTCCATCGCTTTGTTCAAAAAAACATAATTGAGCTTTTCGTCCTTCAGATATATGAAATTATCGTACGAATCCAGAAATGAACTGCGCAGTTCGTTAAAGTTGCTTATTTCAAGGCTCTTCTCCTTTGACTTTCTGTTCTGCGCATATAATTGAGCGCTAAGTAAAGACAATAATATAATTATCGCAACCAGAAATATGTTGATAGCATCGGCCAACTTCACATGCATACGTTCCAGCCGCGATTCCGCAGTGATATCATAGATAACGGAAAAAATACACTCCCTGCCGTCGATGGTTTGCGGAGAGGAATATACCTCAACCGTGCACATTTCTCCATTGGCAAGCCGGTGCTTCGATTCGTAAAAATTGCGTTCTTCATTCGATGCGGCCATTTTGGCAGCATTGGTCTCTTCAGGTGAAAGCAGATCTATCTCATATAAATCCATGGTTTCGAGCTGAGCCGTGGAATAACCGCAAAAGCTTGCAGCCGCATTGTTGGCATACTCTATCATGTCCGTCCTTGCATCAGAAACGAGCAATATAGACCCATTATTATCGATCATCATGTAAAACTCAAAATCCTGCGATTGGGCGAATACACTCAAAGAAGCCCCAGATAAAACAAGGCCCAGTAACATCATTACAATTGCTGTTTTTTTCATACGTACTCCGTTTATTTCGGAACGGGAATCTCAATAACCTTGGAAAGAGCTTTAGACGGGGGTCTCAAGGCTCTATAGGCAAACACAATCACAATTCCGTAACGCTTCACATACCTGTGTCGGCATTACGCTTAACAGTTAAGCTTAAGCTTATTTTAATCATTATAGCATAGGTTTGTTCAGAATTTGTTAATAATAAATAAAAGTTGACATAATTAAGGCGCCGACTGATGTCGCCGGCGCCCTGATTTGTTGTTTTGCTGCGCCATGCTCCAGCAGGTCAGGTCTCGGTAAAAGGTTCATATTCCTTTATCAGCTGCTCGTAACTCGTATTGAAATCAGAAGCGCGGTCATATGAATCGATGCGTCTTGCCATCTGCTCCAAAATACCAAGCTTGCTTGCTCCCGAAGCGTCTCTCAGACAGTCGTTGTTGTCGGATATACGCTCCAACGCATCCGCATATTGATTTCTGAAGCTGTTTTCGAACTCTCTGCTGACATTGTTGAAGGAAATATCGTTTATATCAAACGTCTGCTTTAGGTCAAGGTCTTTTTTATGGATATTCATGTCTGAAACCTCCTGTCCGTACTGTCAGTTATATTTACTTATATTTTCAACAATTTGAACAGTTAATATTCGGATTCATCAGCCATGCAAGCGCAAGTTCGTGCCTGCCGGTTATATCGGTGAAATGCCCGCCTTCGTTCAGCCTGAACAGCAGATTTCCGCCGTCCTTGAGCTGTTGCTCCAAAGCTGCGGCGGTCCTTCGGGTACAATCCCCAACCTGCGCCATTCGAGGATTACGGCTGTATTCCTCACTCCTGCCCAAAGATATATATACGCGCGAATCGGTACGTAAAGGCGTTCCGGATTGCATAAACCCTACCCAGCCGTCGTACCAGAGCGAACCCGACAAGCTCGCGAATCTGCCGAAAGAAGGACAGGTATACATGGCGTAGAGCGCTGCCAGCCCGCCCAGCGAGTATCCGACGAGCGCAGTGTTCGAAGGTTCACGTTTGGTACGGTAATCAGCATCTATCATCGGTTTGACCTTTTCACACAGGAATTTCAGATAAGCTTCGGCCTGTCCCCCAAATGCCTTGCTTTTGGCCGTTAAGGCCGGAGCAGGCCAGGGCGAGAAATCGTCGTTCCAATCCCGGGGCTCGGCAGCAAGAAGTATAAAGGCCTCGCAATCGATATCGAAATGAGGTTCGATCCTTTCGAGGATATCGGAGATACCTTCGGAACCATTCATATAGTCAACAGGGTAATAACGGCCTGCCGCGCTGTAATCCGGCGGCAGATACAACGCACATCTTCGCCCTTCCATATCGAGACGGGTCAATTTTCCTCTCATAAACCGATCGTCGCACCTCCGGCCTTCATTATATCACAGGACGGAATAATATTTCATATTTGAGAACAACATAGAAAAATGAGTAAGAAAAAGAAATCAAAAACCAAAATCATATTATGGACGATAATAATCGTTTTGATTGCCGGATTGGCTGTATTTCGCCTTTTAAGACCGAGAGGCTACGGCTTTACCGAGGAAAAGGCGGTAACAGGCGATATAGCCACAAATTTCAGCTTCTCTGGCTATATCGCGGCAAAGAACAGTCAGGTGCTGTATTCGGACAGGGTGATTCAAATCAAGACGATAAAAGTTTCAAGGGATCAGTCTGTGAAAAAAGGAGATATCCTGATGACGACCACGGGCGGTCAAAAAATCACCGCACCGTTTGACGGTACGATATCGCAGATCGATGCAGTGCCGAATGCACAGCTGACGCCCGGCGCACAGCTTTGCAAGATCGTCGATTACAGGAATCTGCAGCTGGCTGTCCAGGTAGACGAATACGATATTCCGGCAGTAACGGTCGGGAAATCGGCAACCGTAACAATTAATGCGTTGGGTAAGGATATAACCGGGACTGTCGCCAGCGTATCCAGGGACGGCGTTTATCAGAACGGAGTCACCTATTTCAATTCCATCATTTCACTGCCTGCCGAAAACGATCTTTTGGTGGGAATGTCGGCACAGGCCTCAATACCGGATAAAAGCGCCAAAAATGCCGTTCTGCTGCCGATGACGGCTATCCGGTTCGATCAGGAGAATAATTCTTTCGTTTATATGTACGAAGGAAGAAAGATAAAGCGGGTTGATTTAAAGCTCGGCATCAATGACGGAACGAATGTCCAGATCACAGGCGGGTTGAAAAGCGGCGATACTGTTCTCGTACCTGCATCGGAGTCCCTCTCCGCATCCGGCGGCGATCCCTTTGGAGCCATGTTCAAAGGCGTCAGAGGAAACCGCAGGGATGGCGGCAGCAACGGTACTAACGGCAACGGCAGTACTTCGGGCAGCGGTACTGCAGGTAACAGTACCAACAGCAACAATACAGTAAGCGGCAGTACCGCAGGCGCCCGGTCTCCCGGCAGCGGAGGCGGCTGATGAAAGATATCCTCAGCATGCGGGACATAGTTAAGTGCTATTATGCAGGTGAGGCGGAGCAAATGGCGCTCGATCATGTAAACCTGCAGGTACGGGAAGGCGAATTCGTTTCGGTCCTAGGCCCGTCAGGTTCCGGCAAGTCCACGCTTATGAACATAATAGGCTGCCTCGACGTCGCTACGAGCGGCAGATACATCCTCGACGGTCAGGATGTCGAGGATCTCGATGAAAGAGAGCTTGCCAGGATACGCAACAGGGAGATCGGTTTTGTATTTCAGAGTTTTCAGCTGCTTCCGCGTTTGAATGCGCTTGAAAATGTCGAGCTGCCCATGATATATTCACAGGTCCCGCCTGCCCAGCGCGAAAAAAAGGCGGCGGACATTCTGGAACGCGTGGGTTTGGCGGACAAGCTAATGAGTTACCCCAACCAGCTTTCGGGAGGGCAGCAGCAGCGCGTAGCGATAGCACGTTCTGTCGTGACTGAGCCGGCCATATTGCTGGCTGACGAGCCAACCGGCGCACTCGATCAAAAATCGGGCCTTCAGATAATGTCACTGTTTGAAGAGCTCAATTCCGAGGGCAGGACGATTATCATGATTACGCATGATATAAATATTGCAAAGCATGCCGGCCGGATAGTAAATATTCTTGACGGGCGGCTCAGCGAAGGAGAATTGAGTTGATGTTCAGAGAGAGCATTAAGATGTCCTGGGGCAACATAATACATAACAAGATGAGATCCTTTCTGACCGTTCTTGGCATAGTCATCGGCATAGCTTCGATAATCGCCCTGATAAGCATAGTGCAAGGTGCAACTTCAAGTATTACTAACCAGATCTCTGCGCTCGGCGCCGACAAACTGATTATTCAGGCGACAGGAACTCCTTTGAAACGCGGCATCAATACAGAGGATCTGAAAAAGCTTTCAAAGCTCGAATATGTGAGCGGTGTCTCTCCGACTGTTTCCGGAAGCTCCACGATTGTGTTCGGCAATAAAGTGGAAACCTACGTTTCGATTCAGGGAAAGAATGACTATTACTTCAAAAAGAACGCTGAAACCGTTGAAACCGGGAGATGCATCAATCTGCTGGATGTAAACTGCAAAAACCATGTCGCCGTGATCGGCAGCGAGATAGAGCGGGATATGTTTTTCGGCATTCGGCCTCTGGGCAAAAAACTGCTGATAAACGGCAGCTCATATACGATCGTTGGCGTATTGAAAGAACAGAGCGGGCTCAGTACAACTTCGACAAATGATGCGGTACTGATCCCTTACACCACGGCAATGAGCGATCTGGGCATCAGTACGGTGGCAAGCGTGGAGGTGTACATGGCAGATTCGGACAGAGCGGATGAAATCATATCCTCCATAAACGATGTGCTGAATCAGGCGTTCAATTACCATGATAATACCTTCAGAATTTACAACATGCAGGACATAATCAATACGCTCGGTAATATAACGGGCATGATGTCCCTCCTGCTTGCGGGCATCGCCTCCATTTCCCTGATCGTCGGCGGTATCGGTATAATGAATATGATGCTCGTTTCGGTAACCGAAAGGACGGCCGAAATCGGCCTGAGGAAAGCGCTCGGAGCTGAACCTTCAAGGATACAGCTCCAGTTCCTGCTCGAATCCATTTTCATATCACTGTTCGGAGGTATCGTCGGAATGGTTTTCGGACTGCTTATCGCAGCAGCGGCGGCGGTGCTCATTGGCTTCGCGTTCCCATTTTCTATCTGGACCGTACTCCTGGCAGTCGGCTTCTCGAGCATAGTAGGCATCGTTTTTGGATTTGCGCCCGCGAGAAAGGCAAGCAGATTGAACCCGATAGATGCGCTCCGGCATATATGAACAGAGGGACGGTCCTTTTGTTCCGATTTCGCGGTTAAAATTGGAACAAAAGAACCATCCCTCTGTTCCAATGTTCCACTCCGTTCAAATTACTGCTGCTCGGTTACCAGACGCTTTTCCCCGGAAATATCCTGTATGGGCTTGATATCCTGGGTCACTTCCAGAGTACCCAGGTATTCCCCGTTTTCTCCCCTGACGGCAAAGTACCTGATATATACATACCTTCCGCCCATGCTTATCCAGAAATCCTCATGATCCTTTTTCCCGGACTTAAAATCGTTTACTATGCCTTCCACTATATGCACACTCGCCGGAGGATGACAGGCGCCAACCTTCCTGCCGATTATAGCCTTTACCCGCGGAAATATCCTCTCCGCATTCTGCGAGAAATATTTGACAGAGTTGTTCCTGTCCACGAACGTTATGTCTATGGGCAGAGTGTCCAGCATCCGGACAAGTTCCTCGGTTTCCAATTCGCCGGTTGGAAATTTCACCACCCCGACAGTATCCTTACCCCCGGCGTCTTCTCCTGCGTTGCTGTCTGTGCTGCTTTCACCGTTTGACGCCGGTTCGCTGCGATCGGAGGCCTTCCATACCGGCGCCCTCGGAAGCAGGCAATAGCCGAATTCACCGCTGCCGTCCGCAACTACCCTCCATTCGTCCTGCGTCAGATTTTCAAGCAGCATGGGCAGCATTATGTTCTCTTCCTTGAATATCATTTCACCTATGCTTGTAAGCAGATCATCCGCCTTATCCCTGATAAAATCGAAACCGGCATTCCCTTTCAACAAATCTCTTACTTCTTTGAGCTTGGCGCGTATCTGGTCATCAACGCCCCACATCACCTTCGGAGGAGCAGTTATGCCGTACTTCTCCATAAACGGGAACAGCAGGTTCTCCTTTTTAAGATAATGGCGGTCAAGCTCGCCCAGTTTTTCAAAATTATCGACAAGTTCCTTGCCGATGCCTGTTTCCCGGGCCGCGGAGAGCTGAGCGCCGATATTTTCTATCAGTCTTTGGATCGCACGATTTTCAGCCTTCAGGATGTTTAACGGATGTCCCGGTATCTCCGACGGGTCGGCCGGCTGATGTATCTCCTCGATCGAACCTTTGAACACTGCGGCGTGTACATCGCAGAGGCGCTGGATTTCTTCGACCGGCAGGCCGTCCGCGATAAGTGCCTGCTCCGCCTGAGTTATCTCATTAACGGAAACATTTCCGAATGCTTCATCGAATTTACCCTTTACTTCATCCACGCTTTTTCCGGCATGGAGCTGCGAAATCACATCTTTTATAACTTCCTGGCGGTATTTGCGGTTGTTGATTTCTTCACTCATATGGATACACCCCTTTTAAAATACCTATATTTATGAATATTTTACCCATAATGAGTGAATTAAAATAAAAAAGCCGCTTTATTTTTCGCCGCCGTCATATGTCCAGCCGCAATCGTTATGGTATATCATGAGCTTTGTCATCCCACCGTCGACGGTTATATTTTCTCCGGTAATGAAGCCTGCCTTTTCACTACAAAGGTACAGTACCATGTTGGCTATATCCAGAGGGTTCCCTACCCTGCCCGCGGGATGCTGGGTTTTGTCCGCCCCATGGAATTCGTTTCCCTGAGTATCTATCCAGCCGGGGCTTATGGAGTTGACCCTTATCCTGCCGGACAGGCTTACTGCCAGCGCATGGGTCAGCGCTGCTATCCCGCCCTTTGCCGCCGTATAACTCTCCGTGTTCGGCTGGCTCATCCTGTCCCTGCTCGAAGAGATATTTACGATAGCTGCGCCTTCACTGAAATGATCCTTGAACAGTTTCGCCAGCATAAAAGGAGCAGAGATCCCTGTTCGCAGGACATAATTAAAATCCTCGTATGAACAGTTTTCGATCCCACCCCTCGTAAGGCATGCATTGTTTATGAGGTAATCCACCCTGTCATACCCGGCGAGAACCTTTTCAGAAAACGCACGTAAGGAGTTCTCGTCGGCGATATCTCCTACAAAGTACGGGTTAGGTTCCTTATCGATAATGCAGACGTGGGCTCCTTCCTTTTCAAACTCCTCGCAGATGACCTTCCCGATGCCATTTGCGCCTCCGGTCACGACTACTACCTTGTCAGCGAACATGTTTGTCTCCTTCCCCGCTTCGGTAATTTCTGATGATATCATACCCTTTACTCAGAACTTTGATTCTTAGGCAGCACCAGGGATAAAACCAGACCGGCCAGCGCTATCAGTATAATTACCGTATAAATGATATGAAGCCCCGAGACTTGGGACGATCTGACCTGCTCCAGGTAAGCCGCGTTGTTGATCTCGGCTGTGGAATACAGGTTTCCGGCGTCCACTCCCTGGATTCCGACCCCGGTCAGGTATTTCACTATCGCCAGGTTGAAAACGCTTCCGAAAATACTTATCCCTATCGTCTGTCCGAGCGTTCGGACCAAAGAGTTGGAAGCCGTGGCAGCCCCGCGCTTGTTGAAGTCCACCGACATCTGTACGACTATCGTAAGCGTCGTAAAGCCGGCCCCGAAGCCTAAGCCCATCACCGACGTATAAACGATCACTAAAAACAGAGGAGAATTCAGGCCGAGCGTGGGCAGCAGGAGGCAGCTCGCCGCGACCACCAGAGACGAAACCGCTATTACCGCCTTCTCGCCGAACCTCGGAATAGCTTTCCCCACATACACCGAGGCCAGCAGCCAGGTCACGGACATGGGCGCCATAGTAAGGCCCGACACTGTGGCGCTCAAGCCGAGTACATTTTGTATGTACAGGGGCATGTATACATTGATGGCTATCAACACTGCAGAAGCCAGAAAACTGACTATATTGACGATCGTGTTGGTTTTTGTGAAGACGTCGAACGGTACGATCGGTTCCCCGGCCTTTTTTTCAACAACATAGAAAACAGCCAGGAAGCCGGCGGAAATCAGCAGAGCCGCCACCGTAGCAAAATTGTTTTCCCCGAACATCAGAAATCCGTATAAAAGAGCAATTATGCCTGCCGACAATAATGCCGCACCCACAGCATCTATCCTGTGCCTCTCTCTTGCGAAGCTTTCCTGCAGGTTCCTCTGCAGAAGTATTATCGACAATACACCGAAGGGTATGTTTATAAAAAAGATCCAATGCCACGAAAGGTTATCGATCAGGAAACCTCCGACAAAAGGCCCGACAAGGCTTGCCACCCCCCAGGTGGAACTCATCCACCCCTGCACCTTTGCACGCTCCTCAAGCTCAAAAACATCGCCCACTATGGTAAATGTCACGGTAAATATCGCCCCTGCTCCTATCCCCTGAAGAGCGCGAAAAGCAATCAGTTCGTACATGCTTGACGATAGGCCGCACATCGTACTGCCTGCCAGAAAGATCACTATCCCGACGGTAAGTATGTTCTTCCTGCCATACAGGTCACAGAGCTTGCCGCAAATGGGGATGGAAACGGCAGACGTCAGAAGGTATATTGAAAAGACCCAGCTTATCAGTTCAAAGCCGCTCAGGTCCTTGACAATGGTCGGGACCGCGGTAGTAACGACCGTCCCTTCCACAGCTCCCAGGAACATTGCGACTGTTATCGCTACGGTAATATTTCGTTTTCCAGTATCCATCTTATTCCTTTACTATTCTATAGTATGTAACCAATCCGGATAGCTTTACTGCAAGTTCGGCTCGCCCTTCAGACCGATGCTTTCGGCAGCCTTCCGCATCCCGTTTATGGTTTCTTCAACAATGAATTCGAGCTCCATTCCAAGCATCCTTGCACCCTCTTCTATGAGTTCCCTGTTGACGCCCGCGGCAAAGCTCTTCTGTTTCCACTTTTTCATGACCGACTTCGTCTCAGTGTCAAGAACGCTCCTGCTGGGCCTCATCAAAGCCGTGGCTGCGACCAGCCCCGTAAGCTCGTCGATAGTGTACAACACCTTTTCCATCCTTGCCGTAGGCTCGACCTTGCTGCATATACCGTAACCGTGGCTGACCACCGCATGTATACAGTCATCTGCAAATCCATTCTCGCGGAGTATATCCACAGCTTTGGCACAGTGCTGGTCCGGGTACATCTCATAATCTATATCATGCAACAGGCCTACTATGCCCCATTTTTCGGGATCCTCGTCAAGCAGTTCCGCGAAATGCCTCATGACAGCCTCGACTGACAATGCATGCTTTATCAGACTGTCGCTTTTATTGTACTTTGTCAAAACGTTAAATGCATATTCCCTGGTCGGTTTATCACACATCTTTTATCACACTTTCTATCTTTATTTATATAAGACTCCTATAATAATAACTCAAATAACGGCATTGTTTCAAGCAAGCAGCCGACAGTAAAAAAATGGACATGTTTAATCTGCGGATAAAATCCCATGGTGAGCAGAAACAATAATACTATGAATAAACAAGAGCAACCCCGATATATGAGAAAGCGTGTCAAACTGATATTCAATCCGGCATCCGGCGCAAATCGTGAATCGCCTCTGCAGCTCATGAATGTTATAAAAGAATTGCAGGCACGGCATTTTGTGGCCGAGCCATACCTTACGGAGCCTGATTCGGATCTGCCAAGCGTCGTGCAGGATGCCGTCGTACACGGTTTTCGCATATTCGTTGTCTGCGGAGGAGATGGTACTGTATCTGCCGTCGCAAGAGCATTGCGGGGTTTGGATGCAACGCTCGGAATCATCCCTACGGGGACCCAGAACAATGTGGCGTTCGGTCTGGGTATTCCCGCCGATATTCCAGCCGCGATCGATATCCTGCGTACCGGTAGGCGCCATAAGGTCGATATGGGAATAGCCACATGTAACGGTAAAAGCATGCCGTTTCTGGAAATCTGCTCAGTCGGGTTATTCTCAGCGCTTTTTGAAGCCGGTGACGCTATTCAGCACGGCAACATTGCACGTATAGGGGATTTCCTGGCGACGCTGACAGCCTTGCCTCCTTCTGAAATGCATATCCTGCTGGATGATAAAAAGGAAATCTCAAACACGGGCCATGTGATACTGGTATCGAATATGCCGTATGTAGGCCGCCATTTTCAGGTCGGGACGCCGGACTGCTTCAAGGACGGCTTGTTTGACGTGCTTTTCTGCTCCGACATTTCAAAGCTGGATCTGCTTGTCGGATACATGCTGAAAGTACCGGGGATCAATGCGGAGAACGATCCGCGAATCAGAAATTATCAAGTGAGTAAAATAAATATCGAAACGCATCCTGCAATGGCAGTGATGGCAGACGGAATCCTGCTCGGAGAGGGCCCTGTACAGATCGAAATGCAGAGGCAGGCTTTGGCGGTTATTTTGCCTGCCGCAACAGATATTACGGTAGAAACGGGTGAAAGTCATGGAAAACAAAAATCCAGAGCACAAAAGTAAAATAAATGCCGGGCATGTGCATAAAATACGTTCAAAATGTATCAGGGTTGCCGATTGGTTCAGGAAAGTCAGTATTGTATACTGGATAATCGGACTCGGCATACTTTTGACAATTGCCCTGATCTTTATGCCGGGTTATCTGTGGGAATATTTCTGGACCCGGATAAGGGCGCAGAAGCGTCTGGTCACTCTAGTGTTAATTTTCTGCCTGGTAGCGGTCTCACTTGTGTGGCAAACAGGTCAGCGTATAGATGTATGGGCTTTCAAGGCTTTCAACCTGCATGGTCTGCATACGCGGTGGCTCGATTGGACAATGCTGGGTATAACCCAGATAGGAAGCGGTGTTTTTGCCATGGCGATCGCGGTAGTCTTTTTCCTGAAGGTCAATCAGCTACTCGCCTATGAGGTCGTACTGGGGAGTCTGACGTTATGGCTCGTGGTCGAACTCATGAAAGTTCTCATATGCCGGACGCGCCCCTATATAAAACTGGCGGACGCGCGCATCGTAGGTTCGCGGGCCGGAGGACATTCATTTCCAAGCGGTCATACCAGCCAGATCTTTTTCCTGGTTGCATTGATCTCGCATTATCATCAGCTTCCTCCTTCAACCTGGCTGATCCTGTACGGCGTCGCCTTGCTGGTGGGCATAACGCGCATCTACGTCGGAATGCACTACCCGCGCGATGTGATGGGAGGCGCTGCGCTCGGTACCGCCTGGGGACTTTTCGGCGTAATTGTGAACAGTTACATCTGATATGTAAATGTGCCGCCAGGTAATTATCCTGGCAGCACTTGAAATTTCTCGAGTTTTTCCGGTAGAAGCTTCCAATCGCATTAACCCATTTTTCGGTTACTAGAAAATATGGAACGGGAAAAACGGGTTAAAAAATGGACTGAAAAACGGACTGAAAAACGGAAAACCAAAAAAGAACGGCCTGGGTCTTCCAAAAAAGAACGGTTGTCTGAACGGCGTTGGATCCATACCGGATACCGGATCTCCGGCAGCGCCTGAGGCGTACCAATATCCTCCGTAGTCCGGGTAAGCCTGACGCATTCCATAGCCCGAAAAGTTCGGGTAACCGGAATACCCATATGCAGCAGGGCTGTTTGTTGACTGTGCAGCGGCATAGATTTCATTCTGATTCAATTTAAACCCTCCTTAAATACCTAAAGTACACTAGTATTTTATGTTCAGGTTTAAATATTAGTTACCACTTTTCTTACTTTATGTTAACTTAATAGTAATCGGATCCGACTATTTAAATAAATCACCTGCCTGTATTGTAATACTATCGACTATAAACTCTTTTCCAGAGTCTCGCTTATGTTATTATAAATTCTTACCATAAGCTGATCCAGATTCTTAACAGCATTCACATAATTGTTTACCTCCGGTATCCTTGACAAGTCTTTAAATTTTGCATTTAGCTGTATAACTCTGGACTCGGCTTCCTTATTTGATAATTTTCCGGAATATAATTGTTTTTGACCCAGGCTAAATTCTTCAAGCTCCCTTTTCAGGTCCGGTATTTTGGAAATAGCAGCTTTTGTCTGCTTTACTCCTGAAAATTCAGGACTTGATTTTATTGCTTCGATTAATTTTGGCAAAACATCATTTATACTCATATTTTTTGCACCCTCAATATAATTTTTTCAGATAAGCCTACATGCCGTAATTTTGCAGCACGTACTTGCCTCTGATAATGCCAAACTGAACAATGTGGCCAATCATCCCAATTTCAAGCGTCAGCTTGCCGATACCGGCAATTAACGGTAAGAAAGCATTCAGAGCAAACACTTTTATCCTATAGGTATGGAGCTGTCCTATTGGAGGTAAAGGTCCCCCATAGCCCAATTTACCAAAATCATTCGTTCCTTGCAGTGCGCCGCCCAGAGAGTAAACAACTGCTTCATTAGGGATACCTTCCGGTATCATAGTAATTCCTGCGGGTATGTTCCAGATCAACCAGTGTGTAAAAACCCCTGTCGGAGCATCGGGATCATCCATAATAATTGCAATCGACTTTACGCTGCCGGAAATATTTTCTATAATCAATGGAGGTGAGATGTTAACACCCTGTCCGGTAAATTTGACGGGAATGAATCCGTTGTCCACAAATGCCGGACTGATCACTTTGAGATTATTCGGCAATATATCAACCTTCTTTTAAATGCACAGTCTACATAAGACATTATATTCAAAAGATAAATTAAGTTACCATAAAAGATACAGCCGAAACGCATTATACCAGAGTACCGGTAAGGTCAGTAAATATCAAACCTTCAGGTATTTCCATTTGCCCTTGTTCATCCTGACAAGATACATAATCGATCTTGAACTAAAGTCGAAGAAAATACCTGTCATAACCGCAGTCAGGCCCATTCCGAAGCATCTTACCAGCAGGAAGGATGTAATGACCCTGAAAGTCCACAATCCCACGAAGGAAGTGACCATTACATATTTGATGTCCCCCGAGGCTTTCAGCGTCGCAGAGCACAGATTGAGTATGGCAAGCAGCGGCTCTATTAGTCCGAAAGTACAGACTATCCCGACCGCCTCCTTTATAACGAGAGGGTCGTTTGAATACCAGCCCGCAAGATGCTTTGCGAAAATAACCATAAGTATTCCGATGACAAACCCGACCGCCATGGTTATCTTCAAGCCTTCGTAGGCATAGGTCTCCGCTTTTTCGTAATCCTTTTCGCCAAGACTTTGTCCGACAAGCGTGGTATTGGCTATGGCAAAGCCGAATATGGGGAAGAAGGCCAGCGCGTTGATGTTTAAGCCAATCTGATACGCCGCCATCGGAACCGTACCCAGTGAAACGATTATGATCTGAAGCACGAGAAAACCGCCCTGCAAGACCATCTGTTCCATGAAGCCCGGAACCCCTATGTTGATTATTCGCTTCATCATTTCCGGCCTGAGCGAGTAATCTTCCTTAAGACTCATATTCAGTTTGAGTCCCTTGAAGTTATACAAAACCAGAACCCTGACGGTGACGCCTATGATTCTCGCGGTCGTAACGGCTATTGCCGAGCCGACAATGCCGAACGCGGGTATGTGAAGGGCAGGTACGCCGAATATTAGAACAGTATTCAATATGATATTCAGAATGTTGACCCCGCCCGTGATGTACATCGGCGTTTTTGTATCTCCTGCTCCCCTCATGGCTCCCGAAACTATTATGTCAAGTACAAGGAAAGGCAGGTTTATAAGTACAATATTGAAATAACTTATACCGGCGTCGAAAACCTGTTTTTCGGCACCTCCGAAAAAAAGGCCCAGTATATTCACGGAAAACAGCCTGCCAAATACCGCCAGCAATACTCCGACAACTATGGCCATATATCCCGACTGTACCAATGCCCTCTTTGCCTCTACCTTGCTGCCTTCGCCAGTGACCCTGGCTATTACGACCGTCGTGCCTATCGACAAGCCTGAAAAAACCGTCTGCATGAACCCCATGAGCATATTTATCATACCTACGGCTGCAACCGCATAAGTACCGATACTGCCCATATATATGGTAGAAACCATTCCGACCATCATCTCGAGTATCTGCTCGGTGATGGACGGCCAGGCCAGTGTAATTATTTCCCTATCCGCCTTTTTATTAAGCCGTAACCATCCAATTTTCATTGTAAACCCCGCTTTGTAAAGTCCAATATAATACAATGAAAACTATTATAACTCAAATAAATTCATCTGGCGACTGCTTATCGCTTCAATATAACAGTAGGATCTATATGTCTGATATCATGGGAACAGGTGCGAGCCATCATTCCGGCCAGTTCTTCCGTCATTTCATCGAGCTTTTTTTGGACGCCGGCGGCTTTTCCACTTTTCAGTGGCTCCATGAGCACACGGCCTGCGCATACCGCATCGGCTCCAAGCGCCAGTGCCTTGAAAGCGTCGATACCGCTTGAAATACCGCAGTCTACAAATACCGGTATACTGTGATCTATTACCTTTACTATCTCGGGCAATATCATAAGAGGAGGCACGGCATAGTCCAGTATCCCGTGATGATGCGATACTACTATGCCCTTTGCTCCGGCTTCGGCGCATTTATAAGCATCCTGCACGCTGAGTACTCCCTTGATTATAAATGGCAATTTGGTGGCTTTAACGAAGCTTTTGATTTCATCAAATGACTTAACGGACATCGGAAAACCCAGGACATTGTCATACTGTCCTTTTCTGTTGAACGCATGGTCGATGTCCATTCCCGCGGCAAATGCTCCGGATTTCTCCGCATGCTCGATTTTGCTGAAAATAGTATCGTTATCAACGTGTGGTTTGATTATTTTTATAGTCCTTGCCCCTGTAGCGATTATCGATTCGAGTTCCGACTCATCCCCCATACCTGTCCACATGACTGCTTTTGCAGCAAATACGCCCTTCGCCATTTCGGCTGCACCATCATTGCAGGTATTTTGGAGATGGGATAATGCGGCAGTCATTATGGGCGTTGAGAAGGTCTCACCATACAGTTGAAGCGTAGTAGACGGTATTGCAGAGCCAATGAGCCGCGTTTCCACCAGCAGCGAATCGAAATACTCGCGGGTTATCTGATTCGAATCCCCTGCTTTAATGTCTTGCGATATATTTTGTGTCATTTGTTCCTCCAATTTTATGTTTTCACATGTAGTCTACTACCTTTCATTTCCTTTGTCCATTATTGTCAAAGCGCTCCCCGCAGTTCGCTGCAAGTCTGCATTTCCACCGCGCGTATCTGCTTTCTGTTCATGGCGAATTGGAATATGGATTCGCTGGCATTGACGAAATCATAAAGATTGCAGTTGCCGGCTCTTTCACCTATGCCGAACAGTGTGCAGTCGATAAAGTCGGCCCCCGCCTTTGCACCGATGATTGAGTTTGCCACCGCCATGCCCAGATCATTATGGATATGCAGCTCTATTTTAATATCAGAGTAGTCCCTGATCGTTTTTACCAATTCCCTTGTCCTGTTCGGCGTAAGTACCCCTACAGTATCCGCGACACGTACTGTATCGACGCCGGCGTTTTTCAATTCCTTAATCAAGCTTAACAAGAAGCCGACGTCCGACCTTGAGGCGTCCTCCAGCCCCACCGTCACCGCTATATCCCGGCTTTTTGCCGCTTCCGCGCATTCGAGGACGCTTTTTACCACCCAGTCCTTGTTCTTTTTGAGCTTGCTGTATATCTGAACATAGGAAACAGGAGCGCCAATATGTATGATATCCGGCCGGCATGCGACGGAACGTTTCACATCGTTGACGTTCATGCGGCTCCAAACGGATATCCTTGCCTGCCTCCTGTTTTCGAGGATCCGGCATATCCCCGCCTCCTCGGCTTCGCTGATAACAGGGATCCCCGCCTCTATTTCATAAACCCCGAGATCATCCAGCAGCCCGGCTATTTTCACCTTGTCTTCAATCCCCAGGGCGATGCCAGGACTTTGCTCTCCATCTCTCAATGTCGTATCAACAATATGCTTGAATGCCTTCATCCTTCACCACCCCCGTGACCAATCGGATGAATTCCTCGTCGTTCAGGCTTTTACGTTCCTGCGTGCAGATACTTCGGGAAAGCTTCAGTATTTTCTCAACTTCTTCATCGTTCGGCGCCGGCAGTTTCAGTTCCTCGAGTTTCATTTTTACTGCTTTGGTTCCGGAGTGCTTTCCGATGACAAGTTCCATTTTTCCGCCTACGCTCTCCGGCGAATAGGCTTCATAAGTCGCGGGATTTTTATGGATTCCGTCAGCGTGGATGCCGGCCTCCACCCTGAAGATATTTTTACCGACGATAGGTTTGCGGTTGCCGACGGATCTGTTCATGAACTTCTCATATAGCCTTGTCAGCCTGGGAAGCACCGAAAGATCACGTTTCGGTTTGTGCCTGATCGCCAGCCGCAGCGCCATTAGCACCTCTTCTGTGGCGGCATTGTTATTGCAGCCGGCAAAGCTTGCGGTTATATTACTGCCGTAATTCAACGCCCAGAAAACGGCAAGTGCGCTTGCGCAGCCGAAGGCATTTTCCGGACAGAAATATATGTTTGTCTTCGGCAGGGAGTTTTTGATCTCTTCCATAAGCCTTTCGCAAGGATGGCACAGCAGATCGTCACAGCCGGTGATACGGACCTCTTTGTGACCGGCAAGCGTCCGGAGCTTGATGATCTCCCTTACGTCATTTAGCTGGAACTCGTATATCACATTATCGAGCTTCCGTTCTCCATGGCATGCATACCTGTAGAAACCCGGGTACTTACCTATTTCATCGCTGAACCCCACATTCAGAATAAACCTGCCGGCAGGCATTGGCTTTATTATCTCATACACTCCTATCGGCAATTCAACAACGTCTGCACCGATCGCAAACAATAGTTCGCAGAAGAGCCGCAGCTCTTCTTTAGACGGCATTGGAGCCTCCAACGCCATCAAGGTATTATCGATCAGTTGAAGCATCCTTCCACCTCCCGGTCACAGCCGGCAGCGGCTGCAATACTATAGTCTCAGTTCTTCCACCGGAATCCCGTTGACGATATGTTCCTCCACTATCCTTTCGACGTCGTCCTCCGATACGTTTTTGTACCAGACCCCTTCCGGGTAAACGACAACGACCGGTCCTTTATCGCAGACGCCGAAGCATCCCGTATTGGTGATCATTACATCGCCGGACAGGCCCATATCCTCGATTGTTTCTACAAATTTACCGACAATTCCCACCGAATTCTTGGAAAAGCACAACCCCTTCTGCTGCCCGTTGATCCGGCAGCTCGTACAAACAAAAATATGATGCTTGATATTAATCATAAAGACCTCCTTCTACCGCCGGAGCGTTGTACTGATTCAATTCGGCGGCCGCTTTCCTGACCGAAGCTTCGATGCTGTCACAGACCGTGAATACGGCGATTCCTTTCAGGTTAAGCTGCCTTTCAGGCGCTTCTCCTATCCTCAGCGCAAGCACGGCGCTGCAGTCGGAAATCGATTCGATCATCCTCCCGATCCTGTCTTCGTCCGTATCACATTCTTCAATTCCGGCACAGTATTTATGAACCGGTCTTCTCTCCTTGAATAACACTTCGCCGTTGTCATATTCGTAAATATAGAATTCCGCCGCGTGGCCGAAATGCTGATCCACCATCATTCCACTTTTCGTCGCTACCGCCAGCCGAAGCACAGACGAACTTTTCGCACCGGATGCGGCCTGTCTCCCGAATTCGCAGGACCGGTCATCGCCCAGCGTGCCTACGGCATCCGCCCGGCACTGCCTGCAGTGATACATCTGCTTTAATATTTCTCCGCAGCTTTTCCTCATTTCCGTGAGCTCTTCCCCGCTGGCAGTCGGCAATTGCTCAAAGGCGCTCTTCTTAACCGGTATCATAGGCATGATGTTTGTCATTGAAGCGCCCAGTTCCTTGACCTTTCTTACGATTTCAGGGATATGGTTGTCGTTGATCCCCTTTATCATTACAATGTTCACCTTGCAGACAATCCCTTTGGAGGCTATGAGCCTGATCCCCGCAAGCTGGTTCGACATCAGAACCGCGGCGGCAGCCTCGCCGTAGTATAATAAACCCATGTAATCGACATATTTGTAGATCTTCGCTCCGATCTTCGGATCGATCGCGTTCACCGTGACCGTAACGTGGGAGACCCCATGAGAGACCAACTCTTCCGCATATTGCGGAAGCATCAGGCCATTAGTCGAAAGGCAGAAGGTTATATCAGTGTCGTGTTCCCTTATCATCTCCAGCGTCCTCTTCGTTTCGGCAAAATTGGCAAGCGCATCTCCTGGACCTGCAATACCTACAACAGATAGATTTGCGACCTTCTTCCTGGCCTCCAGAAACTTCTGCAGCGCCTCTTCAGGTTTCAACACTTCTGCAGTGACCCCGGGTCTGCTTTCATTCGGGCAGTCATATTTCCTATGGCAGTAGTTACAGCTGATATTGCACTTGGGAGCAACAGGCAGATGCAGCCTGGCGTATTTATGCGCCTGACAGCTGAAGCAGGGATGTTCGGCCGTCTTCTCCGCGGCCGTCTTCTCCCCGGCAGTCTTTTCTGGAGCAGTCTTTGCTCTGGCTGGTATTATTTCTTTGGCGGATGCCTTTTCGTAAGCCTTTTCGTGAGACTCATCCGCTTTTCCCCCGTCCGGAGCCTTTTTCTCCGATTCTTCCCGGTTATTCGGCTCTTCCTTATTGTACGGCTCTCCCTTATAGTATTTACGGAACAATTCCTCCCGGAAGCCTGTCTCTTTGATATCGAGCATTGAATTCGCTATTTCATCGAGCAGCGTCAGCGCACCTTCATATCCCAGACTTTTAAGCCTCTGTCCTCCGACATGGTCATGCACTGGGAAGCCCCTCCTGACCAGCTTGACACCAAGCTTTTCCGCAATTCTTCGGCCATCCGAGTTTCCTATCAGCAGATTCACTCCGAGCTCCCGTGCGTTTTCTTCTATCGTTTGAAAATCCACATCATCAAGTATCTTATAGTCATCCATAAAATAAGTTTCCGCCAATCCCTGTATTTCTCCCGCCAGCGCCGGCTTAAAGCTTTCGCATTTTGTTCCTGTGGCCGCAATTACCGGAAGGATCCCATTTTCCACGCAGAGCCTGACTGTACTGTATACGAAATCAGGCTCCCCATAAACGGCCGCCCTCGCTTCCGCACAATACTTGTGGGAATCGATCATGGCGTCGATATAGCGGCCGCGTTCCAGCCTGAGCCTTTCAGGTATCCTTTTTCCCGATATCCTTTCAAGGACCTTCAGCAGATCATCCGAATCCCTTAAGCATACCGGAGGATTGCACCGTATATACGGAACGCCGTAGGTATCCTTAAGGTAACCCGCCACGGACTTTGCCTCTCCGGCAAATGATGTGAGCTCCAGCGTTATTCTCGCTCCTGCTGCCTTGCGGATTTCACGTATATCAGTGCCTCCGGCGGGAAGCCTCGAATAAGAGGACTGGTAAACCCCATCCAAATTTTCCGACAGATCGGGCAAAAGGACATAATCCAGACCGAATTCCCCGAGAATCGCCTTCAGGCGCCTTGTGTCAGCCGGTGAGAGAAAGCCTGTGACAACATTTACCTTATTGTTCGGCTCAGTGTCCATAGGTACCGTCCTGACGATCTGGCTAAGAGCCTCCTGGAAACCTTCGAACTGGGTCCCTCCATATCCGGCGGAGGAGATCGGGATAATGACGATATTACGGTATTGCGGGTAATTTTCGTAAAAACGGCCGATCATACTGCGGATGTCCTCTCCTATTGTCTCAGCCAGGCAAGTGGTTGCAACGCCGATCACTTCCGGAGCATAGACCTTGATCAGGTTCAGGAGTCCCTGGATCAGGTTCTTCTCGCCGCCGTATACGGCGCCCTCCTCCGTCAGGGAAGAGGAAGCGATGTCCACAGGCTCGTTGTAATGGGTGGCCATATGCCTGCGGATGTAGGTACTGCAGCCCTGGGAGCCATGAAGTATCGATACGCATTTTTTTATTCCATACAAGGCTGTCACAGCGCCCATTGGCATACACATTTTGCAGGGGTTGACATTCAAATTGACCAGGTTTCCCTTCATAATGCCGCCTCCTTCTTGATGTATTTCCATACCGGATGATTCACGCTGCGATTTATTTCCTCAACAAAATTGACTACTCCGTCAAAGCCGCACAACGGGCGTTTTCTCTCATGATTATGATCACAGAAGGCAACGCCGAGCTTATAGGCCAGCGGTCGTTCCTTTACTCCCCCTACCAGGATGTCTGCGTGCTTTTCCCGGATGAATTTCTCCAGCTCCGCCGGATTCGCGTCATCCAGTATCACGGTATTATCCCCGACCAGACTCGTTATGATCTCGTAGTCTTCCTTTTTTCCAGTCTGTGTTCCGACAACCACGGACTCGATACCAAGTGAGCGGAACTGTTTGATCAGCGAGATGGCCTTAAAGCCACCACCTACATAGATAGCAGCTTTTTTGCCCTCTAAATTCCTGCGGTATTTCTGAAGGAATGGCTCCAGCCGGGAAGTCTCTCCCTCGCATAAGGCGACCGCCCTCTGCTTCGCCTGCTCATCCCCCAGGGCTTCGGCGATCCTGACGAGAGAGTTCAGGGTATCCTCTATCCCATAGAAGCTAATTTTGATAAACGGGATCCCAAACTCTTCCTCCATCAGGTTCGCCAGATAGATACTGGAGCCGGCGCACTGAACCACATTCAGTTCTGCAGCCGGGGCTTCGATTAGCGTATCGTAACAGGAATCGCCGGTAAGCGTCGAGATCACCGGTATTCCCATTGTCTTCAAATAATCCTTCACGATCCATAGTTCACCTGCAAGATTGAAGTCTCCGAGAATATTGATGCCTCTCCTCTTTGTCTGCTTATGCGGTGAGATCAGCTCCAGGATAGCGTCGCAAGCCAGTTTGTAACCTGTCGATTTATTGCCCGAGAAACCCGGCGATTTCACCGGTATCACACGTATTCCATGCTTCGCAGACATCGCCCTGCATACCGCCTCCACATCGTCTCCTATCACTCCGACGATGCAGGTGGCATAAACGAATATCAGCTTCGGATGATGCTTCTCCACAATTTCTTCTATTGCCGAGCTCAGTTTCTTTTCACCGCCGAAAATTACATCCCTTTCCTCAAGATCAGTGGAGAAGCTGTTGCGGTAAAGCTCCGACCCGCTGCTCAGACTTCCCCGTATATCCCAGGTATAGCTGGCGCAGCCGATCGGCCCGTGTACGATATGAAATGCATCCGTTATGGGATTCAACACCACACGAGCGCCGCAGTATGCGCAAGCTCTCTGGCTCACCGCGCCGGAGACGCTGTTGCTGTCGCATCTGATTCCGCTGCCGCTGCAGCCTTTCTGTTTCAGTAAAATGAAGTCCTGTCTTGCTTCCAAAACACTTGTGCTCTCCATATGACACACTTCCTTATATGTCTGAACTATGATTTCACAGCCGTCATTATCACATTACCATCTCAAAGTCCTCTTCCGTGGCATCGCTGTCCTGCCTGTCCAGAAGTGTATTTGTGATCAGTTCGGCCAGTCTCATGCCGCCCTTGTAACCGACGAGGGGCATATACGAATGGATATAGCGGTCGATGATCGGAAAGCCTGCTCTCACAAACGGGATATTTTCCGACCTGGCGATGTATTTTCCGTGAGTACCGCCTATCAGCAGATCCACCCCCTCCTCCTTGATCCATTGGTGCAGCTCGAACAGATCTCCCGACGACTTGGCCCTGCCGCCTTCGATGCCAAACTTCATAAAAAGGTCTTCAGCCTCCCGCACGAAGCTATCGCCGGGAGTGCCGGTCACCAGGTATTTCGGTATCATGCCCATCTCCAGGGTAAATTCGGCCAGGCTTAAAACAGTGTCCGGATCGCCGAATATGGCGACCTTTTTGTTATAGGTATACGGGTGTATGTCGATCAGAATATCCACGAGCTGACCGCGTTCCTCCTCCAATTCATATGGCACGCTGTTTTTCGAGAAACTGTGCAGCGCCATGATATAATCGTCCGTTCTGCCGATTCCAATCGGAAGAGCCAGTAGTTTATAAGGGACCTGACATTTCTTCAATAGCGTTTCAGCCGGAGCCTCGCTCGTGGTTCTCCCGATCGCCAGGGTCAGACTGGAAGCACCCAGTCTGATGATCTCCTCCACTGTCGTACCGCCTTTGGGATACAGGCTGAACTTGCCGGTCATCGGACTATCCATTACGCCGCTCGTATCAGGCAGCATCGTATAGGAAATACCCATCATTTCCGTTATTCTCTTCATTTCTCTCATATCCCCCGGATTTACGAAACCCGGAAGTATCGCAAGCCTGCCGTTTTTCTTAGCCGAAGGAGAGGACAAGTAACTGATGAAGCCCGCCACCATGTTGCTGAAGCCTGTGATATGCGAGCCTTTATAGCTCGGCGTATTGGCATGGACCATGTACCTTCCCTCCGGGATGTCGATATCCTGGATAATCGCGTTCAGGTCGTCGCCTATGGTCTCGGAAAGACAGGTGGTATGAACTGCTATGATCCTCGGGTTATAGATGTCGAATATGTTTTTGGCAGCTGTCTTCAGGTTCGCACCTCCGCCGAAGACGGAAGCGCCTTCTGTAAAGGAGCTTGAAGACGCCATTGCAGGATCCTTGAAATGCCTGGTCAAAAACATCCTGTGAAACGCGCAGCAGCCCTGTGAACCATGGCTGTGCGGCATGCATTCGTGCACGCCGATCGCCGCATACATTGCTCCTACCGGCTGGCAGGTCTTGGCCGGATTTATCCTGAGAGCGCTTCGGTCGTAGGCTTCTTTCCTCGTGTAATCTAACATGCCGCTTCACCTCCCAAAGTACCCTCGATACTCGGCGCCAGTTTCCACGGCGCCTTGACATAGCTCCAGGCCGGAGCGTAAATCCCCATCGTGATGTCCCTCGCGAAGTTCACCGCCCCGCGGAAGCAGGAATACGGGCCGCTGTAATCGTAGGAATGCAGCTGCCTTGACAGGACGCCGCTTTTCTGCGCCACGAATTTATCCTTGATCCCCGAAAAAAATATGTCAGGCTTCAAAAGCTTCAGAAATTCTTCCGTTTCATAATGATTCAGGTCATCCACCATATAAGTGCCGTCCTTCATGTCCTTTACCATGCCGCCGTAATAATCGAGAAGCTTCTCCTCCTTTAGTTTTCTCAGATCCTCCTCCGACAAATAAACGTGGAATTTCTCCTGGTCAGGCTCGACTGTGATCGATTCGATGTTTTTGCTGTCAGCGTCGGTTTTGATGAAAGGAAGCACTTCCCTTCCCTCGTATTCCTCCCTGTGACCGAATTCATATCCCGCAAGTACGGTATGAACGCCCAGATCATTCAACAGATACTGGTAATGATGCGCCCTGGAGCCGCCTACATATATGGCGGCGGTTTTTCCCTTCAGCCTGCTCCTGTAATAATCCATATCCTCCCGGACCAGCTCCAGTTCGTCTGCGATTACAGCTTCGGTTCTGGCTGTCAGCTCCGGGTCATTGAAGTATTTTGCGATATTCCTCAAGGATTCCATGGTACCGTTTACGCCTATGAAATTGACCTTCATCCACGGAATACCGTATTTTGATTCGATCAGATCTGCGATATAGTTGATGGAACGATGGCACTGCACCAGACTCAAATTTGCCTTGTGGGCGTTTTTTATATCGTCGATGCTGCTGTCCCCCGTAAAGGTGGAGATTATCTCGTACCCGATCCGCTTCAGCAGGCGCTCCGTCTCCCACCCATCGCCGCCGATGTTGTATTCGCCGAGAATATTGATCGCAAATTTGTTTGTAATCTCCCTGTCTCCCTCGCCGATAACATATTTCACAAGCTGGTTGTTTGCGATATGATGTCCCGCGGACTGGCTGACGCCCTTATAGCCCTCGCAGCTGAAAGCGATGCATTTTATTTTGTATTCCTTCTCGGCCCATTTCGCAACGGCATGGATGTCGTCGCCTATGAGGCCTACGGGGCAGGTAGAGCAGATCATGACCGTTGATGGCTGGAACAGGTCCATAGCCTCTTCGATCGCTTTCCTCAGCTTTTTCTCACCGCCGAATACGATATCCGGTTCCTGCAGATCTGTGGAGAAGCAGTACTGGAGGTAATTTGCCACGCCCTCCTCCTTCTTCGCCTTGTGGCGCCTGGTTCCCCAGGAATAATACGCGCAGCCGACCGGTCCGTGAACGATGATGAATGCATCCTTTATAGGTCCGAGCACCACGCCCTTGCAGCCTGCAAAGCAGCAGCCCCTCTGCGTTATGATTCCTGGAAGGGTCCGGACATTGGCGGCAATTTCGTTATTGTTGTCGTTATTATTAACGCTAACCATATGCTCTTTACGGTTTTTGTAGACCCTTGAACTGTATTGGTCCAAAACCTTGTTCATTATATTCATATCTGGCTCCATTCCGCCGCCTTGCAGCGGCATTGTCATTCAGCCTTTCAAATGCGAATCAGCCGATCTTTAATATGCTTCAGTGGTCAATTCTCCGTCGCGTACCCTGAAGTTCTCGCAAATAGGAAGAATAAATATCTTGCCGTCTCCCGGATTCCCCGAGGAGTTGGCCTCCATGATGCTTTCCACGACAGCGTCGGTCTCCCTGTCTTCCACGATGATGGAAAACATCCTTTTCGGTATCATCCTGTCCATCTCGGAAAGATATTCTCCCTGCGCCGCCGGTACCTCCCCGGATTCCACAATTGTCCTCAGCATGCTCATATCAATGAGCTTTTTCCCCCTGCCGAGCACCTTCCTGCAGTTAAAGGCGGGAAACCCCGCTTGTGCGAGCGCTTCCTTCGTTATATTGACCTTGTTCTGCCTGACGATCGCAATAATTTCCTTCATAGTCAGCCCTCCTACAAGCCCTTTTTCCTGGAACTGATCGTATAAGCCTCTTCAACAGGACTGACAAATATCCTGCCGTCTCCGAAATGCCCTTCCTCACCTGTCCTGGCGTATTTCATTATGATTTTCACAATGTCATCCTTATCCTTGTCATCAACAACCATTAGGAGCATTTCCTTGGGAATTTCGTCATAGTAAATTTCACCGACCTTGACGCCCTTCTGCTTGCCGCGTCCGTATACATCCATTTTTGTCACCGCCGGAAATCCGGCCGACAACAGCTCTGACAATACGATCCCTACCTTCTCAGGGCGAATGATCGCTCTAACCATTAACATAAGCACACCTCCAAAATTCAATAATCACACATCGAGAATCCCGTGTTCCATTAAAAGCTCTTCCAACCGTTCCTGCTTCATCGGTTCAGGAATTACGAACATGTCGTTTCCGTCGATCTTCCGGGCCAATTCGCGGTATTCCTCGGCCTGATTAGCCCCGGGATCATAGTCGATCACCGTCTTCTTGTTTATTTCCGCCCTCTGGACCATGTTGTCCCTGGGCACAAAATGTATCATTTGCGAGCCCAGTTCTTTCGCAAAGGCCGATACAAGCTCCGACTCGCCATCTACCTTTCTGGAATTGCAGATGATGCCTCCGAGCCTTACCCCGCCTGTACTGGCATATTTCCGGATGCCCTTCGAAATATTGTTCGCCGCGTACAGCGCCATCATCTCGCCTGAAGCGACGATATAGATCTCCTGGGCCTTGCCCTCGCGGATCGGCATTGCGAATCCGCCGCACACGACGTCGCCAAGCACATCATAGAACACATAATCCAGATCGCCGGTGTAGGCTCCCAGCTGCTCCAGCAGGTTGATCGAGGTTATGATCCCTCGTCCCGCACAGCCTACGCCGGGTTCAGGTCCTCCGGATTCTACGCATCGTATTTTGGCAAAGCCGCGTTTCATGATGAATTCGAGGTCGATATCCTCTCCTTCCTCTCTCAAGGTATCCAGTACCGTTTTCTGTGCCAGACCGCCAAGGATCAATCTTGTGGAATCCGCCTTGGGATCGCATCCGACGATCATGATATTCTTGCCCATCTCTCCCAGTCCCGCCGTAAGGTTCTGCGTCGTGGTGGACTTACCAATACCGCCTTTTCCGTAAATAGCAACCTGTCTCATAATAACTACCTCCTTTAGGAATCAGTTGTGCCAGCTGCCGTTACCAATAAAAAAAGACGCCATTACTTTCTGAAAAGTAACGACGTCTTCGTCTGGATATGGCTAAGACTTTATGTTGCAATTCTAACATCTACAAATGTGTGTATCAATGCATTGGATTGTCAAAATTTCCATATGTTTTAATGACATTTTTGAATATTTTACACTACGGCTATGTTACCGACTATGTTCCGTTCAACAGCAGTACATGCTCCGCGGGAATCGATATGAACTCCGGCGGCCGCCCTCCGTACACATTTTCCCAATCCTGCCGCGATACGGTCCAGCTTATCCTGTGCCGATCCTCTGAAACGCCGTCTATCCGAAGAGTAATGCAGTTTTCAAAGGGGCCCTCCAAAATGTCTTCCAAGGTTACACGCAGAACATTCGACCCCCTGCCCTCGGAACATGGTTTGAGGTAATGTGCGCGGATTCCCACGAAGCCTGTCTTCTCAGGCACTCTTTGCTCTGTCTTGAGACAGAGCTTCCAGTCCAGGGCCTCAATACAGTGATCGGAAACCCTTCTCGCAGCTGAGATGTTTTTGCAGCCTGTCAGCTTGGCTGTCGTTAGGTTCGCAGGCTTATGAAAGATACAGGCCTTGTCTCCGGACTCTATGATCCTCCCCTTGTACATCACGGCAATAGTCCGGCAGAAACGGTATAATTCCTCCCGGCTGTGCGAAACCATGAGCACATCGCCCCTATACCCTTGCAAAACTTTCAGGATATCCTGCTGGAGTCCTTCCTTCAAAAAGGTATCCAGTGCGGAGAACGGTTCGTCGAACAACAGTATGTCCGGAGCATATGCCATGACCCTTGCTATTGCGACCCTCTGCTGTTCGCCTCCGGATAACTGCCAAGGATACCTGTCCAGTTTATTTCCGATGCGCAGTAATGCAGCCAGCTCTTCAACAGTCCTTTTCCTCTCCTTTTTATTCCTGATGCCGGCCTCGATATTTTTCTCCGCAGTCATATTGGGAAAGAGGGCATAATTCTGGAACAACAGACCTGTTCTTCTTTTCCGGGCGCTCAACCTGATGCCCTTCTCAGAGTCGAAAAGCGTCTCTCCATTCAGGACGATCCTGCCGCTGTCCGGCGTCTCGATCCCCGCAATGCACCGCAGCGTGAGGCTCTTGCCGCACCCCGAGGCGCCGAGCAGCCCCATACTGTTGCCGGTATTGTCAAGCTTGACGTCCAGGCTGAAGTTCCCATACTTCTTCCTAATCTGTACAAACAGGCTCATAAGCCCTCCTCCTTTACACGGTCCTTCCTGCTGTCGACCGCCAGCCGTCCTAAAAAAAACACCATTGGAAATGATATCGCAATCAAAATAATGACCCAAACTGCCGCTTCCAGTTTATTTCCGCACTGTATAGCCATATAGACCGCAAGGGGCATGGTCTGCGTTTTCCCCGCAATATTACCGGCCACCATCAAAGTTGCTCCGAACTCGCCAAGCGCCCGTGCCAACGACAGGATACCTCCGGATATTATTCCGGGTAATGCGTTTGGTATAATGATCCTCCAGAATATCCTGCTCTCGGACATCCCGAGCGTTCTTCCCACATAGATCAAATTGCGGTCCACCTGCTCAAAGGCCGCCTTGGATGAACGGTACATCAGCGGCAGTGAAATGACTACTGCCGCGATTATGGCGGCAATTCGAGTAAATATGACCTGAATACCCATATCCATCAGCAATCTGCCAATGCCTCCGTTTTTACCGAGCAGCAGAAGAAGAATGAATCCGACAACGGTTGGCGGCAATACCAAAGGCATTGTGAGCAATGCGTCAATTAAACGGCTTATGCGGCTGTTTAGCTTCATCACTCCCTGCGCCGCATACATGCCCAGAAAAAAGGTAATGACAGAAGCAGGTATTGCTGTATTGAGTGATATCCATAACGGCGACCAGTCCATTTCCCTTCCTCCTTCTCTTCCAGGTCATTCTATGATTTCAACCCACATCCGTTGCCAGATAAGCGCCGAATCATAGTTCAATTCTCACCTGCTCAAGCGATTATTGTAAATCCATATTTCTCAAATATCTCGCCCGCTTCCTCAGCCCCCAGGAAATCAAGAAAAGCCTTCGCCTGCTTTTCCGCTTTGCGGCCCTTAATCACTGCCGCCGGATAAACGATATCGCTGTGGCTTCCTGCCGGCGCTGCGCCGACTATTTTTACGCCGTCATCCGTTTTCGCATCCGTTTCATATACCACACCTGCGTCCGTATTTCCAGAGCTGACCCAAGATAGGACTTCCGTAACGTTTGCCCCAAATATGGACTGCTTGTTTACCGCATCCCATATTCCGAGCTTCTCGAAAACCTCCTTCGCATATTGGCCGGCCGGTACCGATTCCGGATCGCCGACCGCGACCGCCGAAGCCTTCAGGATATCATTAAAACCGGACATTTCAAGCATACTTTCCTTTGGTACGATAAGCACGATTTCATTCCTCAGTAAATCGACCCTTGTCTCCTTGACAATCAGATTATCCATCTCCAACGAATCCATCTGCTTCGCCGCAGCAGAGATAAACAGATCCATTGGCGAGCCTTCCCTTACCTGCTGCTCCAATGTACCCGAGCTTGCAAAATTGAAGCTGAGCTTTAGCTTCGGATTTTCCCTGGCATATACATTCTGAATTTCAGTCAACGCCGGTTTCAGACTTGCAGCTGCGCCAATGAGTATCTGCTTGTTTTCTTGCTTTTTTCCGCAAGCTGAGGCAGGAATCACTGTTAAAAGTATAAGAAGAACCAGCAACCCCTTTACCCATAGATTTATATAATTTTCTCCATACCCGATCTTCACGCAATTTTTCATTTCACTACCTCCTCTAAAACAAACCTTAATTCATTTTAGAATACGACAAAAAAGCGTCCTAGAAAAACTAAGACGCCTATGTCATTCAATTCTGACACTTTGAAATTGAACTTTACATGCTATAAAATATTAGTCATTTAACTAATCCAGATTAATTAGTTGATAGTATAACCTTGCAAATGCCAATTTGTCAAGATATCTATAAAATATTTTTATGTTTTCTCCTGTAAGCTCATTTGAAAATTTAAATTCCACCTCAGCTGGTTACCGGTGTGGAAATTACTTTTTCAAAACCATTTCCTATAGCCTAAAAGTATAAATGATCTGTCTACTGTAAACCTATTAAATATATCTGCAGATAGATGTTTTACTTATACCATTTTATTATTAGCAAAAAACGCAAATAATTATGTAGGTCAATTATAAGGCTCACGGACCATGACTGTCCACTTTACCACCGCAGCCGGCACACCCGCCGATACACATTAACTGGCAATTACCTGTGCAAACACCGGTGCAACTTGTACCGCACCCAGCTGCGCAAACCAATCCGCACGTAACGTCACAGTATACACAGCTGTATCCCTTTATATCCTGCCTGGACTTACCCATTTTGCTTTTTGAAAATAAGCGTTCCATATTATACACCTCCTCCGTTAAGTAAGTTTTCATCTATCTGCAGATATAATATTGAACGTAAATAATGGCAAGCCTATTTGCTCAGAAATATTTCACAGGTCTGAAAATCTATATTCCACATATATCCGTCGATGATTTTCCATTTATATTTTTCATACATTTTGTCCCACCATGCCTGTAAATCTAATTTGACCTTTCCCAAGTCAACCATCATTTTATTTTGCAAATTCTCTTTTTTGTCATCAGAAAGCAGATCACTCTCTAGTGTAGCTGTAAGTTCTTCAATTCCAAGCTTCCTTTCAAAAAGAACTAATAATTCGTTTTTCTCCTCTTTGGTTACCATGCCGACTTTTTCCCCGATCATATGAGGCACTCCCTTTCAATAGTTAATAACTTTTCCAACGGATCGATATAGTCAATTTCTCTTAACTTATTTTCAAACTCATAGGACATAGATTCTATAAGCTGCCCCTGGAGCTTCATGGACTGCTCTCTTTCGATATGGCTGATATTGCACTGAATTTTAGAAGGTATATGCATTTCATTCGTCATTTTTTTGTTCAGGTATTTGCATCTATTGCAGCTATATACATCACAAACAGAACAGATTGGAGCATTTTCTACCCTGAGCAGCTGGGGATTTTTAATGTTGATTCCGTCATCAATTGTACCTACATTGCTGTCCGGATCGTCAAAGTAGAAAGCGGGACAGATATAGATCTTTCCGTTTGGCGCCAGTGAAAAAGTGCCGGTTCCCGCATCACAATTATTCATCGACCGCAAATTCCATAAATCAGTCAATACGTTAAGTTCAACTTCCTCGTACCGTTCATATTTCTTTGCGATTAAGGCAGCTACTTCTTCCAGTTGCTTCTTATACTGTTGTACCGTCAGATCATTCCATTTTTCAATGTCCTCAATTACAAGATTTATTCTGAATGCTGTATTGAAAAGGCTCTCTATTAATTCATACATATTGCCTAAATTATGTATGTTAAGAAGCAAAATGACGGTTCTCGCTCCATCCCGGCAGTTTACGCTGTTGTCATGCACTGATATTAAATTGCCGTCCTGTCCTGCTTTATCAACTAAAATATAGCTCCCATATCTTTCTGCGTCTACTCCCAGGGGTTTTCCAAAAAGAGCAGGTGTGAAGCCGTTTTTTGTACAAAACTCAATTCCTTCTTCAAAAATTTCGGGAGACATAATATTATCAGTCCCGATTGTATTCCTATACGCGCAGTGAGGGACTATATTATCGGAAGTTATAAACTGCAGATATTTCTTCCTACTTTTCAGCGCTAAAACTCTTTTTCTCTCGGAAGGAAAACCGGTTACACTTTCAAACTTATCCCAAAAATATTTATTCGCTCTTACAGTTGCCTTATGCATTTTACATAAATATATCGCTCTTTGATATATAGTGTCCGTTTCAGCCAAATCATAGTTACAGCCCTGACACCATGCACAGCCGCTGGCTATTTCACATTCGACACATTCCGGTAAACTTTGATTTCTAAGACTTAGTGCCTGGAATGGTCTTAATTTGTCCTTATTGATTCCTGTCACAGCGTTTCCTATGCATAATGGTTTTTTATTATTAAGGCTTATGTTATAAAATCTTACACATGGGAAAAAGTTGCCGTCACAATCTATTGCAAGCATTTTCCCCGCACCGCAGAAATTCATTTCTTTTTCTTCCTCAGTAAGCTGCCTGCCTATATTAGGATCAAAAAACCTTACAGAGCAATCGTCCCAGAGTTTATTCTCTATAACGTAATCAGCGAGCTCCCTTAGCTGCTGTTCCATTATTATGTCGTCGTCCTCCTCCCATACATCCTCGAATACTACGTTTGCAGACACATTTTTTATACCTATGTTCCAAAGGCTTATAATGCTGTCTTTAAGATACGGTATATCATCATGGGCAAAGGTAGACTTTGTGGAAGCACGTGGAAACTGGCTAAGCCATAAAGGAACGTTTTTTATTACATCATCATAGGAGCCGCTGCCGTCAGGTCTCACTCTTTGCAGATCATGCTTTATTTTGTTTCCGTCTACGCTCAATCCAACGGAAACATGCGATCTATTCTTTCTAATATATTTCTGTACTGCCGGGGTTCCATATAGAATGCCATTACTTGAAAATGAAAATCTGTAGCTATTGAACCATGGATGATCGAGCAGAAACATCTGTTGCTTAATATAGTCTGTTATTTTATCCACCAGTTCTATCTCAACGAAGGCTTCACCGCCTATGAATTCCCAGATAACTGATTTCCCATTGTATTCATCTCTGTTCGCAAGTATGAAGTCCACTGCCTTCTTTGCAGTTTCAAAGCTCATCTTTTTAAAGTGATTCTTGCCTGTCATATAGCAGTATCTACAGGCAAGGTTACAATCCTCTGTTACGCAAAGTGTTATTGTCTTCGGCATTCCATCCAAGCCTTCCCAAGCCAATTCCAGACTTCCCATTTTAATATTGGTATTGTTATACACCTTATCACCCCTCCTATTATAGAGTTATAGCTTTTCTGTACCTTTCTCTCGGTACAAGCTATACTGTTTTACAGACGCTGTGGATTAGTCCAAACACCCTAACGCTTGACGTTTTCAGAAAGGAAATAACCACAGCCGTTTG
>JAEXNT010000075.1 GCA_023439545.1 Bacillota bacterium
TCTCTAATTCTAAAAAAGGATCTAATAGCTTTAATATTTCTTCCAAACGATCAACCCCCTTCATCTTTTGTGACAGTTCCATTATATCACAAATTGGGATTGTTTTCAACTAACTCTGGAAAGAACCAGTATTAAGCAAATCCTGCAATTTCTCCTGCAATTAGGGACATCTCATTATCCCGAAACCGCCGAGCAACGCTTCGCCCAGCTCTTCTACCGTCGCTACGATCACATCTGCTCCGGCCTCGCGCAGTTCGTCGTAACCGCCATAACCGAATAATACGCCGATGCATCCGATACCGGCCTCTTTCGCTCCGAGTACATCGTGCTTCCTGTCCCCGACCATTACCGTACTATCAGCACTCAAGCCCGCCGTTTCCATAGCATACCGGATGACTTCGCTTTTTTTGCCCCTTGTGCCATCCAGTTCGCACCCGCAGGTCAGTTCGAAATATTTCATTATATCGAAGTGCTCAAGTATGACGTCTGCGAATATCTTCGGTTTGGATGTGGCAAGGATCAGCCTCAACCCGCTGTTCTTCAGCTTTTCCAGCATTTCCTTCATACCCGGGTAAAGCTTGTTTTCGTAAATTCCCTTATCACTGAAATACTCCCTGTACTTTGCGACACCGGTCAAAGCCTGCTCCTCGCTGAAACCGTAATACTCCATAAAGGAGTCCTTGAGAGGAGGGCCGATGAATTTTAAGAGCCCGCCGAGATCTTCTGTATGTATGCTGAAGGACTCCAGCGCGTAAGCAACTGATTTCGCGATACCCAAAGCAGGATCGGTCAAGGTTCCGTCAAGATCGAACAAGACAACTTTAATATTTGGCATTTGGTTCTCCTATCTTTAATGTCTACCTTTTATTCTATCACAATATACGGACAAGCAAATAAATAAGACTTTGCATAAACCGTATTTCCTTGTCAGTATTTTCATTAGCAGATATATATGAATTTTCGAAATTTTTACAAAGGCAGGTCATTACTTGCAGGATAGTTAAATAATATGTCGAATAATTTCATTAGGATACTGCCGGTGATTCGACAACCGGTATAAGTCATGGAGATTTTCATGGACATAATATCGAATCAGTATTTAAAAGTAACGGAAAAGGATGATGGCCTGTTCCTCGAGACATATAAAAAAGGTTATCCTATACAGGATTTCATAAAATTTGTCTCCGATAATCCTGAGATTAAGATATTGAGCTTTACAGCCATACGAAATTCTCTATTGAATGCTCCGCAGCCTATTTTAAAGTTCGGCGAAATTAAAAGCAGGATATCCGTCAGCACATCGGATAACGACATGAAAGCATATGTGATGCTGCATATCAACGAAAGCGAGTTGAAGGAAAGCAACCAGAGCGATCTTGTTCGTGAGATCCTGCTGAAGCTGAGGAAAAGCGGCGTCATATTCGGGATAAAGACCGACGCCATTTTCAACAAGCTTGTTACAGGAGAACAGATACTTATTGCGGAGGGGATCCCTCCTATTAACGGCACGGACTCTGTGATCAGGATGTATGAGCTTAAAGAACCGAAGCCCGAAATAAAAGATGACGGCAAAGCGGATTTTTACGAGCTCAATCTTATAAATAAAGTGAACGAAGGCACATGGCTCGGGGATCGCACTGAACCAACGGAAGGCGTATCCGGAAAAAACGTAAAGGGCGAAATAGTCAAGCCGATCCCGGGTAAACGTTTTCCGATGTTCTACGATCCTGAGACGGTAAGAGAAGCTTTTGAGAATAATGTAACGACGCTGTATTCAAAGATCAATGGAGCAGTTCATTACAAGGGCGACAAGATAAGCGTCTCAAATTATCTGGAAATAACGCAGGATGTAGGGTTCAATACAGGCAACATAGATTTCGACGGTTTTCTGACTGTGAAAGGAGCTATCGCCGATAATTTCTCAGTTGCGGCCAAGAACGACGTCGAGATCCTGGGAGAATTCGGAGTCGGAAGCGTAAAGGAAATTCTCAGCCGGAACGGAAACGTCTGCATCAAAGGCGGCATAGCCGGTAAGAACAAAGCGACGGTCAAATCCACCAAGGATATATATACGAAATTCGTATCGGACGCTACCATCGAGTGCAGCGGCAGCGTCTATATAGGTTATTACTGTATGAACAGCAATATAAAGGCCAAGCAGGTGATAATTGAATCGAACAAGGGCAAGATCATCGGCGGAGTGATCGAGGCGGAGCAAAAAGTCGAAGCCGCATATGTCGGGAACACAGGCGAAAAACGCACGCAGATAATCGTCGGGGGCTTCAACAGGAACGCGGTCAAGACCGATATCGAAAAGCTGCAGATCAAGCTTGAAGAAGCTAAAAGCGGCCTAACCAAGGCAAAACAGCTCTATGCAATATTTTCTCAGGGGCTTGAAGCCGATCCATCGCAGTTCAGGGAATCAGCAGCAGCAAAAGAACGGTATTTCGAGGCGAAAGACAAGGTCAGGCTTCTTGAACTTGAAATAAAGGCGCTCCTGAAATGCTTCAAGGTCAAGGGAGAAGGCGAAGTGAACATTACAAAAAAAGTATACCCGAATACAATGATTGAAATAAAAGGAGTAATAGAAGAAATCAGGCAGGAAGCATACGGCAACTGTTTTGTAATCCTCGACAATGAAATCAGAAAGATATGAAGAACTATACATTTCGAGAGTGATATCAGGGGGAACACGATGGAATACAATGTGATACTTAAGCAGGTCGAAGAGCAGAAAAGGGAAAAATCGATAGCAGGAAAAATGTTCAGATACTCCGGATTGATACTGGCTGTGGATTTTTTCTCGCAGAAGCTGAATTCTCAGCAGATCATGGCTTCCGCCTTCGATTTTGTAAATGAACTGCTTACCCTTGAAAGATCGTCCATGTTTCATGCCAAAAACGGCCGTTACGAACTCGAAAGAGAAAAAGGCCGGCCTTCGGGTATAAAATATATAGACGGCAATGAAGCGCTGGATAATCTGGCAGTATTCCACGGCAGTATTCTTTCCGGTACGGAGAATATACTTCGTTATTTCAGTGAGGAGCTGGTTTCTTCATACCACATCGAAATAGTGATGCCCGTTTTTTCCGACAAGGAACTTGAAGGCTTTATGCTCATACCTGAAAAAGAAACAGGGCCCTTCGACGACAATGACTTTATAATATGCGAAGTCCTGATGAAGCTTATCAACAGCTCGCTTATGAATTACAGGGCATTCAACGAGCTACAGTCCACCAATGTGAGCCTTGATGAAAAAATATTCAATCTTTTTGCGATAAATCAATCATCTAAAGTATTGTTGAGCGAACTCAGCCTCGATGTTTTGTACCGCCTGTCCACCGATATTTTTTCGGAGCTTACCCAAAGCTCGACTACAGGGTTTATACTCTATGATGAGAAGAGCGAAAGATATGTTCTGAAATCGAGCCGCTTTATTTACGACTGTCTCAAAGCCGTAAATATTGAGCTGGAAATGAGAAAACCGGCTGTTATAGAGCCGAACCGCACTATAATCGACATGTCGGAGGAAAGGGACAGGATATATTTCAACAGTATTTTCATTGATGGCGTCGGAATGCTTGACGAACTGGCGCCGCGGTATCTCGTACTTCTCGAAAAGGAAGGCTCGATCCTCGGGTTCGTCACACTCGGCGCGACTGTAACGGGCGCCGACTATAAGCAAAGCATCTTTGAACTTATCGAAAGCCTGGCTTCCTCTACTTATATATCCATTTCAAATGCGAAACACTTCAAGCTTGTCAACGAACAGAAAGCCCTTATACAGGAAAAACTGGACAGGCTGATCTCCCTTAACAACCTGACAAAGAATATCAATTGCTCAAATGATATGCAGACACTTGCTGAAATAGCCGTAAATACGCTCAGGATATCCTTTAATGCGCACAAATGCCTGATAGCGCTTTATGACAAGGCTGAAAACGCCTTCTGTATAACAAACAGCTGCGGCTTGAGCCTGAAATCGGATGTCATAAAACCGGGACCGGGCTGGAGCAGGGTGATGAAAGGCAGGACTGTCTCCGTATTTCAGGCAGATGATCTTAAGAGTTATTTCGGAGTAGATTTTGCAGAAAATTACAGTGACGTTTCCGCTGCATTGATAGTACCCGTGTACCTTGACAAATCCGATATCGAGATACTTGGAATAATAACGGTATTCGAATTCTCGGGCAGCATAATAAGCGATGAGGAAAACGTCCTGACCATGGAAACGGTTGCAGGCCATATAGCTCCCATAATATATAACCTCAGGGTCATAGAGGAGCAAAAAAAGCTGCTCTTGCCCAATTACTCCGAGATATTCAGGAACGACCTGAAAAAAGAGATCGGACAGGCCGAGTTGCTCGGCTTGGACCTCTGTGTCATGAAAGTTTTCAATGCGGAGGAATTCCAGCTCAGGGCGGTCGTAACTGAAGACACCGAAGCCGATCCGACCGGAGAAACGCCCGATATGGCTGATATGCTTAAAATGCACTTTACGAAGGTATATCCGGTATCATACAATACAGCCTATATCATATCGAACGAAAAGGCCGATGATCTTATGGACAAAGTGGCAGGCATTCCCGGAATCCGCGGCATGTCGGTAAAGGTAAAGGCCTTTGGGCAGGACTTCACCGCTTACGAGGAGTTCTCCTGCTGATGCAGGCTTTTCATCCTGTCTGGCAGAACGATCCTTATACCTTTATTCTTTCGTTTTTTCGATCATAGCCCTGATCCGTAAAGCGGCGGTATAGGCTCTCCTTAAGAATTCTTCCGGTGTTTCCCGACCGCGAAGGCTTGAGAATTCACTTGTCACCTCAAAGGTCAGAGCGTCGGTATACCCTGCTGCTTTAAGCTTTCCGGCCACCGACGGCCAGTCTATTTTACCTTCTCCCGGGACAAGATGCTGGTCGTCCGAACCGTCATTATCATGGAGATGCAGCATCATCAGCCTTGAGCCGTATTGCGGAAGAAAATCCTCGCCCTTGGTATAGCAGTTTTCGTGACCCGAATCGTAACAGAACCCAAGCCTTGAGGAATCGATGCCCGATAACAGAAAATTAAGGTACTCGGGCTTTCTCAAATTCTCAAGCGCAATATTCACGTTCCTTTTCTCCGCCTGTTCCACTAGCATTTTGACCCTGTCCATCCCCTTCCGGGTCATTGGAGGCGGTTCATAGCCCCTCGTTATATGCATGACTGCCGTTGGGATGCCATGTGCAACACAATCGTTTATAGCTTTTGAATATACCTTCATCAGCTCTTCCGTTCCAAGGCTGTCCGTCCATAATTCGTTGGCTTCTGAAAACGGCAGATGCACGTTTTCAAGCGCAAGCCCCTGCCCTCTCGCGATATCCGGATGCCGATCCTTCGGACCGTCCGTATCGGCGTATTCATCCCCCCACCATAAAAACGTGGAATCGAAGCCCGCCAGCTTCATCAGCCGAAACCTCTCCTCCAATGGGATATTGAAACCAAACCATGAATATACTCCCAACCGTCTCAATTCCAGACCTCCTTCCCGAAAATTTTATCAATGAACTTCAGGAATGCGATGATATCCGAAGCGGTATCGTCGTTCACAGCAGTCCATATGTAAGTAAAGCCGGGATAAAGCTGACAGAGGTTAACGCTGCCCTTATGGTCGACAGTTACGAATTGCTTCCTGCGGATCCCGGTTTTGTCCGTCTGCGTGCAGTAGCCGCAGCCGTCGCATTTCTTTGTCTTGCATATAACAAACTCCTTAAGCCTGTCATCCATTTCGTCAAAACGGGCAAGAAGCTCCTTATACCTGGGGACTCTCAACCCGAAGAAAACCTGGTTTCTTTTCGAGAAATCAAACCATATCGAAAGGCCGCCATGTTCCCTCTCAGCCCAGGAGGCTTTCAGGGGTTCATCCTTTTTACCGTAGTTCTTGACCCAGTCCAGCGATATCTCATTCTCCCTGCTGTTCTCCCTGCAGTCCACTCTTAAATAGCCGTTTGCCTCAAAATAGCCGCGCAGCTTTATCAACGGCGATTTATCATTTAAAAGGTTCAAATAGATATCGGTTGGGTAGGAATGCTCCGGATCGAACATGCAATGTGAAAAATACATTACGGGATCTTTCTTGCCGGCAGACGTTTCAGACAGCAGCTTCCATGCCGGGAAAAGTTCGGGATGCTCATCGCAGCTTAAAGCGAATCCTTCTTCGCTTTTTGAGCAAGTCAGGCCAAAGCTTTCAAGCCTCTTTTGTACGTTGGCTGTCAATTTAACCTTGTCCGGTGTGACTAGAAGCGTATTTCCCTTTATGCTCCCCTGCTCGCCTATTTGTATAAGCAGCATCAGGAATTCATTGATCTTTTTCTGATAGTTTCTCATTTCGACGACAAGCTTGGGCTTGGTTTTCTGGAGCGCCCAGTCCTCGTAAAAATCGTCCTGCTGAAACGAAAGCGCCAGCAGGGACGGATCCACATAAAGCTTTTGAAGCATGTTTTCAATAAAACCGTACATTTCAAGCTGTGAATGCTCCGACGCCCTATCCGACTTCACGGGGACAAATCCCGGAAAGGTTCCCGCATAACTGTAAATAACCCTCTGTGCCAGGCTTTCGAAATTCTTACCGACCCTGTTTTCCATTGAGACCCCTCCTGTAAATTTATGCACTGTGTTTAACTGAAAATTATTCCGTCAGCTTCCTGTAATTCTCCATGAGCTCGATAAATACCGCCTCGCTCCCTCCGACATCCGGGTGGTACTTTTTCGCCAGCTCACGGAATCTTCTCTTGATATCCTCCGACCCGGCGTCTGCAGAAAGGCCCATACGGCCGAGTATTTCAGGATCATAGAGCCGTGCGCCTGTTATCCCGTTTTCCGTATAATACTTGTAATAGACATTGAAAAAGAACTCATCAATGACGTTCCTGTACTCTTCACGGCTCATCGAGGCGATTTCTCCGAGGGAATACCTTGCTTTCCTTTTCCCAGCGCCGGCAAGGGCAGCCTCCTCCCTGACAGGCTTATCACTGACTTCGAAGAAGCCGTCCCATATCAGTGGGATACCCGCGGGCCTCTCATGGGATTTGCCCTTGATATTGGCCGCATAGAAGGCGTCTCCGAAGCGTATTTTCAATTCCAGCTTTTTGAGGTCGCGCAGTTTTCTTTTTATTTCACTCAAATGTTCATGACTCTCATACAAAAAGAACACCACCTTCGGCGAATAGTAGCCTCTGTGGGCAAACAGCCGGTCCGGTCAATCGCACGGCTGCACGCATACTTACGATTCGGTCAATTGCGCAGCTGCCCCCGCCTTTACGATTCGGTCAATTGCGCAGCTGCTCCCACCCTTACGGTCAGTCCGGCGCTATAGTCTCCCTGCCGCTCCCCTTCGCTTGCCGCCCCTCGTCGCCCGTGTCCCGGAATATAGACCGTTTCAGGTCGACGCATCCGCTTTCGGTAAACAGCACGCCTTCAACCTCGAGCCTCCTGCGCTGCACTCCCTCGCCTCCGAAAGCGGAGGGCGGAGCCAGCCCACCCTTGCTGTTAACGACTCTGTGGGACGGTATGTCCAGATACTCCGGAGTATTGTACATAGCCTGCCCTACCTGCCTCGCGCAATTGGGCGCGTTCAGAAGCACCGCGATCTGCCCGTAGGTCATTACATTTCCTTTTGGTATGCGTGATACTATTTTGTATACTTCATTGAAAAAATCCGACCTTTTCATGTATAAACCTTCCCCGTCCGCCTGCAGGCATTTCTTTAGCAACAGCTCAAAGCCTATCATACCTTATCTCCACGACTGCTGTATGTCATATTTGCAACCGGTTCTTCAATCCTACGGGAGAAAATCGAAAAGAAAATCAGGAAACCAAAGCAGATTACAGCTAAAAAAGCCGAGCCGCCAAAGACGTCAAACCGCGTCGACACAAATCCAAAGCCGAACCCTGTCAGTATCGTCGCTCCTTTCAGCCCAAGCGACTGGAATGAGTCAAGCGTAGCTCTCACAGACGAATCTATCCTGTGATGCAGATAACCTGAAACCAATGGTTCGGTAACACCGGTCGATACCGCTATAACTATAAGTATCAAAAGGCTAAGGTTGGCATCAGCTGCCGACAGGCACGCAAATCCGGCGGTAAAGAGCACAATGGCGGCAGTCAGCAGCGTCCTGTATCCGAACCTTCTCTTTAAGGCCGATACCAATAGGTTTCCGGGAAGCCTGCCCGCAAGGTAAAGCGACAGGAACATCCCGAAATACGGGACAGGTATGTTCAGTCTTTCAAGGTAGAGCTGCCAGAATTCATCCGGGAAATTCATCACAGCGCCGGTGACCATGCCTGCCAGCAGCACCAGGCAGACCGAAGGGTTGCTCCTGAAAAAGCCGAACGATTTCCCGACATACTCCCTCATCCTTTTCGGACGCTCCGCTTCGCTTCTTGCAGCAGGCTCGCGCAGGGCAAACGATATAGCCAGCGCAATAACCGAGCTCGCGACTGAAATCCAATAGTTGAGCTCGAAATCGAAGCTTTCGGCTAACAGACCGCCGAACAGCGAAGCAATTATTATTGCCGAATAATCGATCACATTCAGGCGTCCCAGATGTTTCTCGAAATCCTTATCTTTTTTACAGTCTTGAAGAGTATCATAAAGTAATGCGCTTTCCGTGCCGCTTCGTGCAGAATGCCCTATGCCTGATAAAAAAACTGCGGCTGCAAAACCGAAAAAAGATGTTGAATTAACAAGGATCAAAAATTCACAGCACGATAAAAAAGCATTGACCTGCAGCATTCCCTTTCGGCCCCATTTGTCAGCCATTATGCCTGTCGGTATCTCGAGCAGGACAACCGTCAATGCGTAAATAATTTCTGTATATACCACCATCTGGACAGTCATGCCCCGCTGCTCCCAAAACAGCCTCTCGATTACGTAAGCCGGTATAAGGCCGTGGAAGAATCTTAGAGCGTAAAGTTTCCAGACGTTCGTCATACCATTCATATCAAAGCTCCTTTCATTTCAGCAGTCGATCGATTGCTGGAATGGCGGAGCTCGTGCGTTATATGAGGTTAAGGATCAACAGGGCGGCCTCGCGTATTTCATAAAACCCTCCCATATTACAGATATTGGTTTGATTTTACCATACCCGATTTTATTTTTCCATTTTATTTTCCACAGGTTATTGACTTTCCTGTTATGGTAAGGTTTATAGTTTATATAAAGAGGTTCCGGCCGGAATCTGGACGGGGGGTATCCGTTTGAAGATAGGTGAATTTGCGGTATTGAATAATGTTACTGCCAAAATGCTGCGGTATTATGATGAGATCGGCCTTTTGAAGCCGTCCTGCATCGACGGGGCGACGGGCTACCGTTCATATGACGCTGAACAGTCGCACTATCTAAACTGGGTGATCATCCTTAAAAGCCTCGATTTCTCATTGTCGCAAATAAAGGAAATGCTGAGTGGTCCGATCGACGGGCAGAAAATGGTCCGCGAGCTGGTGCTGAAGCGTATCGAGATCTCCTCGGCAATGAACGAGAAGATACAAATGAAAATCGAGATTGACAACCTGATCAAAATTTTGGAAAGGGAAGGGTTTCAAATGGATAGAAGTATTGATTTACTCAGTATCCGGCAGGAAAGTGTCCACGAAATCAAAAAGAACATACCGAACATGGAGATGTTCCTCGAATCTGCGCTGGCAATAGCAGACCTCTGCCTGGACGACGACAGTATAGCGGTATTCAGGTTCGATATATTCCATTTCAAGCAGGTCAACGACGATTATGGTTTTGAAGCCGGAGATAGGGTGATCGTCGCTTGCCACAACATCATAAAATCCAATATCGACAGGTACCTGGAACATAGTGCGCTGGGCCGTGCACACGGCGATGAATTCATAGTATTTACAAAAGCCGGAATGGAATTGGCAGGTAATGCCGCAAAAGCGATCATTCACGATATGCAGCAGTACGATTTCGGATCGGAAGGCTGCCAAAAGCAGATAGGCTGCTATATCGGCGGACTTGTCGGTCTCAACAAGGATGTCACAAGTATTCGCAGCATGATAGAGCAATCCATCGAAATTATCAACGAAGCCAAGGAAAAAGGGAAAAACTCTGTAGTCCTCCGTGCCTTGGCCGGTTAAACCGAATAAAAAAGGAAGGTCTAAAAACTTTCCCTGATTTTTATCCCCAGCAGCGAGGATAGCGCCAAGGCCTGCAAGGGAGTTACTACGATACCCTTCAGATCGGGTATGTTTACCCCTATTCCCTGTATTTCGCAGCTGGTGAAGTCGATGCCGTTAAGGTTGGTGAAAAAGAACTGCGCCTGGGTCAGATCGCATTCAAGGAATTCTACCCTTGTGAGCGATGAATTTCTGAAATCTGAGCTATTCAGCTGACATTTCAGAAAAGTAGTCTGTTTCAGATCCGTATAACTGAAATAGGAGTACCTGCAATTACAATCGACGAATGCCGCATCTCTCAATACGGATTCATTAAGATTGACGCCGACCAGCTTGCAGCTGTCAAACTCAACTCTATGTAAAGATGCTTCCCCGAAATCCACATTGGAAAGGTCACAGTTCTCAAATCTGACGTCCATCAGTTCTATACGTTTGAACCTGATATCGGGGAAGCTGACATTTCTGAACAGCACCTGCTTGAAAGCCAGCCGTTCGGCAGTAAGGCCCGCGATCCTGCAGTCATGGAAACAGCAGGAAGAAAACCCGGTCTCATCGTCGACGTCCGCTCCGATTTCCATGCTGCGGAGCGCATTTTCATCACCGATCCTCGGAGCTGTGACGTTTATCCTGCCTTTATACTCTTCCACCGTCTCCCAGTCGAGTAGACAGTCTCGACACTCCTTTCAAGTTATTAACACGTGAAGGGATGCCTACTGCCCCTCACAGAACCGTACGTGCGGTTTTCCCGCATACGGCTCTTCAAACCAACATCGGTTTCCA